>CANBRQ010000071.1 GCA_947371955.1 Paracoccaceae bacterium | reverse complement strand
GGTTGAAAGAGAAAATCCGGGCGACAGCGGAATTCCACAAGGTTTCGTTCAGGAATACAACAAAAAGCAGTGCGGCATAGACCCAAGAGGAGGTACCGGGTGGCACCGTTCCCAGAAAGATGGCTGAAAACAAGACCGCAGGCTTGGGGTTCGACAGTTGGGTCCACAGCCCCAGCCGGAAGGCCGCGAAAGCCCCGCGCGGGGCCGTGGCCTCTCCCGCCACAATCGGTTGATCCGCATCGCGCCAGAGGCCCCATGCCATCCACAGCAAGTAAGCCGCCCCACCCAGCCGCAAGGCCCAAAGCAGTGAGGGTGCCGCCTGAAACACCAGATTGAGCCCGAACAGCGCTGCCGCTGCCCAGACTACTCCGCCAACGCCTATGCCGGCGGCCACGAAGAACCCGGCGCGCAGGCCCTCGGTCAGGCCGATGCGGGCCGACATCAGCACGGCAGGGCCGGGGCTGATTGCGGCCATCAGATGCATCACGGCAACCGTCAGGAAGGCTGCAAGAGTCATTGCCCCTCTTTGCGCCCCGTCACCACGTCGATATCGGGCGCATCGACCGCCTTCATGCCGACAACGTGATAGCCCGCGTCGACATGCAGGTTCTCGCCCGTGGTGCCCGACCCAAGATCGGACAAAAGGTACAGGGCAGCCTTGCCGACCTCTTCCTGATCGACATTGCGGCGCAGCGGAGAGTTCAGTTCGTTCCACTTCATGATATAGCGGAAATCGCCGATGCCCGATGCGGCCAGCGTCTTGATCGGCCCGGCAGAGATCGCGTTGACGCGGATGCCGTCCTTGCCCAGATCCTCGGCCAGATACTTCACCGAAGCCTCAAGCGCAGCCTTGGCGACACCCATCACGTTGTAATGCGGCATGACCTTTTCGGCACCGTAATAGGTCAGCGTCAGCACGCTGCCACCTTGGGTCATCATTGCAGCCGCCCGGCGGGTGACCGAGGTGAAGGAATAGACCGAGATATCCATCGTCATGGCGAAATTCGCCTTCGACGTATCGACATAACGCCCGCGCAACTCGGCCTTGTCAGAAAACCCGATGGCGTGCACCAGAAAGTCCAGCTTGCCCCATGTTTCCGCCAGCCGGGCGAAAAGGGCGTCAATCGACGCCTCGCTTCCCACATCACATTCGACCATTTCGGACATGCCGATTGAGGCGATCAGCGGATCGACGCGCTTCTTCAGCGCCTCGCCCTGATAGGAGAAGGCCATCTCTGCGCCGTGGTCGGCCAAGGTCTTGGCAATGCCCCAGGCAATGGATTTGTCGTTCGCAAGGCCCATGATCAGCCCGCGTTTACCCGCCATAAGTCCAGTTGACATTCGGTCTTCCCCAGCCACCCTATTCGATGGGCCCGGTGTAGGCGAAAGCGGCGCTTCCATCAAGGGCGGGGCTCGGTGTGACGAAAAGGAAGCATGACATGGACCGAACAGGCATTTTCGCGGGCGACGACCCCTTCGCACTCGCCAAATCCTGGCTGGCCGAGGCGGAAGCCGCCGAGGTCAACGACCCCAATGCGATAGCGCTGGCCACCGTGGATCAGGATGGCATGCCCAACGTGCGCATGGTGCTGCTCAAAGATATCGAACCTGCGGCGTTCGTCTTCTACACCAACTACGGCTCCAAAAAGGCGCAAGAGGCGGAAGGGGCGGGCAAGGCGGCCTTCGTGATGCACTGGAAATCGCTGCACCGGCAGATCCGGGTGCGCGGGCTGGTCACGCGTGAGGATGGCCCGGCGGCGGATGCTTACTACGCCTCGCGCAGCCTGAAATCGCGGCTGGGGGCCTGGGCCAGCCAGCAATCGCAACCCCTCGCCTCGCGCGGGACACTTATGGCAGAGGTGGCGCGGGTGACGATGGAGCACGGCACGAATCCCAAGCGCCCGCCGTTCTGGGGCGGTCTGCGCATCACGCCGGTCGAGATCGAATTCTGGGCCGACGGCGCTTTCCGCCTGCATGACCGATTCCGGTGGACGCGGGAAGATTCTCTCAGACCTTGGTCCGTTGCGCGGCTCAATCCCTGAGGCAAGCTTTTATCACTGGGTTAAATCTATTCCTTTGGATAGGCGCGCGCGGTTTCCTATCTTTGCCTCTTGCATGTTCGTTTTTGTTCGAGTCATGCATGTGCTTGCGAGACTTACACCGGAAAATACCGCGCACTATGGTAGACGAAGACAAGGCGCCCTTGGCCATTCAGGGACGGGTAAAGTGGTTTGATCCCGGCAAGGGATTTGGCTTCATCGTGGCCGATGAGGGCTGCTCCGACATCCTTCTGCATGCCAATGTGCTGCGGAATTTCGGGCAAAGCTCAGTATCCGATGGGGCGGCGATCACGGTCAAGGTGCAGAAAACCGCGCGCGGGCAGCAGGCCGTCGAAGTGCTGGAGATCGCTCCGCCGCCGGGTGTGCAGTTGAACTTGACCGAGGAAGACGGCGGCGTGCCGGAAGACTATACCGATCTGGCGCTGGAACCGGCGCGGGTGAAGTGGTTCGACAAGGATAAGGGCTTTGGCTTTGCCAATGTCTTCGGGCGGCCGGAAGATGTTTTCGTGCATGTGGAAGTGCTGAGGGTCTCGGGCTTTGCCGACCTTCAGGCGGGCGAAGCGGTGTGCTTGCGCATCATGGAAGGCAAACGGGGCCGGATGGCCGTTCAGGTGGTGTCATGGGAAGGTGCTTTGCGTCGCAGCTGATTGCGGTTGCGGTTCTGTCTGCGGCGGCTCCGGCAGGCGCGGCCTGCGCGCCGGACGCGGTGGAACTGCGCTGGACCGGCGGTCAGGCCCGCTTCACGGTCGAGATCGCTGACACTGCAGCGGAACGCGAGCATGGTCTGATGGACCGTGACCACGTGGCCGCCTCGGCCGGGATGCTGTTCGTCTATTCCGCGCCCGAACATGCTTACTTCTGGATGAAGAACACCTTGATCCCGCTGGACATCATCTTTGCCGACCAGACGGGCCGCGTGACGGTGGTGCATTCCGATGCGATTCCGGGTGACCTAACGC
The DNA here is from genome assembly GCA_947371955.1 of Paracoccaceae bacterium. GTDB lineage: Bacteria > Pseudomonadota > Alphaproteobacteria > Rhodobacterales > Rhodobacteraceae > Stagnihabitans. Next base: position 17,260 of record CANBRQ010000071.1, on the reverse strand, counting down.
CGCTGGATGGTGGTGAGGGCGTGCAGTATGTCCTTGAAATCAATGGTGGTCTTGCAGCTCGTATGGGAATCGCTCCGGGGGCTGAGCTGCGCGCGGCGGCGCTTGATGCGGCCAAGGCCGCGTGGTCCTGCACCAACTGACCCAGCAATTCTGCCCCGCCATGCAGTCGGGCGCTTTTCTTCGCCGGCGAATCCAGCTAAGCACACCAAAGGTACGGAGTGTAGCGCAGTCTGGTAGCGCATCTGGTTTGGGACCAGAGGGTCGGAGGTTCGAATCCTCTCACTCCGACCAATTCCCCACGCAGGCAAGGCAGCCGCGCTGAAGCGCGGCTTCGGGCACATATAAGATGCGCCGCTGCGGTGAGGGGTTCTGCCGACATGGCTGCGTCCTGCAGGCCCGGACTTGCCCCTTCGGCGTGAAGACGCCATATCTGGGAAAAGGAGACGCCATGACCCTGTCCTTCCAGCACTCCTACGCCACCGATCTGCCGGGTACCTTCGTGCGCGACCGGCCTGCCGTGGCCCCGGCGCCGCGCCTTCTGGTTTTGAACGAGGCGCTGGCCCGCGACCTTGGCCTTGACGTGGCAGAGTTGCAGGAGAACGCCGCCCGCTGGTTCTCGGGCGCGGACCTGCCACTCGGCGCAGACCCGATCGCCCTGGCCTATGCCGGGCACCAGTTCGGCGGCTTTTCGCCGCAACTGGGCGATGGTCGCGCGCACCTCTTGGGCGAACTGGTCACTCCGAAGGGGCGCTTTGATCTGCAGTTGAAAGGTTCAGGCCGCTCGCCCTTCTCGCGTGGCGGCGATGGCAAGGCGGCGGTAGGGCCGATGCTGCGGGAATATCTGATTTCCGAAGCCATGGCGGCCTTGGGCGTGCCCACCACGCGCTCGCTGGCGGTTGTGGCGACAGGGGAAACCATCTGGCGCGACACCGGCAAGCTGCCGGGCGCTGTCCTGACCCGCCTAGCCGCCAGCCACATCCGCGTCGGCACCTTCGAGTTCTTCTCGGCCCGCGAGGACGTGGCGCAACTGAAGGCCCTGACCGCCTTCACCATCGCCCGCCATTATCCCCACCTCGACCCTGATGATGCGCTTGGCCTGTTCGATGCGGTGACGGCGCGGCAGGTTTCGCTGATTGCGCAGTGGATGGGGTTTGGCTTCATCCATGGCGTGATGAACACCGACAACATGGCGCTGTCGGGGGAAACCATCGACTACGGCCCCTGCGCCTTCATGGAGGCCTATGCGCCGGGCACGGTCTTCTCTTCCATCGACCGGGGCGGGCGCTATGCCTATGCCAACCAGCCCCTGATTCTGGCCTGGAATCTGTCCCGTCTGGCCGAGGCTTTGCTGCCCCTGATCGACCCTGACCAGACACGCGCGGTAGACATCGCCAACGACAGGCTGGAGGCCATCGCCCCAGCCTACCGCAAAGCATGGGAAGCGGTGATGCGCGCCAAACTGGCGCTGCCGGATATGACGCCAGAGGATGGCGTGCTGGCGGATGACTTCCTCAAAACCATCACCGGCGCGGACTGGACCCTGTCCTTCCGCCGCCTTGTGGACGCCGCAGAGGGGCGCGAAGGCGCCCTTCTGGCCCTGATGCCGAAGCCGGACCTGCTGGCCGAATGGTTGCCCCGCTGGCGCGCCCGCCTTGGCCCCGACGCGGCCACCCGCCTGCGCGCTGCCAACCCCGCTGTGATCCCGCGCAACCACAAGGTCGAAGAGGCCCTGACGGCCGCTACCGCCGGTGACCTCGCCCCCTTCACGGCCTTGCTCTCAGCCCTGCAAGACCCCTTTGCCCCCGAAGCCGGCCGCGAGGCCTTCACGCTTCCCGCCCCCACGGGCTTTGGCCGCTACGTCACCTTCTGCGGCACCTGAGCCCTTTCATACTTGCACAAATATCCCCGCCGGAGGCATCTGCCCCCTGCCCAAGGCGTTGACGGCGGGGCACCCTGTGGGATCATATGGCCCCATGAATCCCCGCTCCGACATCCACGACCGACTGGCCGCCTCCCTGCGCGAGGCGAGGAAGGCGCGTGGCCTGTCGCTGGATGCCGTGGCCAAGCTTTCCGGTGTCAGCCGGTCCATGGTCAGCCAGATCGAGCGCGGCGAATCCTCGCCCACCGTGGCGACGCTTTGGAACCTGACCCAGGCGTTACAGGTTGATTTTGCGGGCCTTCTGGAAGGGCGCCCCGCTCCCGGCATCGACGTCATGCGTGCCGAGGCCGCCCCGATCATCGCCGGGCGCGGCCTGAACCTGGTGATCCGCATTCTGTCGCCCGCCGAGGCTGTGGGCGAGCACGAGGTCTACGACCTGACCTTCGGCGCGGGCGGTGAACTGGTCAGCGATCCGCATTCGCCCGGCTGTCGCGAGCAGCTGACGGTGATCGAGGGCCAGATCCGTGTCGTTTCGGGCGACGAGGAAAGCCACCTTGGCCCCGGAGATACCGCCCGCTACCCGGCCGACCGGCCCCATGCCATCTATGCCCTGAACGGCGCGGCGCGCTCTATTCTGATCGTTCAGGACAGCTGAATCCGGCGGGGGTTTCACACCCCCGCACCCCCGTGGGATATTTGGGCCAAGATGAAGAGGTGCGTCCGGCTGAGCGGATGGGTATCCGTTATATTGACATTTGAACGTTTTTGCAGGATATTCCGCTAAACCGGAGGAGATTCCGTCATGTCAGACTTTCTGGAGCATCTGAGAGAGACCCTCGCCGGGATCGAGGCCGAGGGGCTGATGAAACGCGAGCGATTGATCGAGGGGCCGCAAGGGGCGCGGGTGCGGATCGGCGGGCGCAGCATGCTGAACCTGTGTGCCAACAATTACCTCGGGTTGGCAGATGATCGCCGGCTGATCGCGGCGGCGAAGGCGGCGATGGACAGTCATGGCTATGGCATGGCCTCGGTTCGCTTCATCTGTGGCACCCAGGATCTGCACCGGGACTTGGAGCAGCGGTTGGCGGCGTTTCTCGGGATGGAGGATTCGATCCTGTTCGCCGCCTGCTTCGATGCCAATGGGGCGGTGTTCGAGCCCTTGCTGGGAGAAGCGGACGCGGTGGTGTCGGACAGCCTCAACCATGCCTCGATCATCGACGGGATCAAGCTGTCGAAAGCTCGGCGGTTTCGGTTTCAGAACAATGACATGGACGATCTGGAGCGGCAGTTGAACGCTGCGCGCGAGGGCGGCGCGCGGTTCATTCTGGTGGCGACGGATGGCGTCTTTTCAATGGACGGGACCTTTGCCAATCTGGCCGAGGTGACAAGGCTCGCCACCGCTTATGGCGCCCTCGTGATGGTGGATGACTGCCACGCGACGGGGTTTGTCGGGCCGCAGGGCAGGGGGACCCCAGCGCGGGCGGGGGTGAAAGTGGACATTCTGACCGGGACCTTCGGCAAGGCTTTGGGTGGGGCTTTGGGCGGCTACATTGCCGGGCCGCAGCCGGTGATTGACCTGCTGCGGCAGCGGGCGCGGCCCTACCTGTTCTCCAACGCCTTGCCGCCGGCGGTGGTGGGGGCGGCGCTGGCGGCTTTGGATATCGTGGAGGGGGCCGACGCCCTGCGGACGCAACTTTCTGATAATGCGGAATATTGGCGGGCAGGGCTGGAGGCTTTTGGCTTTCGCCTGCTGCCGGGCAGCCATCCGATCGTGCCGGTGATGATCGGCGAGGCGCCTTTGGCGCAGGCTTTCGCGCGGGCATTGGATGCGCGGGGTGTCATGGTCTCGGCCTTCTTCTTCCCGGTGGTGCCGAGGGGGCTGGCGCGGATCAGGACGCAGATGAACGCGGCCCTGACGCGGGGGGATCTGGATTTCGGGCTGGCGGCCTTTGCCGAGGCTGGGCGAGAGGTGGGGGTGCTGTCATGAAGGCTTTGGTGAAATCAGCGGCTGAGGTGGGTCTTTGGGCTGAAGATCGCCCTTTGCCCCAGATCGGGCCGGAGGATGTGCTGATCCGCGTGAAAAAGACCGGCATCTGCGGCACGGATATCCATATCTGGAACTGGGACGAATGGGCCGCGCGGACGGTGCCGGTCGGGCTGGTCACGGGGCATGAGTTTGCCGGTGAGATCGTCGAGAAAGGCGCTTTGGTTCAAGGACTTGAGATTGGGCAAAGGTGCTCGGGCGAAGGGCATCTGATCGGCAAGCTGTCGCGTCAAAGCCGTGCCGGGCGGTTCCATCTGGACCCGGCGACGCGGGGGATTGGTGTTAACGAACCGGGCGCTTTCGCGGAGTACCTGCGGCTGCCCGCCTTCAACGTGGTGCCGCTGCCGGATGCGATTGACGATGACATTGGCGCGATCCTCGACCCCTTGGGCAATGCGGTGCATACCGCGCTGTCGTTCGATCTGGTGGGCGAAGATGTGCTGATCACCGGGGCGGGGCCGATCGGCATCATGGCGGCGGCGGTGGCGCGGCATGTGGGGGCGAGGCATGTGGTGATCACGGATGTCAATCCGGCCCGGCTGGAGCTTGCCGCGCAGGTCGCGGATGTGACGCCGGTGAACGTGGCGAAAGAAGACCTGCGCGAGGTGCAAAGTCGCCTGAAGATGGCGCAAGGCTTTGATATCGGGATGGAAATGTCAGGCAACCAGCAGGCTTTGGATCAGATGATCGACAGTCTGGTGATGGGCGGCAAGATCGCCATGCTGGGGATTCCGCCGGGCAAATCGCCGGTGGACTGGAGCCGGATCGTCTTCAAGGCGATCACGATCAAGGGTGTCTATGGACGGGAAATCTTCGAGACTTGGTACAAGATGATCGCCATGCTGGAAAACGGGCTGGATGTGCGCCGCGTCATCACCCACCGCTTCAAGGCGGCGGATTTCGTGCAGGGCTTCGAGGTGATGCGCTCAGGCCTGTCCGGCAAGGTCGTGCTCGACTGGACCTGAAGCAAATTGAGCGCTTCGCGCATTGCTTTGATCTCGCCTCTGGCGTGCCGCCAACCGGCTCGGCCGCGCCTCCGGCGGGAGTATTTACGCAAAGAGCAAGGGGTAAGTGGTTCTTTCCATTGCTCCTTTTGAAATACTCTCGGGGGGTGAGCGCTTGCGCGAGGGGGGCCGAGGCCCCCCTTTCTTAGGCCAGGATGCCGTCGGCGGCGATCCGGGTCTTGCCGCCGAGGTAGGGGTGCAGCGCCACGGGCAGGTCGACGGAACCATCGGCTTGCTGGCCGTTTTCCAGAACCGCAATCAGGCAGCGGCCAACGGCGAGGCCGGAGCCGTTCAGGGTGGCCAGGAATTCTGGCTTGGCGCCCGGGGCGCGGTATCGGGCGTTCATCCGGCGGGCCTGGAAGGTGCCGCAGGTGCTTACCGAACTGATTTCGCGATATTTTTGCTGGCCGGGCAGCCAGACTTCGAGGTCGTGGGTTTTCTGGGCGCCAAAGCCCATGTCACCTGTACAAAGCACGATAGTGCGGTAGGGAAGCCCGAGTTTTTCGAGGATGGCTTGCGCGCAGTTCGTCATGCGGTCGTGTTCGGCCAAGGCGGTTTCTGGGGTGCAGATCGTCACCATCTCGACCTTCTCGAACTGGTGCTGGCGCAGCATGCCCGTGGTGTCCTTGCCTGAGCTTCCTGCTTCGGAGCGGAAGCATTGGGTATGGGCGGTCATCCGGATAGGCAGTTGATTTTCATCGAGAATATCGCCTGCGACCGAGTTGGTCAGCGTGACTTCCGAGGTGGGGATCAGCCACCAGCCGTTGGTCGTCTGATAGCTGTCCTCGGCGAATTTCGGCAGTTGGTTGGTGCCGTACATCGCGTCTTCCTTGACCAGAACCGGGGTCCAGGTTTCGGTCAGGCCATGCTCTTCGACATGGGTGTCGAGCATCAGTTGCGCCAGTGCGCGGTGGACGCGGGTGACCGCACCTTTCAGGACGACGAAGCGGCTGCCCGAAAGTTTGGCAGCGGTGGCGAAGTCCATGCCGGGCACTACGCCCTTGATATCAAAGTGTTCTTTCGGCGTGAAGTCGAAATTGCGCGGGCTGCCCCAGCGGTGGATCTCGACGTTGCCGGACTCATCAGGGCCAGTGGGGACCTCGTCCAGCGGCAGGTTGGGCAGGCTCATCAGCAGGTCGCGCAGGGCTTTGTCTTCGGCGGCGGCTTCATCAGTAAGGCTTTGAATCTCGGCTTTTTTGTCCGTGACGAAGGCGCGCAGGCGGGAGAATTCGGCGTCATCGCCACGGGCCTTGGCTGCTCCGGCCTCTTTGGAGGCGCGGTTCTGCTCTGCGGTGGCGGTCTCGGACGCGAGGATCTTGGCGCGGCGCGCTTCGTCCAGCGCCAGCACCTTGGCGGACAGGCCAGACAACCCGCGACGCCCCCAGGCGGCGTCGTAAGCGGCGGGGTTTTCACGGATGGCGCGGATGTCGTGCATGATGCTACCTCAGGTCAGAACGTGGCACCCATATGCCTGATCCGAACGGTTTGGAAAAGCCGGAAAGCCAGCGGGGCCTGCTGTCGGATCGCCGTCGGATTTGCGTCGGTTTTCCGTATGGCATCTGTACCGACATGCGGGACGCGGGCTTAACGAAAGCTTAACCCCTGCCGAGGCCCGCCGCGCTGCCCAAGGCCCAAGGTAGGATGGGCCTTGGGCCCATGTTGGGGCTTGTCACGCGGGCCCGAGGGGCAGAGGCTGGCCCCATCATTTTAGCCGAGAGGTTTCAGCATGGCAGAGCGTGACACGCAGTTCACTGGCCCGGTGCCCGAGATTTATGACCGCTTCATGGTGCCTTTGATCTTCCACCCCTATGCCGAGGATATGGCCGCGCGGGTCGCGGCCCTTCGCCCCGGTTCCGTGCTGGAGACCGCAGCGGGCAGCGGGGCGGTGACGCGGGTGCTGGCCCCGCTTCTGGCCAAAGAGGCGCGCTATGTCGTCAGCGACCTCAACCCGCCCATGCTGGAGCGGGCAAGAGCCATGCAGCCGCCGGACGCAAGGCTGGAATGGTCGGTCGTTGATGCCCAGCGCCTCAACTTCCCGGATGAGAGTTTCGACGTGGTCCTCTGCCAGTTTGGCGTGATGTTCCTGCCCCATCGCCCCAAGGCCTATGCCGAGGCGCTTCGGGTGATGAAGCCCGGCGGGACCTTCCTGTTCAACGCCTGGGATCATCTGGCCCATAACGAGGTGACCGCCACGGTCTGGGAGACGATCCTCGCCAGCTACCCCGACAATCCGCCGGATTTCTTTCCCCGTGTCCCGCACGGCTATCATGACGAGGCGCTGATCCGGGCCGATCTGGCCGAGGCGGGCTTCAGCTCGGTGACGGTCGAGACGGTGACGCGGCAAAGCGTTGCCCCCTCGGCCCGGGCTGCGGCGGTGGCGCTTTGCACAGGGACACCGATGCGGATGGAGATTCTGGCGCGCAGTCCCGACGGGTTGGACGCGATGACCGACCGTGCCGAAGCGGCGCTGCAGTTGCGCTTCGGCACGGGGCCGATTGCGGGCCGGATTCAGGCACTGGTGGTCACAGCCCGGGCCTGAGCAGACCCCGGGCCGCAGCGCCAGGGGAAAATCCCCGGGACCGGCCTTGATTCCGGCCACCTGAACCGACATTTGCCGAAGTTAGGATGGGCAATTTGCCCATCTGCCCCTCTTGGACCCTGCCTTGCGCATAGGGCTGGGCCTCTGTAGGGTGCGCGGCAAAATAAGGGGAGAGTGCTCCCCCTCAAAGGACTGAAACATGACCCTCACCGATCTTTTCGTCTCTGCCGCCCATGCCCAGACCGCGGGCGCACCGATGGGGGCTGCAGGCTCCAGCATTGCCTCTTTCCTGCCTTTGGTTCTGATCTTCGGCATCATGTACATGCTGATCATCCGCCCGCAGCAGAAGAAGATGAAGGACCTGAAGGCGATGGTCGAGGCCGTGCGGCGCGGCGATCAGGTGCTGACTGGCGGTGGCATCATCGGCAAGGTCACCAAGGTGGGCGAAGACAACGTGCTGGAGGTCGAGATTGCCGAAGGCGTCAAGGTCAAGATCGCCAAGCACACGATCACTTCGGTGATGTCCAAGACCGAACCTGCGACCTCCTGAGACCGACATGCAGCTGGAAACCCCACTCTGGAAGCGCCTGGCGATCTGGGCTGTCGTTGTCGTTGGCCTGATCCTGGCAGCGCCCAACCTGTTCTATTCCCGGGTTGAAACCCATAACGACGCGGCGACGGCGATTGCCAAGGCGGCCAAGCTTGGGGTGGCGGCAACGCCCGAACAGCAGGCCGCACTGGATCAGTGGCCGTCCTGGGCACCATCTTCGCTGGTCAATCTTGGCCTCGACTTGCGCGGCGGCGCGCATCTGTTGGCCGAGGTGAAGCTGGACGATGTCTACAAGCAGCGCATGGACGCCTTCTGGCCCGAAGCGCGCGACGCCCTGAAGGACGTCCGCGATGCTACGGGTCCGGTCAAGCGCAAGCCTGCGCCGGATGGCGTTTTGCGGATCACCATCACCAATGCCGATGGCATGGCGGCGGCACTGGCCAAGATCCAGAGCCTGACCTCAAACGTGGTCAGTCTGACGGGTGCCGGGCAGAAGGACATGAACGTCGTAGCCGATGGGTCTGACATCGTCGTGACCCTGTCGGATGCCGAAAAGGCCGCGACGGACAACCGCACCATGCAGCAGTCCTTGGAAATCATCCGCCGCCGGGTTGATGCGGCGGGCACGCGGGAGCCTTCGATCCAGCGTCAGGGGGCCGACCGCATCCTGATCGAAGTGCCGGGCATCGGCTCTGCCGAAGAGTTGAAGAACATCATCGGCACCACCGCCAAGCTGACCTTCAACACCGTCGTCAGCACCACAAGCGACAAGACGGCCAATCCGGGTCTGGGCAATCTGCTGCTGCCCTCGGCCGACCGTCCGGGTGAGTTCATTGTGGTCGAAGAGGCTCCGGTGGTCACCGGTGACGATCTGGTGGATGCGCAACCGTCTTTCGATCAGAATGGCCGCCCCGCCGTCAGCTTCCGCTTCAACACGACCGGAGCGCGCAAGTTCGGGGAATATACCGGCGCGCATGTCGGCCAGCCGTTCGCCATCGTGCTGGACAAGCAGGTGATTTCGGCCCCGACAATCCAGACCGCCATCACCGGCGGGTCGGGCATCATCACGGGCAACTTCACCGTGGAAGCCTCGACCAATCTGGCTGTGCTGCTGCGGGCGGGGGCTTTGCCTGCGACGATGTCGTTCCTTGAAGAACGCACGGTTGGCCCGGAACTGGGGCAGGATTCTATTGATGCCGGCAAGGTGGCGGCGGTGGTCGGCATGGTTCTGGTCGGTGCCTTCATGCTGGCGAGTTACGGCCTGTTTGGCCTGATCGCCGACGTGGTGCTGGTGCTGAGCATGGGCATGATCTTCGGCATCCTGTCGATGATCGGGGGCACGTTGACGCTGCCCGGCATCGCCGGTCTGGTACTGACCATCGGCACGGCGGTGGACGCCAACGTGCTGGTCTATGAACGCATCCGCGAGGAATTGCGCCACGCCAAGACTCCGGCGCGGGCGATTGAACTTGGCTATGAACGCGCGATGAGCGCCATCGTCGATGCCAACGTCACCACGCTGATCACGGCGATCGTTCTGTACTTCTTCGGCGCTGGCCCTGTGCGCGGCTTTGCCGTGGCCTTGGCCATCGGCATCATCACCTCGGTCTTCACGGCACTTTATGTGACGCGGCTGATCATCCAAGTTTGGTTCAACTGGCGCAAGCCCAAGACCCTGATCGTGTAAGGAGAACCATCATGGCATGGCGTTTGCGACTGGCACCCGAACATACGACAATCGACTTCTTCAAGCATCAGTGGATCACCTTTGGCGGCTCTATGCTGCTGATGGTGCTGTCCTTTGTGGCTTGGGGAGTCATGGGGCTGAACTTCGGCATCGACTTCAAGGGTGGCACGACGCTGCGGACGGATTCGTCCACGGTGATTGATACGGCTTTGTATCGTTCAACGCTGGAAGGCCTGAAGCTGGGCGATGTGGCGATCAACGAGGTGTTTGACCCGTCCTTCCGCGCCGATCAGCATGTGTCGGCGATCCGGCTGTCTGCGCCCAAGGGGGCCGAGCAGATCGACGATGCGGGGATGGAGAAGGTCAAGACCGCGCTGACCGCGATGGACCCCGCACTGAAGATCGTTTCGGTCGAAACGGTGGGGCCGAAAGTGTCTAGCGAGCTGGTCTGGTCTTCGATCAAGGCGCTGACCTTCACCTCGCTGGGCATCATGGCCTATATCTGGCTGCGGTTCGAATGGCAGTTCGCCTTGGGCGGCGTCTTGGCGCTGCTGCATGACGTCTTCATCACGGTGGGGATTTTCGCGGTGTTCCAGATCAAGTTCGATCTGACCATCGTGGCGGCCTTGCTGACGATCCTTGGCTATTCGATCAACGACACGGTGGTGGTGTTTGACCGGCTGCGGGAGAACCTGATCAAGTACAAGACCATGCCTTTGAAAGAGGTCATGAACCTGTCGGTGAACGAGACGCTGAGCCGGACTTTGGCCACGTCCTTGACGACGCTGATTGCGGTGGGGTCGATGCTGGTGCTGGGAGGTGACGTGATCCGCGGCTTCAGCTTCGCGATCTTCGTGGGGATCATTCTGGGCACCTATTCCTCGGTCTATGTCGCCAAGAACCTTGTGCTGTTCCTTGGCCTTGACCGGTCGGACAAGCCCAAGGCGACCGGCAAGGGTGCGGATCACGAATTCGCCAATATCGATGCCTGATATCCGGTTGACCGAGATCACCTATGGGTCGGCTCTGGCCATCGAGGGCTATGGGCCGGGCTTCTTCCGGGTGGGCAAGCATGTGCTGCGCGGGGCTTGTCTTGTGACGCCGTGGGACGCCGGTCCCTGGGGTGGCATGGGTGACTGGGCCGCGCCGCTGACGCTGGCGGGGCGGATTGACGTGCTGCTGGTGGGGACGGGGGCGGAGATCGCCCATGTGGCCCCGGACTTCCGCTCTGCGCTGGAAGAGGCGGGGATCGGTGTTGAGGTGATGAACTCACCCGCTGCGGCGCGGACCTATAACGTGCTGCTGGGCGAGGGGCGGCGGATTGCCGTTTGTCTGACACCCGTCTGAGGGTGGCCCGCTTCTCAGGCTCCCAGAGGAGCCATCGGCGCGGGCCGGGAGGGGCGCCCCCTCCTCGCCGCCGCGCTGGAAGGGCCGTCTGCCCTTCCAGACCTTCCCGAGGATATTTGCGCCAATGTGAAAGGGAACCGGGCTGTGGGCTTGGGCCGGATTGCGCTTGCCGTTCGGCGGGGATGAGGTCGGGTTTCACGTTCAGGGTCTTGCGCTTGCAGACACCTGTCATGGGTTGACCTGCGCGTTCTCGTCCAAATGGTCTGCAGAAAGTGTCGTGATGTCAGGCACGGCGTTCGCGCCAGATGTCCTGGGCTTGCAGATACCAGTAGGTCAGTTGGGCCGCGGTGAGGCCGAGGGGCCCGCCGGCATGGGTGAGGCCCCAGGGCGCGAAAAGCTGGATGCGGTCGGATTGGTTCAGGATGGATTCGGCCAGAACTTTTCCGGCGATGGCGGTGGTGTTGAGGCCGTGGCCGCCGAAGGCCGTAACATGCCAGACATCGGGCTGCAGGAGGCCGATCTGCGGCATGCGGTGCGTCGCATAGGCCATGAGGCCGGACCAGGCGATCTCGGTCTTCAGCGGCGCCAGTTGCGGGTAGACGTCCAGCATCGCCTTGCGGAGTTCGCGGGCCACGCCTTCGGGTGAGGCGGCGCGGGTGGTGATCCGGCCGCCCCACAAGAGGCGTTTGCCGCCGTCGACGAGGCGGTAGTAGTCGGAGGCGCGGCGGTCGTCGAGGACGGCCTCGCGGGTCTCGATGGTTTGGGCGAGAAGGTCGGGGGCCTCCTCGGTCAGCATCATGTAGGTGGCGATGGGCAGGATGGCGCGTTTGAGGCGCGGGATCAGGGGGCCGGTGTAGCCGCCGGTGGCGAAGATGGCGCGTTGGGCGGTGACATGGCCTTCAGGTGTGCGGATGCGCTTTTGCGGGCCGAGGTCGGCGCCGGTGGCTTGGGTGTGTTCGAAGATGGTGCCGCCGAGGCGTTCCACTTCGCGGGCGAGGCCGCGCAGGTAGTTCAGGGGGTGGATGTGGAAGGCTTTGGGGTCGGCCAGGCCATGCAGATAGCGGGTGGTGGCGAGGCGGCTTTGGATCGCCTCGCGCGTCAGGTAGGTGAAGGTGTGGCCGTAGTCGCGGTGAAAATCCTCGGCATATTGGTGGAGGTCGCGGACTTCGTCGAAGCGGCGCAGGTTGAGGAGGCCGGGGATCGGGTCGGATTCGGAGATGTTCAGGGTTTTGATATAGGTGCGCAGGCGTTCGACGCCTTCGATGGTAAGGCGGTGGAGGGCGCGGGCTTTTTGTGGGCCGACGCGGGCTTCGATGGATTCAGAGCCGCAGGCGAAGGCGGGGGAGACGATGCCGCCGTTGCGGCCTGAGGCGCCGAAACCGATGGACTCGGATTCCAGGACGGTGACCTTGATGCCCTCTCGCGCGAGTTCCAGGGCCGTCGTCAGGCCAGCGAGGCCGCCGCCGATGATGACGATGTCGGTGTCATGGTTGCCTTTGAGGGCGGGACGGGTGGTGAGGTCGGTCCGGGTGCGGGCGTAGAAGGTGTCGGGGTACATCAGGCGTCAAGCTCGATCCATGTCGGCACGTGGTCGGAGGGCTTGTCGCGGCCGCGAACGGCCTTGTCGATGCCGGATTGGGTGAGAAGGTCGGCGGCTTGCGGGGAGAGGAGCAGGTGGTCGATGCGGATGCCGTTGTTGCGCTCCCATGCGCCGCGCTGGAAATCCCAGAAGGTGTAGAGGCCGGGGGCGGGGTTTTCGGCGCGGATCGCGTCGGTCAGGCCGAGGTTGAGGAGGCGCTGATACGCCTCGCGCGTTTGGGGCAGGTAGAGGGCGTCGGTCAGCCAGTCTTTCGGGTTGGCGGCGTCTTCGGCCTGCGGGATGACGTTGTAGTCGCCGCAGAGGACGAGGGGTTCCTCCAGGGCCAGCAGGGCCTTGGTGCGGGTCAGCATGCGGTCCAGCCAGCCGAGTTTGTAATCGTACTTTGGCCCGGGGGCCGGGTTGCCGTTGGGCAGGTAGAGGCCGCAGACGCGGACGGGGCGTTTGCCCATGACGGTGGCTTCGATCCAGCGGGTCTGTTCATCCTCGGTGCCGTCGGGGTTCAGGCCGGGGAGGCGGCGGGTGACATCCTCGAGCGGGAGTTTCGACAGGATGGCCACGCCGTGGAAGCCTTTCATGCCGTGGGTCTCGACTTGGTAGCCGAGGGATTCGAAGGCCTCGCGCGGGAAGGCCTCGTCCACCGATTTGATTTCCTGCAGGCAGGCGACGTCGGGCTGCGCCTCGGCAAGCCATTCAAGCAGGGCTTGCTGGCGGGCCTTGATGCCGTTGATGTTGAAGGTCGCGATTTTCATGTGGGGCGGGCTCCTGATCCGGCCCTTGTTAGCGCGTCAGGCCGGGACTGTCACCTGTGCGGCGGCAAGCCAGAGCGCATCGAGCGCATCGATGCGTGCGATGTCGAAGCGGTGGGCCTCTTCCCAGTAGCGGCCGGAGGGGACGTGGTAGTTGAGGGCGGCTTCCTCGGCGGTGGCGGCTTGGGCGAGGGTCGCGTCGAAGGGCGCGGGGCGGGTGTCGGGCAGGGTGGCGGTGATGGCGCGGGGGAAGACGAGGCGGGACGGGCCGGTGGACAGGTTGACCATGGCGCAGCCTTGGGATGCGGCGAGGATCATCAGGCGGGCGGATTTCGCCTCGAGCGAGCGCAGGGTAATGTCGGGGCGCAGCGGGTCGGGGGTGCCGGTGCCGTAGAAATGGGTGTTGCCGGTGGCGGGGTAGTGCATGTCACAGCCGAGGACGGCGATCACGGTGGGTTTCAGGGCGGCGAGCATCCAGTAGGCGGTGGTGAAGGCCATGGTGCCGCCGGCATAGACAAAGCCGCCGTAGAGGTTCTGGGCGGGGACGAACTGTTCCTGCAAGATCAAGCTTTGGTGCGGGGCGGGCGTGGGGCGGCGGTCCTGAGGGAAGTCCCAGGGGCAGCAGAGGTCGTCCCAATCGGGGCGGATCCGCCAGGCGTTGTTGATCGTCACGATCCGGTCGAAGGGCGCGCGGGGCCAGTCCTGCGCCGCAACGGCGTTGGGGGCAGAACCGAGCATGAGGGCGATGGACATGGGAAACCTCCGGGTCAGGGGGCGAAGCTAGTCCGGGGGGCGGATTTGGCCAGCGGTTTGGTCAATAAACCACAGGCGAGCCGGAACGCCGGGCCTGTGGCGGGAAGCCCGACGCCAGCCTTAAAGCGAGAAGGACGTGCCGCAGCCGCAGGAGGAGACGGCATTGGGGTTCTCGATCACGAAGCGGGCACCGATCAGTTCGGCGGTGAAGTCGATGGTGGCGTTCGAGAGGTAAGGCAGGGAAACCTGATCCACCAGCACGCGTTGGCCGTCTTTTTCCAGGATCAGGTCGTCGGCGGATGGGTCATCGAGCTTGATGTCGTATTGGAAGCCGGAACAGCCGCCGCCCTCGACCGCCACACGCAGGGATTTGTGCTGGCCGGTGAGGGCTGCGATTTCACCCAGACGGGCAAAGGCACGGTCGGTGACGCGGGGGGGCAGGGTCAGGGTCATGTGCGGTCTCCTTGAAGGATCAAGATAAGCGCCATGGGGGTTTTGTTCAAGGCGCACGAAGGGGGTGATGTTTCGGCGCAGACTTGCAGCTTTGCGCGGAGGAAGATTTTTCGACGAAAAATCTTCGGGGAGGGCGCGCTGCCCTGTCGGGTGTGCAGAAGGGGGATGCGTGGCCAAGATTTTTCGACGAAAAATCTTTGGGTCAGGGTGTTTGGGGAAAAAGCGCGCTTTGGCCGGCGTTTGCGGCGCGTCACAATCTGGCGCGCGCGCATTCGGCTGGCACTGGGCTTTGAGTGGGGTATAACGGGAAAAATGCCTCGTGAGGTCACATGCTTGCGCCGTTTGCCTGCCATCCGGACCAATCGCGGGGGCGGTTGTTTGAAGAGAAACTGTCGTCGTTCCGCTCGCCCTTCCAGCGGGATCGGGACAGGATCATCCATTCCAGCGCCTTCCGGCGGTTGAAGCACAAGACGCAGGTCTTTGTGGAGCATGAGGGCGATTATTACCGCACGCGGTTGACCCATACGATCGAGGTGGCGCAGGTGGCGCGGACGATCTCGGGCGTGCTGGGGTTGAACACGGATTTGGCGGAAGCCGTCGCTTTGGCGCATGATCTGGGGCACACGCCGTTTGGTCATACCGGCGAGGATGCGATGGAGCGGTTGATGGCGCCGTTCGGCGGCTTTGACCATAATGCGCAGGCTTTGCGGATCGTCACACGGCTGGAACGGCACTATGCCGACTTTGACGGGCTGAACCTGACATGGGAGACGCTGGAGGGCATTGCCAAGCACAATGGGCCGGTCAGGGGGCCCAATGCGGAGGAAAAGCATGCGGGGCCTTTGCCCTATGCTTTGGCGGAGGTAAATGCGGCTTGGGATCTGGAACTGGACACCCATGCCAGTGCCGAGGCGCAGGTGGCGGCGATTGCGGATGATGTGGCCTATTCGCATCATGATCTGCATGACGGGCTGCGGTCGGGGCTGTTCAATGAGCTGGACCTGATGGACCTGCCGGTCACGGGGCCGGCGTTTGAAGAGGTGGACCGGCTTTATCCGGGCCTCGACAAGATGCGGCGGCGGCATGAGGCCTTGCGGCGCGTCTTTGGCCGGATGGTCGAGGATGTGATAGCCGTGGCGCAGAACCGGCTTGCGGCGGCGCAGCCGAAAAGCGTGGGCGAGATCCGGCATATGGGGATGACCGTGATCCGCTTTTCAAAGCCGCTTTATCAGGAGTTGAAGGCGATCCGGTCGTTTCTGTTTCACCGGATGTACCGCGCGCCCTCTGTCATGGCGGAGCGGGCGCGGGTCACCCAAGTCATCGACGGGCTGTTTCCGCTGTTTCTGGCCGAGCCGGGGCTATTGCCTGCCGAATGGCAGCCGGACGTGGCCGGGGCAAAGGGCGACACGGAACTGGCGCGGATTGTCTGCGACTATGTGGCGGGGATGACCGACCGCTTTGCCCTGTCGGAAGGGGAGCGGCTGTTGGGGGGAGGGTTCCGCGCGAGCCCCTTGTAGCGGCGCGCCTGTGGCCGACCGCCGGGGGTTTCACACCCCCGGACCCCCGTGGGATATTTGGACCTGAATGAAAGGGATCAGGATTTGCGGACGGCCATGAGCCAGACGACAACCAGACCCAGCGACAGGAGCATGTTCCAGGAGGCCATCGAGAGGGAGAACATCTGCCAGGCCACCTGGTCGCATTTGACGACGGGGGCGGCGAAGATTTGGGCGGTGAGGTCTTTGGCCGAGAGCTTGAGGTCAAGGCTGGAGCCGCAGGTGGAGAGCCACCAGCGACGCTCCACGCCAGTGTGGAAGAAGCCGTAGCCCGCGCTGGTCAGGGCGGCGGCCGCACCGGCGAGGGGCAGGAGGCGGGCGAGGAGGGTTTTGGGGATCAGGAGCGCCAGCACGCCGATTGCCACGGCGGCGAAGTGCGGGTAGCGCTGCATCCAGCAGAGGTGGCAGGGTTGCAGGCCGCCGATGTACTGGAAGGCGTAAGCTGCCGCGAGGGCTGCCAGCGAACCGCCTGCGGCGAGGAGAATCAGGAGGGTTCGGGACATTCGGGCCTCGCTTTGGGGTGACCTCGGTTTCGGGAGGCCGCGGGTGGGTCGGGCAGTTCTGGAAGGTGCGTCAGGGCGTTCAGGTTGGGGCGTTCAGGTTGGGGCGTTCTGGTCGGGGCGGCTGGGTCGGGTGGCTTACAGGTAGGATTTCGCCAGCCACAGGGCCGCGCCGAGAAGCAGCACGATCAGGGCCACGGTGGCAAGGCGTTTGTGGATCAACTCTGCGATAGGTTCGCCCCAGCGTTGCAGCGCCCAGCCGAGCAGGAAGAATTTGGCCCCCCGCGCCACGACGGCGGCGAGGATGAAGAGGGGCAGGTTGAAGCTGATCGCCCCGGCGAGGATGGTCACCACCTTCATGGGCGGCAGGTGGGCGGCGCCGGAGGTGATGAGGAGAAGGAGAATGGTGCCGGTGCCGGTCTGGGCCTTCAGCGCCTCGAACGCGGGCATGGAGTGCCAGAAGTTTAGGATGGGGGCCGCGATGACGTCAAACAGGAAATGGCCGATCATCCAGCCGAAGATGCCCCCAAGCACCGAGGCGATGCTGGCGATGGCGGCGTAGCGCAGGGCGCGTTCGGGCCGGGTCAGGCACATGGGCAGGA
>CANBRQ010000070.1 GCA_947371955.1 Paracoccaceae bacterium | reverse complement strand
CCGCCGGACCACAGCATCATTCTCGCCTATGCCGCCGGTGAAGGCTATTGCATCAAGCCCGCCCATCGCGGCGATCATGCTTCCGGCGTGGCGCACCGCCCAGTAGCAGAAGTGGTCGACCGCAAAGCGCGCCTGATCGGTGCCTGCAGCGTGCAGCGCCCGCATGTCGGAGGCCCCACCCAGTCCGAGCAGGCCGGAGGCGCGGTTCAGGATGCGGCTCGCCTCCTCAATCCCGTGCAATTCGGCCAGTCGCAACACGGCATTGCCGTCGATATCGCCGGTGCGGGTGCCCATCGTCAGACCGGACAGGGGGGAATAGCCCATGGTGGTTGCAACCGAATGGCCGTCAAGAATGGCGCACAGCGATGCGCCATTGCCCAGATGCAGCGCCAGAACCCGGCGCGGCATGGTTCCAGCAGCCTGCAGTTTGCCCACCAGACTGGCATAGCTGAGGCCATGGAAGCCGTAGCGGCGCAGCCCTTCCGCCTCGGCCTGCGGCGGCAGAGCGTAGCGGGTGGCGACCTGAGGGTTCGTCACGTGAAAGGCGGTGTCGAAGCTGGCATATTGCGGCAGCGTTGGCGCCAGTTGGCGCAGGGCCCTTATCCCCAGCAGATGGGCCGGGTTGTGCAGCGGGGCGAGGGGCACGCAGGCCGCAATCCCGGCCTCGACCTCTGGCGTGATAAGCGTCGCCGCCGTCAGATGCACGCCGCCATGGACAACCCGGTGCGCCGCCCCTTGCAGGCGCGCGGGGTCGACTGCCATTTCGGCCAGACCGAGGCTTAGGGCCTCGAGATGGGTGGCAGGTCCGCCAACCCCGATCCGCTCGGCCCGGGCCTGCGCGGTCTGGGTCAAGTCGGTGGCAAAGACCGCCAGTTTCAGGGAAGACGACCCGGCATTGACGACCAGAAGCATGTCAGAGCACCGATTTCAAAAGGCCAACCGTGGCAAGAAGTGCCAGCAAGCCTATGGCGAACTTGCGAAAATCCTGCGGGTCGGTATTGAGGAAATGTCGGCTGCCCAGCCAGTTGCCGAGGAACACCAAGGGCAGCGTCATCAGCCCGGCCCAAAGCGTGTCCCATGTCACCATGCCATTCCACCAGTACATCGGCGCGGAATAGATATCGAGCACCGGGAAATATGCCACCAAGGTCGCCCGGAACACTGGCGCCGCCATATCCTGCGCGGCAAAGAAGGCCGCAACCGGCAAGCCGCCCATCCCCGGCGCATTGGCCAGACCAGACACGATACCCGCCGCCAGATTGCCCGCCGTTCCGACCCGGCGCTTCAGCTTCCACCCGATCAGCAGAACCACGCACATCAGCAGCACATAGCCGCTGATCACCGCCCGCGCCGCATCGACCGAGATCGACGTCAGCGCCCACAACCCCAAAGGAAGGCCCACCGCCGCCCCCAAGGACAACAGCCCGACCCGCCGCCAATCGACATCCGGCCCGACGTTCTGCCAGGCTTGCAGGGTCATCACCACCTCGCACAGCATCACCACGGCTACGAAATGCAATGGGTTGGTGACCAGCCCCGAAGAGGCGATCACCAAGGCCGAAAAGCCAAACCCCGAATAGCCGCGCACGAAGGCCGAGATCAGGACTGCTACGCCCATGAAGGTCGCTGCCCCCGGCCCCATGCCGAAGGGCAGCACCAGCGGATCAAGCGTCACGGACGCTCGCCGCGCGACAGACGTCCTTCGATCTCATCAAGCACCCAGTCGATATCCGCCACCGAATCAATGACATAATGCGCCCCGGTGCGACGCAGGTCGGAATAGGCTTTCGCCTTCATCTCAGCGTATTCGGCAGGCGACAGGGCCGCCGTCTCGGAGGGGTTCAGACCGAAGGCATTGCCAGACACCGCAACCGCTACGGTCCAACACCCCGCGTTCAAACCCTCGGCAATACCCACACCGGTGTCGTCAACCTTCACGACCGTGTGGGCCGGCCACACACCCAGATCAAGAAAAGTCCGGTACATCATCAGCGCCGACGGCCGCCCCTCGGCCAGATCGCCCGCGCAAACCAGATTGTCGGGCTCATAGCCCTGCGCTTTGGCCAAGGGCAGCACTCTGGCCATGATCGACCGGGTGTAGCCTGTGGTGGAGCCAATCTTGAGCCCCCGCGCCCGCATCCTGTTGACCGCAGGCACAGCGCCCTCGATCATGGTGCAGAAGTCGGTGACCGCTTCCACGTTCATTGGCACGAAAACCTCATAGACCCGGTCAATCGCGGCGTCATCCGGGGCAGCGCCTTGGGCGGCCTCCCAAGCGGCGGCAATGCGCGGCTGGCTCATCAGGGTCTTGATATGGTCGCGCTTGGCCATGCCCATCGGGCCGCGGGCCTCGGCAATGGTGATCTCGACGCCGAAGGTCTTGAACGCCTTGACGAAAACCCCCATCGGCGCTTGGCTGCCGTGGTCGATCACCGTGCCCGCCCAGTCAAATACCGCTGCCTTCAGCATCATGCTCTCCCGTAGATCTCTGCAATGGTTTCTTCGCCAATGGCGAATGATGTGCTGGCCCCGGTGCCAGAGGTGACGATGACGAGCCGCGTCTGGTCATCAACCGCCTCGCGCATCATGGTTTCGGGGCCAGAGGCATAGGTGCCGTTCCAGCGCTCGGTGATCTGCGCGCCGGGCACCTTAAGGACCTGATGCAGTTCCTGCATGATCAGATCATCCACTTCCGCGCGCTGGAACGGCGAGGGCGACCAGTCGTAATGGTGGCTGTCGCCGACGATCAGCCCGCCGTCAGAGCCCTGCACCACGATCAGGTGAATCCCTTCGGCCAGCATGCGCGGCTGTTGCTCGCGCAACAGGGCCTTGATCGGTTCAGCTTCGGGAAGTTCGGAATAGCCAAGATAGCGCACAAGGCTCAGGTCCGACATGACCGATCCGGGCAGCTTGATCGGGGTCGCGGGCATCACCTTCATCATGTGCAGGCGGCAGCGGGTGATCTGGTGGCGGGCGATCACCTCGGGGTAAAGGGTCAGCATATCATCGCCGGGGCAGACCACGACCTGTGTCGCCTCGATCACGCCTGAAGTGGTCAGCACCCGCCCCTTTTGCACCCCTTTCACCAAGGTCTTGCGCAGGAAGGTCACGCCAAGGCTTTCGATCCAAGCCGCCAGCTTCGGAATGGCAAAGCGGCTTTCGACCCGGCGTTCGTGCGAGGACCAGAGCGCGCCTTGGATCGGATTGTCCGACAGAACCGCGCCAAGCTGGGCTGCCGTCTCGGCGGCGGTCAGCAGGTGGCAGCCCTGCCCCATCTCGGTCGCGATGAAGGCCTCAAGACACGCCATTGCCTCGGGCCGTTGGGCAACGACCAGCAGCCCCTGATGTTCCACCGGGATGCCTGCTTTGGGGGCCACTTCTTCCCACACATCACGGCTCCGCATGGCGCGGCGGTAGCAATCGCCCTGCTGCTGGCCTGTCACCGTGACGAAGCCGAAGTTGCGGACCGAGGCGCCTATGGCATGGGTCTCGCGGTCGATCACGATGACCGAAAGCCCCCGGCGCGAGGCGGCCAAGGCATGGCCCAGCCCCAGTATCCCCGCCCCGACGATTGCCAGATCGTAGCCCATCTTACACCTGTTGCGGCCGCATGTCGGCCTTGGAAATCCCGGCGACCACCACCGGTTTCTTCATCGCGTCACGGCGGAAGGGATCGCCCAGTTCCTGATTGATCATGGCCTCGATCAGAGTGGTCTTGCCATGGGTCATCTGGTCGTCGATCGCCTTCCTCAGCGCTTCCGTCAGTTCTTCCATCGTCCGCGCCACCACGCCTTGCAAGCCGCAGGCCTTGGCGATGCCGGCGTAAGAGACGCCCTCGTTCAACTCGGTGCCCACAAAGTTGTCGTCATACCAGAGCGTCGAGTTGCGCTTTTCAGCGCCCCATTGGTAATTGCGGAAGACGACCTGCGTGATGGCAGGCCATTCACTACGCCCGATTGCCGTCAGTTCCGTGACAGCGATGCCAAAGGCGCCGTCGCCCGAGAAGCCCACGACAGGCGTATCGGGGCAAGCGATCTTGGCCCCGACAACAGAGGGCATGCCATAGCCGCAGGGGCCGAAGAGACCCGGGGCGAGGTACTTCCGGCCCTCCTCGAAGGTGGGATAAGCATTGCCGATGGCGCAGTTGTTGCCGATGTCACTGGAGATGATCGCCTCTTTCGGCAAGGCGTTCTGGATGGCACGCCATGCCATGCGGGGCGACATCCAATCCGGCTTGGAGGCGCGGGCACGCTGATTCCAGGTGGTGCCCACGTCATCTTGCTCGTGGTCCATCGAGGCGAGTTCCTGCGCCCAACGGGATTTCGTGGTGCCGATCAGATCGCGCCGTTCGGTCCGTCCGGCATCGCCTGCGGAGTCAGAAAGCCGTGCCAGAATGCCCTCGGCCACGGCCTTCGCGTCACCGACGATGCCCACGGTGACCTTCTTGGTCAGACCGATGCGGGCGGGGTTGATGTCGACCTGGATGATCTTGGCCTCTTTCGGCCAGTAGTCCAGCCCATAGCCCGGCAGCGTGGAGAAGGGGTTGAGCCGCGTGCCGAGGCAAAGAACCACATCAGCCTGTGCGATCAACTGCATCCCGGCCTTGTTGCCGTTGTAGCCCAGGGGGCCAGCGAACAAAGGATGGCTGCCCGGGAAGGCATCGTTGTGCTGGTAGCCGACGCAAACCGGGGCATCCAGACGCTCGGCCAAGGCCATTGAGGAGGGGATTGCACCGGCCAAGACCACGCCAGCGCCGTTCAGGATCACCGGGAACTTGGCGGAGGACAGAAGGGCTGCGGCCTCGGTCAGCGCATGATCTCCACCGGTGGGGCGCTCGAAGTCCACGACGCGGGGCAGATCGATGTCGATGACTTGGGTGAAATAGTCGCGCGGCACGTTGATCTGGGCCGGGGCGCTCATGCGCTTGGCGTTCTGGATGACGCGGTTCAGGACTTCCGCCATGCGGGAGGGGTCGCGGACCTCTTCCTGATAGCAGACCATGTCCTTGAAGAGGGCCATCTGTTCGACCTCCTGAAAACCACCCTGACCGATGGTCTTGTTAGCGGCCTGCGGGGTGACCAGCAGAAGCGGCGTGTGGTTCCAGTAGGCGGTCTTCACGGCGGTGACGAAGTTGGTGATGCCGGGGCCGTTCTGGGCGATCATCATGCACATACGGCCGGAGGCACGGGTGAAGCCATCCGCCATCATGCCACCCGAGCCTTCATGCGCGCAGTCCCAGAAGCTGATGCCCGCCTTGGGAAAAATGTCCGAGATCGGCATGAAGGCCGAGCCGATGATGCCGAAGACATGCTCGATGCCGTGGATCTGCAGGGTTTTGACAAAGGCTTCTTCGGTGGTCATCTTCATGGCGGTTCTCCTGTTAGGCTTGCGGCGCTTCTAACCCTAGGCTCTGCCGGGTCTTAGGTCCAGAGGGTGGCCCGCCGTAAGGCCAGTCTGGCGCGCGGCATGGGCCGATGGCCCATCCTACCCATGGCTACCCAATCGCGGTGGCAATCCGCGCAATACCTTCGGCGATGCGGGCCGTTGGGATGGAGCCGTAGCCGAGGCGGTAATGGGTCCGGTCCTCGCGCGCGGGGTCAAAGAAGGTGCGGCCGGGTTCGATCAGTACGCCATCGGCGCGGAGTTTGGCGGCGAGGTCTTCGGTATCGACCGGTGCCCGCATCCAGAAGCTGGAACCACCGAAGCCACCCTGCCCTGCGACGGACAGGCCATGGGCGGCAATCGCCTCCTCCATCACCTGTCGGCGCTTGCGGAAGGCCGAGCGCATGCGGTTGATCAGGGTGTCATAGTGACCAAGCGACAGGAAATAGGCCATCGTGCGCTGGATATGGCCCGGCGGGTGGCGAAGAGACATGAGGCGGAGCGCCCGCGCCTCGCGGATAAACCCCGGCGGTCCGACGAGATAGCCCAAGCGCATGCCGGGGAAAACGGATTTTGAGAAGGACCCGGCATAGACCACACGGCCTTCGGCATCGAGCGATTTCAGGGCGGGGGCGACGGGCTTGAGGAAGGACATCTCGAACTCGTAGTCATCCTCAACGATGACAAAGCCGTCCCGCCCGGCGGCCTGCAGCAGGGCGCGGCGGCGGTCGACAGGCATGGTGGCATTGGTCGGACACTGGTGACTCGCGGTGGTGAAGACCACATCGACGCCCTTTGGGATCGCATCAGGTGGCAGGCCATCGGCATCGACATCAACCGGCAGCACTTCGGTCCCCGAAGCGCCAAGGATCGCCCGCAGGCCGGGATAGCCCGGGTTTTCCATTGCAGCCTTGCGGCCAGGCCCGAGCAAGCAGGCCACAGTCAACCACAGCGCGTTTTGCGCGCCCATGGTCAGCAGAACCTCATCCTCCCGCGCCGCAATGCCGCGCTTGGGCAGGATCTGGCGCAGCAGGTATTCGATCAGCAGAGGGTCCTCGCGTTCATAGTAGTCTGCCGTCATCGCCGCAAAATCGCGCCGACCCAGTGCGCGCACGGCACACAGGCGCCAGTTCTGATGGTCAAACAGGCTCGCATCGGCCTGGCCGTAGATGAAGGGATAGGGGTAACGCTCCCAATCATCGGGCCGATCCACCCCGCGCCGTCCGGAAAATCGGCCAGCGATGCGGGAGAATTCCGCCGCTTCGGCCCGCACCGCCTGCGCAGGAAGCTCACTGGCCAGAGGCGCGTTTTCCGAGATGAAATAGCCGGATCGACCCGCCGCCGCGAGATATTCCTGCGCGACCAGTTCGGAATAGGCCAAGGTCACCGTCAAGCGGCTGACTTGCAGATGCGCCGCCAAGCCCCGGGACGAGGGCATCTTCGCCCCCGGCCGGAACCGCCCGGACAATACGCCCTCGGTCACCATCTGGCGGATTCGCTGCTGCAGACTGCCGCGCTCAGCGGCGGGCAGCACGAAGGCTTCGGGGGGTATCGTTGCCATCAGGGCCTCCAGATGCACGATTGGCCCCACGAGGCGCGCTAAAGTCAAGGGGCGCAGCCTTTCGGCCGCGCCCCTTTCATTCTGGCTCAAATATCCCACGGGGGTGCGGGGGTGTGAAACCCCCGCTTCCGCAGATGGGCGCGCAGGCCCGTGGTTCAGCCAAAGACCCGGGTCAGGGCGTTGTCGATGGCGCCGGTGATGGCGTCGATGTCGTCAGCCGTGGCGATCAGCGCGGGCGACAGGCACAGCGTGTTATTCAGCCCGGGGATGGACCGGTTGGTCATGCCGATGATCACGCCGTTGGCGTTGCAATCGGCCACCACGGCGGCGACCTTCTTCTCATCCATCGGCTCTTTGGTCACCCGGTCGGCCACCAATTCCGCGCCGCAGAACAGGCCCGCGCCGCGCACATCGCCGATCACCTTGTGCTTCTCCATCAGCGCTTGAAGGTTCGCAATCGTCCGCGCCCCCATCCGCAGGGTGTTGTCCAGAAGATTCTCGTCCTCGATGATCCGCATGTTCTCCAAGGCCGCAGCAGGGCCCGCCGTGCAGCCACCGAAGGTCGAGATGTCGCGGAAATAGCTGAGCGGGTCAGCCGCATCGTCCTTGAACATGCCAAAGACCTCTTCCGTCGTCACGGTGCACGAGATCGCGGCGTAGCCCGAAGCGACACCCTTGGCCATGGTCACGAAATCCGGCTTGATGCCGTAGTTCTGATAGCCGAACCACAGGCCGGTCCGGCCAACGCCACAGACAACTTCGTCGATGTGCAGCAGGATCGAGTACTTCTTGCAGATTTCCTGCACCCGCTCCCAATAGCCTTTCGGCGGCACGATCACGCCACCGCCAGCCGTCACCGGCTCCAGCACCAGAGCGCCGATGGTATCGGGGCCTTCGCGCAGGATCACTTCTTCGATCGCATCGGCGGCGCGCTCGCCATAGTTGGCCACATCCCACTGCTTGCGGTACTCAAGGCAGTGCGGCACCATCACGAAACCGTCCGGATAGGGGCCGTATTGCTCGGCCCGCTGCAACTGACCCGAGGTCGCCAGAGTGCCGATCGTGGTGCCGTGATAATCCCGCTCGCGGTAGAGGATCTTGTTCTTCATGCCGCCATGATGACGGTGCGAAATCTGGCGCACCATCTTGTAGACCTTCTCGTTCGCCTCCGACCCCGAGTTGGAATAGTAGACGCGGCTCAGGCCCGGCATCTTGGTGATCAACTTTTCAGCGAACAGCGCGCCCGGAACGGTGCCGTTCGAGCCTGCAAAGTAGTTCATCTTGACCAACTGGTCGGCCACAGCCTTGGCAATCGACTCTCGCCCGTACCCGACGTTGACCGTCCAGACAGCACCGGACACGGCGTCGATGTATTCCTTGCCCTTGGCATCCCAGACCCGCAGGCCCTTGCCTTCCACGATCACGCGGGGGTCGATGGTTTCATACTGCTTGTGCTGGCTCAGGTGGTGCCAGACATGGGCACGGTCGGCTGCGACAACGCCGCTCAAGTCATTGGTCATCGTGTTCATTCGGGTCTCCTTGAAGCGCCGTTGGCAGAAGCGAATCGGACCGGGGCTAAGACCCGGCATCCGTCACCACATCAATTGCATCATCCGCCTTCCTCAAGCAACGCGTTAGGTCCAGAACCTCTCTGGCGATAGGGCCAGAACCGGATGCCTTATCCCGCAGCGATCTGCAAAAGCCGGAAGCAATTTGGCAAAACCCGCAATTGCGCGCGCGGCAAGGAAAGGGCAAAACTCTGCCCAACCGAGGGGGGCAAAATGGCCGCACACTGGATCGCCGTCGATTGGGGCACGTCAAACCTGCGGGCATGGTCGATGGGGGATGGCGAAATCCTGGATCATGCCGAGTCGCCCAAAGGCATGGGCAAGCTGAAGCCCGAGGAGTTTGAGGCCGCCTTGGTGGAGCTTGTGACCCCATGGCTTGGCGCGCGCACCCTTGTGCTGGCCTGTGGCATGGTCGGTGCCCGCCAAGGCTGGCTGGAGGCGAAGTACCGTTCTGTCCCCTGCACGCCGACCGATCCGGCGGGTCTCACGTTAGTGCCCACCCACGACCCCCGGCTTGACGTGCGGATTGCACCCGGCCTCAGCCAAGACAAACCCGCCGATGTGATGCGCGGCGAGGAAACCCAACTGGCAGGTGCTCTCGCCCTTCATCCGAATTTCGACGGGGTGTTCTGCCTGCCCGGCACGCATTCGAAATGGGTTCAGGTGTCGGCCGGAGAAGTGGTGTCTTTCCAGACCTACATGACCGGCGAACTTTTCGCCCTGCTGTCCACCCAGTCCGTCCTGCGTCATTCCCTGACCGCCGAGGGCTGGGACGACGCTGCATTTGATGAGGGTCTTTCCGAAGCCCTCTCGCGCCCCGACCGCATCGCCGCCCGGCTGTTTTCGCTGCGCGCCGAAGGTTTGCTGCACGGCCTGACCGCACCGCAAGCCCGCTCCCGCCTGTCGGGCCTGCTGATTGGCATCGAACTGGCCGGGGCCAAGCCCTATTGGCTGGGGCAAGAGGTCAAGCTGATCGGGGCGGAAGCCTTGGCGGCGTCTTACGCCCGCGCGCTTGGCGCGCAGGGACTGAAGACCGACCGGCTTGACGCCACCGCCTGCACCCTCGCCGGCCTCTCCGCCCTTTATGCAAAGCTGAACGCATGACCCAACACCGCAACCTCATCGCCATCCTGCGCGGCATCACCCCTGCTGAGGCCGTCCCCGCTGCCGAGGCGCTGATCGCTGCTGGCATAACCCGCATCGAAGTGCCCTTGAACTCGCCGCATCCGATGACCTCGATTGCCGCGATGGCCAAGGCCTTCGGACACCATGCCGAGATCGGCGCAGGCACGGTGCTAACGGTCAAGGATGTGGCCGAGGTGCAGGATGCGGGTGGCACGCTGATCGTCTCGCCCAACTGCGATATCGAGGTGATCGCCGCCACCAAGGCGCGCGGCATGGCCTCATGGCCCGGTGTCATGACCCCGACCGAATGCTTTGCCGCCCTGAAAGCCGGGGCGGATGGCTTGAAGATTTTCCCCGCCAGCCTGATCGGCCCCGAAGGCGTCAAGGCGATCCGCGCGGTGCTGCCCAAAGGTTGCCAAGTCTACGCCGTGGGCGGCGCGGGCGCCCACAACTTTGCCCAATGGTTCAAGGCCGGGGCCGATGGCTTCGGAATCGGCACCGCCCTTTATACCCCCGGCCTGTCGGCCCCAGAGATCGCCACCCGCGCCGCCGAAATCGTTGCCGCCTATGATGAGGCCAAAGCATGAGCCAGATTTACGATAACCGCCGCTGCGAACTGGGCGAAGGGGCTTTCTGGCATCCGGAACGGCAGACATTCCTGTGGTTCGACATCCTCGACAGCCGCCTGCTGGGGCGCACCCAGAACGACGCAGTATCTTGGAAATTCCCGCAATATGTCTCGGCGGCAGCTTGGGTGCGCGATGACGTGATCCTTGTGGCGGGCGAGCGCAGCGTGGTGCTTTACGCGCTGGACGACCATTCGGCAGAGACACTGGTGGAACTTGAGACGGACAAGCCCGAGAATCGGTCGAACGATGGCCGGGCGGATCGGCAAGGCGGCTTCTGGATCGGCACGATGGGCAAGGACCCGGCCGACCGCAAAGGCAAGGGTGCGATCTACCGGCTGTACAAGGGAGAGGTGCGCACGCTTTACCCCAACGTCTCGATCCCCAACGCCATCTGCTTCTCGCCCGATGGCAGCATCGGTTACTTCGCCGATACGGCTGAACAGACAGTCTGGAAGGTGGCGCTGGATGCAGACGGTTGGCCTGCGGCCGAACGGGAGGTGTTTTTGGACTTCAGGGGCACCGACATCTACCCCGATGGTGCCACCGTCGATGCCGAGGGCAATTTCTGGAATGCGCAATGGGGCTCGTCCCGAGTGGCCGCGTATTCCCCGGCGGGCGAATACCTGCGTGAGGTGAAGTTTGATGCACCCCACACCTCTTGCCCGGCCTTTGGCGGGCCGGACCTGACCACGCTGTTCGTGACCACGGCGTTGGAGGAAATGTCCGAAGAGGCCCGCGCGGCCTATCCCGATGCAGGCAAGGTGTTCTTCGTGGAAAACGTGGCCAAAGGTTTGCCCGAACCCCGGTTTCTGGCATGAAGCGGGCTTTGGGCGTCTGCTATTACCCCGAGCAGTGGGATGAGGCCGTCTGGGAGTCCGATGCCACCCGCATGGCCGATCTGGGCCTGACATGGGTGCGTATCGGCGAATTCGCCTGGAGCCGGATGGAACCGCAACCGGGCCACTATGACTGGACCTGGCTGGACCGGGCGATTGAGATTCTGGGCTCGAAGGGCCTGAAGGTGGTTCTGGGCACCCCCACCGCCACCCCGCCGCGCTGGATGATCAGTAAGCACCCCGACATGCTGGCGGTGGATGACAAGGGGCAGACGCGGGGCTTCGGATCCAGACGCCACTACGATTTCAGCCATCCGGGCTATCGGGGCGAGTGTGCGAAGATCGTCACGGAACTGGCTATGCGCTATGGGAAAAACCCCCATGTCGCAGCCTGGCAGACGGATAACGAATATGCCTGCCACAAGACCGTGCTTAGCTATTCCGCAGCGGCACGGGCAGGTTTTCAGACATGGCTTGCCCAGAAATACCAGTCGGTGGATGCCTTGAACCGCGCCTGGGGCAACGTCTTCTGGTCGATGGAATACAGCGGGTTCGAGGAAGTCGGCCTGCCGAATCTGACCGTGACCGAGGCGAACCCGGCGCATGTCATGGCCTTCCGTCGTTTTGCCAGTGACGAGGTCGTCAGCTTCAACAAGCTGCAGGTCGATATCCTGCGCCGCCATTCCGCAGCACCGATTGCGCACAATTACATGGGCCAGGTCACCGACTTCGACCATTTCGCGGTCGGTGCGGATCTGGATATCGCCTCTTGGGACGCCTACCCGATCGGCTTCCTGTCCGATCGT
Source organism: Paracoccaceae bacterium (assembly GCA_947371955.1). GTDB lineage: Bacteria > Pseudomonadota > Alphaproteobacteria > Rhodobacterales > Rhodobacteraceae > Stagnihabitans. Next base: position 8,641 of record CANBRQ010000070.1, on the reverse strand, counting down.
GGCTTTGCCACCCCGGAACACAAGCGCCACTTCCTGCGGCAGGGCGATCCGGATTTTCAGGCCTTTCACCATGACCTTTATCGCGCCGTGGGGCGTGGCCGCTGGTGGATCATGGAACAGCAGCCCGGCCCGGTGAACTGGGCACCCTGGAACCCCGACCCCCTGCCCGGCATGGCCCGCCTGTGGGCGTGGGAGGCCTTCGCCCACGGGGCAGAGGCGGTCTGCTACTTCCGCTGGCGGCAGGCGCCGTTTGCGCAGGAAGCCATGCATGCGGGCCTGCTGCGGCCGGACAGCGAAGCCGCGCCCGCGCATGACGAGGTGGCAGAGGTCGCCCGCGAACTCGCCGCCATGCCAGAGGTGCAGCAGACGCAGGCGCAGGTGGCGCTGGTGTTCGACTATGCCTCGGACTGGGCTTGGACGACGCAGCCGCAGGGCCGCGATTTCAGCTATTTCCGGCTGGCGTTTGACATGTACCGGGGCCTGCGCCGGCTGGGGCTGGATGTCGACATCCTGCCGCCAGACACGGGCGATCTGTCGGCCTACAAGCTGGTGCTGGCACCGGGTGTCGCCACCATGTCGGATAACCTCTTGAAAGCGCTTGCGGGTTTCGAGGGCACCTCACTCATCGGCCCCCGTGCCAATTCCAAGACGGCGGAGTTTGCCATCCCGGTCCCTCTGCCGCCAAATCTTCCCGGCCTTGATGCCAAGGTGATGCGGGTGGAAAGCTTTCCGCCGGATGTGACGGTACCGCTGACCCAAGGCGGTGCCTTCAAGCACTGGCGTGAAAAACTGGACGGGGTGGCAACCGAGACCACGCAGGACGGCTTCCCGGCGGTCATCAAGGGCGGCAAGCTGCACTACCTTTGCGGCTGGCCCGATGATACTGCGGCGGACCGCATTCTTGCAGGACTTTGCGCCGCCGAGGGCCTGGCAACCCAGATCATGCCCGAAGGTCTGCGCCGCAGGCGGGCGGGCGATGTGACCTTCCTGATCAACTACAATGCCGAACCCGTCACCCACAACGGCGTGACCGTTCAGGGCTGCGACGTGAATTGGAGCGGGAAATGAGCCTCGCAGCGCTGGCCGCCTCCGCCGCCGAAGAACTGCGGGCCGGGTGCGCCACGGTGTCCGAGGCAGAATTTGCGTCACTGGTCGAGGCCATCGCCTCCTCTCGCCGTATCGTGGCCTATGGCTGCGGGCGCGAGGGGCTGATGATGCGGGCGCTGGCGATGCGGCTCTGTCACCTCGGGTGCGACGTGCATATGCAAGGCGACATGTCCTGCCCGCCTGTCGGAGCCGGGGACTTGTTTCTGGTGTCCTCGGGGCCGGGCACGCTTTCGACGGTGGCCGCACTGATCGGGCAGGCGAAGGCTGCGGGGGCAAAGGTTGGCTGCATCACGGCGGAACCGGGCGGACCCGATCCCAAGGCCGCCGACCTGATGCTGGTGATTCCCGTGCAGACCATGGCACGGGATCAGACTGCGCCGACGTCCGTTCTGCCAATGGGCTCGGTCTTTGAAGGGGCAATGTTCCTGATCTTTGAACTTCTGGTGCTGGCCTTGCGTCCCCGCCTATCGGAAAGCCTAGAATCTATGCGGGCCCGGCATACCAACCTGGAATAGGTGCTTCCTGCGGCGGCTAAAAATTATTCGCTTGCACAATCCTGCGCCGCTGGGTCAGATCAGGAAAAGAAGCGGCGGAACCACATGCCGGAACGGGGAATTTCAGGGTTGTCACAGCCCATAGCCATTCGCGTCAGCGGACTTCGCAAGTCCTTCGGCCCCCTTGAGGTGCTCAAGGGCGTGTCCCTGACGGCGCGTGAAGGGGACGTCGTGGCCATCATCGGCGGCTCGGGCTCGGGCAAGTCGACCATGCTGCGCTGCATCAACTTTCTGGAAACCCCCTCGGGTGGCGAGATCGAGATTGCTGGCGAGAAGATGCTGATGAAGGCCGACGGTCATGCCGCCGACAAGCGTCAGCTGGAAAAGGCCCGCCAAAGCCTTGGCATGGTGTTCCAGAACTTCAACCTCTGGACCCACAAGACCGTGCTGGAGAACCTGATCGAGGTCCCGGTCCACGTTCTGAAAGTGCCGAAGGATGAAGCCATTACCCGCGCCCGCGCCCTGCTGAAGCGTGTGGGCCTGGCAGAGAAGGAAGACGCCTTCCCGGCCTTCATGTCCGGCGGTCAGCAGCAGCGCGCGGCCATCGCACGCGCCTTGTGCATGAACCCCAAGGCGATGCTGTTTGACGAGCCGACCTCGGCGCTTGACCCCGAACTGGTGGGCGAGGTGTTGCAAGTCATCAAGGGGCTGGCCGACGAAGGCCGCACGATGATTCTGGTGACCCATGAGATGCGGTTCGCCCGTGAAGTCTCGTCCCATGTCATCTACCTGCACAATGGCGTCATCGAAGAGGAAGGCCCGCCGGAACAATTGTTCGGCGCGCCGAAGTCCGAACGTCTCAAACAATTTCTGAAAACCGTGGGCTGAGAAAGACCCACGGGGCAACTTTCCAACAAGGAGACCAAAATGAAGAAACTCGTCCTCGCTGCCGTGGCCGCACTGGCTTTCGGCACCGCCGTGGCGGCAGCCCCGCTGAAGATCGGCGTCGCGGCAGAGCCCTATCCGCCCTTCACCTCGCCCGATGCCTCGGGCAACTGGGTGGGTTGGGAAGTCGACTTCCTCGGTGCCATCTGCAAGCAGGCGGCCCTTGATTGCGTGATCACCCCCACTGCGTGGGACGGCATCATCCCTGCCCTGACCTCGGGCCAGATCGACATCATCATGTCGTCGATGTCGATCACGGCAGAGCGCGCCAAGACCATCGACTTCTCGGACAAGTACTACAACACGCCCGCCATGGTCATGGTCGCCAAAGACAGCACCATCACCCCGGATGCGGCGGGCCTGACCGGAAAGATCGTCGGCGTGCAGGTGTCGACCACGCATGAAGCCTACACGCAGAAGTATTTCGCCCCGGTCGCGCAGGAAGTGAAAACCTACCAGACGCAGGACGAAGCCAATCAGGATCTGGCCGCTGGCCGTCTGGATGCCGTGATGGCTGACTCCATCGCGCTGCAAGCCTTCCTTGACAGTGACGCGGGCAAGGCCTGCTGCAAATCGGCGGGCAATGTGAAGAGCGACCCGGCAATCCTTGGCGCTGGCGTGGGCTTTGGTGTCCGCAAGGGTGACCCGGTGCTGGCCAAGCTGAACGACGCGATCAAGGCCGTGCGTGCCGATGGCACCTATGCCGCAATCACCGCGAAGTACTTCCCCTTCGACATCTACGGTGAATGATGACCGGACTTGAGGCGCTATCTGCCGCCTCTGCGCTGGACCTTCTGGCCTTTTCGCCCCCCGGTTGGGGGGCGGTTCTGCTTGCCGGGCTTGCCAATTCGGTTGTCATAGCACTGGGCGCCTATGCGCTTGGCTTCGGCATCGGCATCGGCGGCGCCTTTGGCAAACTGTACGGCGGGCCGATCCTGAAGGATCTGCTGGCCGTCTATACCACCATCGTGCGGGCCGTCCCCGAACTGGTGCTGATCCTGATCCTGTTCTACGCCTTCACCGGGCTGTTGAACGAGGCGCTTCTGTCCTGGGGCTATGACCGGGTGCAAATCTCTCCCATCATCACCGGCATCGTCGTGCTGGGCGTCGTGCAAGGCGCCTACCAGACCGAAGTTCTGCGCGGTGGCATCCTCGCCGTACCTGCCGGCCAGATCGAGGCCGCCCGCGCGATGGGCATGCCCTCCGTCGTCGTGGCACGCCGCATCATCCTGCCCTTGATGACCGCCAACGCCCTGCCGGGGTTGGCGAATCTGTGGCTGAACGCCACCAAGGATACCGCCCTTCTGGCCGTCATCGGGTTTTCGGAACTGACCAAGGCGACCTACCAAGCCTCTGCCACAACCAAGGCCTTCTTCGTCTTCTATCCGGCGGCGATGTTGCTTTATCTGGGGATCTCGCTGACCTCGACCCTGCTGATCGGTCGGATTGAAAAATGGGCCCGGCGCGGCCAACGCGACGTGAGGGGCTGATGCAGGATTTCCTCAAACCGCACCGCATCGTGCTGATCCTGATCGCGGCTGGCTTGGTGACATGGTGTGTGCTGTCACTAAACTGGACGTGGCTCGCCGAGCCGAAGTATCAGGTGCTGATCCTGCAAGGCATCTGGCGCACGCTCTGGATTCTGGTCGTGACGATGGTGGTGGGGATGGTGCTGGCCATCCCGATCGGGCTCGCTCAGGCCGCTGGCCCGTGGTACCTGGCTTGGCCTGCCCGCATCTTCTGCACCGTCATCCGGGGCACCCCGCTACTCATGCAGTTGTGGCTGCTCTACTACGGATTGGGCTCCCTTTTCCCTTCGATCCCGTGGATCAAGGATTCCGCCCTTTGGCCCTACCTGCGCCAAGCCTGGCCCTTCGCCGTGGTGGCCCTGTCGCTGTCGGTGGCGGGTTACGAGGGCGAGGTGATGCGCGGCGCCTTCAAGGGCGTCCCGCACGGCCAGCTTGAGGCCGCAAAGTCGATGGGCATGCCCGCCTTCACCATGTTCCGCCGCATCTGGCTGCCACAAGCCCTGCAACGCGTGCTGCCGACCTTGGGCGGAGAAACGGTCAGCCAACTGAAATCCACACCCTTGGTCTCGACCATCACCATCATGGACATCTATGCCGTGACGGGCCGAATCCGGCAGGACACGTTCATCATCTACGAACCGCTTCTGCTGCTGGCGGTTGTCTATATGGTGATCACCGGGCTGATCGTGCTGATGTTCCGCTGGTTCGAAAGCCGCACGCCGACGCGCACGGCCTGACTATTCTGCTGACTATTCTGCTGACTATTCTGCGGCCAGTCGCTTCGCTGTGTCCAGCATCGGCTTGAGGTAGCGCCCGGTATGGGACGCCTCGACCTTTGCCACCTGCTCCGGCGTGCCCACGGCCACGATCTTGCCGCCCCCATCACCGCCCTCCGGGCCGATGTCGATGATCCAGTCGGCGGTCTTGATGACGTCGAGGTTATGCTCGATCACCACCACCGTGTTGCCTTGATCCACGAGGCTGTGGAGAACCTCCAGCAGCTTGCGCACATCGTCGAAGTGCAGGCCGGTCGTCGGTTCGTCGAGGATATACAGCGTCTTGCCCGTGGCGCGGCGGCTGAGTTCCTTTGACAGCTTGACCCGCTGCGCCTCACCGCCCGAAAGGGTGGTGGCCTGCTGGCCGACCTTGATGTAGCCGAGGCCCACTTCGCACAGCGCATCCATCTTCTCGCGGATCGCCGGAACCGCCTGGAAGAAAACGGCGGCCTCTTCGCAGGTCATGTCAAGAACGTCCGAGATGCTTTTGTTCTTGAACTTGATTTCCAAGGTCTCGCGGTTGTACCGATGGCCCTTGCAGGTCTCACAAGTGACATAGACGTCCGGCAAGAAATTCATCTCGATCTTCAGAACTCCGTCACCCTGACAGGCTTCGCAGCGCCCGCCCTTGACGTTGAAGCTGAACCGCCCGGACTGATAGCCCCTTGCCTTGGCCTCCGGCAGACCAGCAAACCAGTCGCGGATCGGGGTGAACGCGCCGGTATAGGTGGCGGGGTTGGATCGCGGAGTCCGGCCAATCGCCCGCTGGTCGATGTCGATCACCTTGTCGAGATGTTCGAAGCCCTTGATCGTCTCACACGGCGCTGGCGTCTCATGCGCCCCGTTCAGGCGCATGGCGGCGTTCTTGAACAGGGTCTCGATGGTCAGTGTCGACTTGCCGCCGCCGGAGACGCCGGTCACGCAGACGAACATGCCGAGCGGAAACTCTGCCGTCACGTTCTGCAGGTTGTTGCCGGTGGCATTCACCACCGTCAGCTTCTTTCCATTGCCCTTGCGCCGCTCTTTAGAGACCGGGATCGACAGCTTGCCCGACAGATACTGCCCGGTCAGACTGGCGGCGTCCGCCATGATCTCGGCCGGTGTGCCACGAGAGATCACCTGCCCGCCATGCACCCCCGCCCCCGGCCCCATGTCGAAGACATAGTCGGCCTCGCGGATGGCATCCTCGTCATGCTCAACAACCAAGACCGTATTCCCGGCGTCGCGCAGATTCTTCAGCGTGGTCAGAAGCCGGTCATTGTCGCGCTGGTGCAGGCCGATACTCGGCTCATCCAGCACATAGAGCACGCCGGTCAGGCCGGAGCCGATCTGCGAGGCCAGCCGGATGCGCTGACTTTCGCCGCCCGACAGGGTGCCGGCGTTGCGGCTCATCGTCAGGTAGTTCAGGCCGACGTTGACAAGGAAACCAAGCCGATCGCGGATTTCCTTGAGGATGGCGCGGGCGATTTCGTTCTGCTGGTTGGTCATGGTCTGGGGAACCGAGCCAATCCAGTTGAATGCCTCTTGGATCGACATTTGCACCACCTGCCCGGCATGAAGTCCGGCGATCTTCACGGCCAATGCCTCGGGCCGCAGGCGGTAGCCGTGGCAGGTGCCGCAGGGGCGGTTGTTCTGGAAGCGCTCCATCTCCTCGCGCGACCACGTCGAGTCGGTCTCCTTGTAGCGGCGTTCCATGTTCGGGATCACGCCTTCGAAGATGCGCTTCACCGTGTAGATGCGGCCACCCTCGTCATAGCGGAACTCGATCTCTTCCCCGCCTGAGCCGCGCAGGAAGACCTCTTTCACCTTGTCGGGCAGGTCTTTCCACTTCTTCTTCTTGTCAAAAGCATAGTGAATGGCCATCGCATCAATGGTCTGGGTGAAGTAGGGGCTTTTCGACTTGGCCCAAGGCGCAATCGCCCCTTGTTGCAGCGTCAGGCTTTGATCGGGCACCACAAGACGTTCGTCAAAGAACAGTTCCATCCCAAGGCCGTCGCAGACCGGGCAAGCGCCAAAGGGGGCGTTGAACGAGAACAGGCGCGGTTCGATTTCCGCGATGGTGAAGCCCGACACCGGGCAGGCGAATTTCTCGGAATAGGTGATGCGGGTGCCTTCGCCCTCGGCAGGGGCGGTCTCGATCACGGCGATGCCATCGGCAAGGTTCAATGCGGTACGGAAGCTGTCGGCAAGGCGCACCTGGATGCCATCGCGCACCACGATGCGGTCGACCACAACATCGACGTCATGGCGCAGCTTCTTGTCGAGCGTCGGCGGGTCTTCCAGATCATGGAAGGCACCATCGACCTTGACGCGCTGGAAGCCTTGCTTGCGCAGCTCCATGAACTCTTTCTTGTACTCGCCCTTGCGGTCGCGGATGATCGGGGCCAGCAGATAGGCGCGGCTGCCCTCCTCCATCGCCATCACGGCATCGACCATATCCTGCACCTGCATCGCGGTGATCGGCAGGCCGGTGGCGGGGGAATAGGGAATGCCGACGCGGGCGAACAGCAAGCGCAGGTAGTCGTAGATCTCGGTGACGGTCCCCACGGTCGAACGCGGGTTCTTTGAGGTGGTCTTCTGCTCAATGGAAATCGCCGGGGACAGGCCCGAGATATGGTCGACATCCGGCTTGCCCGCCATGTCGAGGAACTGCCGGGCATAGGCCGACAGGCTTTCGACATAGCGCCGCTGACCCTCGGCATAGATCGTATCGAAGGCGAGGCTGGACTTGCCCGACCCCGACAGCCCGGTGATGACCACGAACTGATCGCGCGGAATATCGACATCCACGTTCTTCAGATTGTGCTCTCGCGCACCGCGCACTTCGATAAACTTCTGCTCAGCCATGCCACACCCCACCAAGACACCCAAGATAGGGCTTAACAGCGGGCTTTCCAACTGGAAAAAGTGAACGAAGTGTGAACCTGACGCTGCGATTGCAAATCTTCTGGTCCGGCATCTCCGCAGGCTTTACAAATTCATTTCTTTGAATATATAGGAGGTAACCCAGCAAAAGGTCGATCCATGTTCAACTTCCTGCGTTCCGCACCCAGCCAACCGCAAATGACGCTGAAGGATGTGATGGCCAAGGTCGCCTCGGGCGATATTGTGTTGGTCGATGTTCGTGAAAAGGCCGAGTTGCTGGCCTCGGGCACGGCCAAGGGAGCGATCCACATTCCGGTCTCGTTGATCGCCGTGAAGGCAGACCCCAAAGGCCCGGATTTCGACAAACGCTTCAAGGACAAGACTGTGGCGGTGTTCTGCGCCTCTGGCGGGCGGTCCGGCATGGCGGTGCAGGCGCTGCAGCGGCTGGGGTACCCTGCGGTGAACCTTGGCGGCTTTGGCGCTTGGGTGCAGGCGGGCGGACCAGTTACGCGCGTGTAAGCCTGCGCTGCCCTTGGATCAGGTGGATGCCAAGCCCTAGCAGCGAAAAGCCGATCAGGAACAGCGCAAGGCCAGAGACTCCGGCCTTTTGCAACAGGTAGGCCAGCAAGGGGGTACCGGATGTGGTGCCCAGATTGCCAAGCTGCGCAATCGCCCCCGCGGCCCGCGCCCGATCCTGTGGCTTGGGGTTAAGTTGCGGTATGGATGAGAAACTGGCCCCCTGCACGATACCCAGACTGGCAGCAAGCAGCAAGGCAGCGCCAATCATCGCATCTTGGCCCCAGACAACCCATAGACCAACCGAAGCCAAAGCGGCCACCGCAAACCCCGCCTCAACCAGACGTACCGCGGTTACCCGACCCACGAGCCAGACCCCCAGCGTCAGACTTACGGCAATCGAGACAAG
>CANBRQ010000069.1 GCA_947371955.1 Paracoccaceae bacterium | reverse complement strand
CCGAGTGGAACGAGTTCCGCGCACTTGACCTTGGTCGTCTGGCGCGCAAGATGACAACGGCGCGGATGGCCGATCTGCGCAATATCTACGGGTCCGACGAAGTCAAAGCCGCAGGGTTCGAGATATATGAAGGGGTGGGGCGCTGAGCCCCGCTTTCCTTTGATCGACCCTCAACGATCCAGCGCGTCGAAGACGTAGCGGTGCAGCCCGACCAGCCCGAGGGAAAAGGTTATGCCCGCAATCAGGAAGACATAGCCCACACTGACGTAGCTGGCGTCATAGGTCGGATAGAAGGCGTGCCGCATCATGCCGATGACATGCACGATGGGGTTCCACATCAGGTATTGACTGATGGTCGTTGGCAGGTCGTTCACCAGAAAGATCACGCCCGACACGATCATCAGCGGGCGCATCAGGATGGTCCAGACGCTTTCATAGGTCGGTGACGCCAGAAACAGCACCGCGTTCAGCGATCCTACGCCGAGCCCCAGCGCCGAAGCCATCGAAATGCTGAGCAGGATGTCGTAGAAGTCCGGCACGACGCGCAACTGGTAGTACCAGATCACGGCGCTGACCAGCACGGCGAACTCGATGGTGTGGATGAACACATTCAAGAGGAAGCGGGCCAAAATGGCGTCCAGCACCGTGACCGAGGGAAAGCCGAGCAAAGGACGCGAGAACCTGATTGCGCTGGCCACCCTGCTTTGCACGCTGGTGTACATCTGAAAACTGGCCATGCCGGTCAGATAGAACAGCATGAAATTCGTACCCAAAGGCGGATTGCGCGACATGATGGAAAAGATCGCCGTCATGAGGATAGAGGCCGCCATTGGCTCGATCATCGTCCACAGAAAGCCCAGCGACGTCGTCGACTCACGCGATCCGGTCTCTCGCAGGATCAGGGCGGCGACCACGCGGATGGTGCGGAATCTGCGGGCTCCGGCGTGTTGGGCGGCCGGAATACGGGGAGAAGTGTCCATATCGGCGGTGATTTGCTGCATTTTCGACAAGTTCCCGTGAAGGTGAAGACGGTCGGTCGCCGTCGGACGGAGAGGGCGCTTGTGACTTCCGATCTATTTGGGGTATCTTTAGCAAATAGTTGTCGCACGCGCAAACCGTCCCGCAGATTTGGAACATACACGTGACCCCGCCTTCCACGACGCCCGGAACCTCCGCCACGGACGAGTCTTTGGCCAACCAAACCCCTTCGAACGCCACAGAGCCGCGCCTGCCGGATCAGACCGCCGCCGCCGAAATCGCGCCCGTTGCGCGGTCGACAGGCGAGGTTGCGAGCCTTGACGCGATGGCCGCCGAGGCGGCCGTCGCAAGCCGCCCTATCGAGACGGCGGAAGTGCGGCGCCTTGACCCGAACGCCCCGCGCCGGCCCGCAACGGCCGGAGCCGAGGCCGCTCCGCGCCGCCCGCAGGGACAGCCCGGGCCGGGTGGTGGACCGGGTCGCGCCAGACCGATGGGTCAGGTCGCGGGCGCTGGCCAGCGCCCAGGCCCCGGTCCGGGTGGCGCGCGCCGGCCACAAGCGGCACATGTCGTATCAGTCGTTCCGCGTCAGGACGGCACCGCCGAAGGGCATCTGCCCGCGACATCCGGGCCGCGTCAGACGCCCGAGGTTGCGCGCGGCAGCGCCGTGCAGCAGATCGACGTCGACGACTATGCCGATGCGGTGCCGCTGCCCAGCAAGCGTCCGCCGGCAAAGCCGCCCGCCAAGCCAGAGCGTCGCGATGCCTATGCCAGCTACGTTCCCGGCCCCGCCGCCCTTCCGGCGCGGATGCGCAAACGGCATTGGGGGCTTGTCTTGTTCTTCCTGCTGGCCGTGATCGCACCAGCCGCGTTGAATGGTTACTATCTCTACACGCATGCGGCGGACCAATATGAAAGCGATGCCGGGTTCGGCAGCCGGACGGAAGATGCGCCCTCGACCTTCGCCTTCCTGGGCGCTTTGGGCGGCGGCGGGGTATCCTCGACCAAGGACATGGACATCCTGAACCAGTTCATCGTCAGTCAGGAACTTGTCAGCCGCGTCGACAAGAAGCTGGATCTGCGCGCGATCTTCTCTAAAGCGACCAACGATCCGTGGTTCTCGTTCCCCAGGGACGGCTCGACCGAGGATCTGGTCAAATATTGGAAAACGATGGTCGTGCCGAACTATGACTCCGGCACCGGTCTTATGAATCTGCGCGTCTTCGCTTTTGACCCGCTGGACGCCCAGAACATCGCCAAGGTGGTGCTGGACGAATCGACGGCCATCATCAACGAGATGTCGACGACGGCACAGGCTGACGCCACGAAATACAGTGCGGAAACGCTGGCTTCAGCGGAAAAGCGGCTGGCTGCGGCACAAAAGGCCCTGACCGATTTCCGCGTGAAGAACCACATCGTCGACCCGCAGGCCCAGTTGGCCGGGGCGTCGCAGGTCGTCAACACGCTGGTCCAGCAACTGGGCGCCGCCGAGATTGATCTGGACATGCTGCAGGGCACCCTGCCGGAAACCGATCCGCGTATCGTCCAGTTGAAGCGCCGGATCGAGGTGATCCAGAACCGCATGAACGAGGAAACCTCCAAGGTCGGCGATTTGGCGGATACCAATTCGCCCGGTTATGCCAATCTGGTGGTCGATTATCAGAACCTGCAGATGGAGCAGGACTTCTCGCAGAAGGCCTATCTTGCCTCGCTCAGCGCCTATGATCAGGCGGTGAACGATGCCCAGCACAAGACCCGCTATCTGACGACCTTCTTGTCACCGACGCTGGCGGAATCCTCGACGGCGCCGAACCGGCCGTTGCGGGTCTTGATGACTTTGCTGATCGGCTTCCTGGCCTGGTCGTCGGCGGTGATGATCTACTACGCGCTGCGAGACAGGCGCTAAGGTCAGCACAGCCATGATCACGCTGGAAAATCTGACGAAGGCCTATTGGTATCGCGGCAAGCCCAAGTACATTGCCCGGGACCTGAACGTTGTGATCCCCGACGGTGCCCGTCTGGCGCTGTTGGGGCGCAACGGGGCGGGGAAGTCGACGCTGCTCAAGCTGATTGCCGGCAGCATCAATCCGCAACGGGGCCGCATCCGGGTGACCGGGTCGTTGTCTTGGCCCATCGGTCTGTCCGGCTGCATTCAGGGCGAGTTGACCGGGGTGCAGAACGTCAAGTTCCTCGCACGGGTTTACGGCGTGGACACAGACATGCTGTTGTCCTTCGTCGAGGAATTCGCCGAACTTGGCCTGAACTTCAACGAACCGGTGAAGACCTATTCCGCGGGCATGCGCGGGCGGCTGAGCTTTGGCATGTCGATGGGCATCCGCTTTGACACCTATCTGATCGACGAAGTCAGTTCGGCCGGTGACGCCAGCTTCCGCGGCAAAAGCAACCGTGTGTTCGAGGAGCGGCTGAAGGACTCCGGTCTTGTGATGGTGTCACACTCCGACGGGCTGGTGCGGTCGATGTGCACCACGGGGGCTGTGCTGGAAAACGGTTCGATCAGCTTTTACGACGATATCGAAGAGGCGCTGGAGGCGCATAACCGCAACCTGCAGGGCGACGGGGTGAAGAATACCTCTGACGAATTGCTCGGCTAGGCGCAATTCGCGAGTGCGGTGTCGGGCGACCCATGCTGTGGACTCGACAAGCAAGGGCGTCTGCGGCAGTACCCTTGACACAGACACTTCCAGCAGAAGCGGGGCGGATTGATGCATGTGGTTGTGACAGGTGGCGCAGGATACATCGGCTCTCATGCCTGCAAGGCTTTGAAACTGGCCGGCTTCACGCCCGTCGTCTTTGACAACCTGACGACCGGCTGGGCCGAGGCCGTCAAGTTCGGCCCGTTGTTCCAGGGCGATCTTTTGGACCGCGCCGCGATCGACGCCTGTTTTGCGCAGTACCGTCCGGTGGCCGTGATGCATTTCGCCGCCTTGTCGCTGGTGGGGGAGTCGATGACCAATCCCGGCAAATACTGGCGCACCAATGTGAACGGCTCGCTGAACCTGATCGAGGCGACATTGGCGGCGGGGATCAAGAATTTCGTCTTCTCGTCGACTTGCGCCACCTATGGCGAACTGGACGGCGTGACTTTGGATGAAGACACCTCCCAGACCCCGATCAACGCCTATGGCGGGTCCAAGCGCGCGATCGAGATGATGCTGCGGGATTTCGAGAAAAGCAGCGGTTTGAATGCCGTGATCTACCGTTATTTCAACGTGGCCGGGGCCGATCCGGATGGCGAGATCGGCGAGCAGCATGTGCCGGAGACGCACCTGATCCCGTTGATGCTGGACGCCATCGACGGCAAGCGCCCCGCCTTGACGGTGTTCGGATCTGACTACAACACGCCGGACGGCACCTGCATCCGCGACTATGTGCATGTATCCGATCTTGTCGACGCTCATGTGTTGGGCCTGCGCTGGCTGCTGGAGAACAAGGGCAGCCGGGTGTTCTGCCTTGGCTCGGGCAACGGCTTTTCTGTGCGCGAGGTGATCGAGGCCAGCCGTGCCGTCACCAACCGCGAGGTGCCGATCATTGAAGGCCAGCGCCGTCCGGGCGATGCGACCTCGCTGGTCTGCGGCTCAAGCCGGGCGGTGAATGAACTGGGCTGGCAACCGAACCGGTCCAACCTGACGCAGATGATCGGCGATGCATGGCGCTGGAGCCGCCAGCCGCGCTTCGAGAAATAGTCAGACAGGCCGGAAGTCGCGCGCTTGGGTGGCGAGGCGCGAAGGGTCAAAGCTGACGGGCACGTCGGCCACCAGAAGCGCGGGGCCAGAACCGGCTTGTGCCACAAGCTCGCCATAGGGATTGGCGATGACGGACAGGCCGAAATAATTGCAGTCGCCCTCGATGCCGCAATAGTTGGCGTAGACGATGGTCAGGCCGTGGTTGGCGGCATGGGCCGGCACAACCGCGCGCGAGACATATTCGTAAGGCGAAGGACATGCCGTCGGACACAGGATCAGCTTGACCCCCTGTGCCGCCAGCGCCGCGATATGGGGCGCGAATTCGATATCATAGCAGATCAGCAGCGCCGTCTTGATCCCGCCGAAGTCGAAGACCGCATAGGCCTCGCCGGGGGAAAACAGCCGTTTCTCGCGCGGCCCGAACAATTGGATCTTGCGGTAATGCGTCAGTTCCACACCCTCGGCACTGAAGGCCACGGCGGAGTTGTAGCGCGCCGCGCCCTCCCGCTCGGAATAGCCCACCACCAGCCCGCAACCCGCCGCCATGCACATGGCGGACAGGCGCATGTGCCATTCGCCGCCGCGTTCCTGCGCCAGATCGGTGACCTGATCCTGATTGTAGCCCGGCAAGTAAAGCTCCGGCGCCACCAGAACCTTGGCCCCCATCGCCGCCGCAGCGCGCATGGCTTGGCCAAGGGTTGCAAAGGCCGCCTTGATGTCAGCTTCGGGTGAGGGGCCCTGCCACAGGGCGATGCGGTATGTCTGTTCCATGGCGGCATTCATTGCAGACCGCCCCGGCCATCGCAAGCATTCCGTTTGCTCTGGCAATCATCATACTGGCCCAAACGGAGGCACATATGGACAGGCTCGGCCCGGAACGCATGTTCCTGATGGTGGTGGAAACCGGCAGCTTTGCACAGGCGGCGGCGCGGCTTGGCACCGGGTCGGGGCAGGCGTCAAAACTGGTGGCGCGGCTGGAGACAGATCTGGGCGTCAAACTGTTGAACCGCACCACAAGGGCGCTGTCCCTGACCGAGGCGGGTCAGGCCTATGCCGACCGCCTGCGCGCTTTGGTCGAGGCTTGGGATGATCTGGAAACCGAAGTGCAGAATGCCGCCGTCTCGCCGCGCGGGCTGATCCGGCTGACCGCTCCGCTCAGCTTTGGCACCACGCGGTTGGCGCCGTTGTTGGCGCGGTTTGCGGTGGAATATCCTGACATCGGGCTTGAGGTGCATTTCGCTGACCGGATCGTGAATCTGGTTGAGGAGGGGTTTGACGCGGCCATCCGGGTCGGAAATCCCACCGACGCTGGGCTGACCGGCCGCAAGCTGTGCACGGCGCGGGTGCTGACATTGGCCTCTCCGGCCTATCTGGACACGCATGGCACGCCGCAGGTGCCCGATGATTTGTCCCGCCACCCCTGCATCATCGATCTGAACTTCCGTGAGCCGCACCGTTGGCCGTTTTCAACCGGAAAGGTCGCGGTCCATGGGCGACTTGCCTTCTCGAACGCCACGGCCTGTCTTGCGGCGGCAGAGGCGGGGTTGGGCGTGGCCTCGGTCCCCGATTTCGTGGCCGATGCGGCCTTGGCCGAGGGGCGCGTGGTGCCGATCCTGACCGAGTACGACCCGCCGCTGCTGGGGGTCTATGCGCTTTACCCGTCCGGGCGGCATTTGCCTGCCAAGCTGCGGGTGCTGGTGGATTTCATGGCGCGGGTTTTGAAATAGATTCCATATTGGAAGGAATGACCTTCCGTTCGCCCGGATTGCTAGATGGATTGGAAGGGCGCATCTTGCTGGCATCAAGATCACCGGAAGGACCCTTTCCATGACCACCGTTTCCACCAATCCCACCGGCCAGAATGCCGACACTGCCGCCGCCCTGCTGCGCGTCGTCAATGGCGGGTTGTTTACGTTCCATGGCCTGTTCAAGGCCGTTGTCTTCACCTTTGCAGGCACTGCAGGGTATTTTGAATCCATCGGTCTGCCCGGCTTTCTGGGCTATGTGACCATCGTTCTCGAAGTGCTGGGTGGGTTGGCGCTGCTGGCGGGCTACAAGACCCGCATCGTCTCGGTTGTGCTGATCCCGGTGCTGCTGGGGGCCGCTTACTTCGGGCATGGCGGCAATGGATTTGTCTTCTCGAACGCCAATGGCGGCTGGGAATATCCGGCGTTCTGGGCTGTCGTGATGGCGGCGCAGGCACTGCTGGGTGCTGGTGTCTGGTCGCTCGATAACCGTTAATCTGACCCCGGGCGGCAATCGCCCCCCTATGGAGACTGCCATGTCCACCGCTTCCGCCCCTGTCGAAATCGCCTCGGTCACGCTGACCGTGCATGACCTGCCCAAAGTGGCCGCGTTTTACGAAAAGCTTCTGGGTCTGCACCGGCTCAGCAGCGATGGCGCCGTCGTGCGGCTGGGTCTGGGCCATGACGTGCTGATCGAATTGCGCGGCGACAAGGCGGCCCGCAAAAGCGACCCGCGCGAGGCGGGGCTGTTCCACACGGCCTTCCTGATGCCCTCCCGCGCGGCTTTGGGGTCGTGGCTGATCCACTCATCGGAAAGCCGCATCCCGTTGCAGGGTGCCTCCGACCATCTGGTGTCAGAGGCGATCTATCTGGCCGACCCGGAAGGCAATGGCATTGAAGTCTATGCCGACCGACCGCGTCTGGCGTGGTACAATCCCGATGGCAGCATCAAGATGGCGACCGAGGGGCTTGACTTGAACGACGTGGCCCGCTCCGCCAAGGCGCCCTTTGGCGGAGCGCCGGATGGGATGACGATTGGCCACGTGCACCTTCAGGTCGGCCATGTCGGCGAGGCGGAAAAGTTCTACCGCGATATCATCGGGATGCCGGTGACCTCGCAGTATCCGGGGGCGGCCTTCTATGGCTCGGGCGGCTATCACCACCATATCGCGACCAATGTCTGGAACAGCCGCAACGCCAAGGCGCGGTCCTTCCCGGCCACGGGGCTTGCGGAACTGACCCTGCGCGCCGACGCGCCGGATTACGAGGAGATCGTGAAGCGGGGCGGGTCGGACAGTTTGACCGATCCGTGGGGCACGCCGATCAACGTGGTGAGGAAGTGACATGCTGATCAACGGCAAGTGGCAGGAAGACTGGCAGCCCGTGCAGGCCAAGGACGAGAAGGGTGGCTTTGTCCGCCAGATTTCCAGCTTCCGCAACTGGGTCACTTCGGATGGCAGCAGCGCCTTTCCAGCGGAAGCCGGGCGGTATCATCTTTATGTCGCGCTGATCTGCCCTTGGGCGAGCCGGGCGCTGATGGCCCGCAAACTGAAGGGGCTTGAAAGTGCCGTCTCGATTTCGGTGGTGGAACCGGCGCTGACACCGCAAGGCTGGCGCTTTGGCACCTATCCGGGGTCAACCTTGGATGAGGTCAACGGCGCCACCTATATGCACGAACTATACACGGCGGCTGATCCGGATTTCACCGGGCGTGCCACGGTTCCGGCTTTGTGGGACAAGAAGACCAAGACCGTCGTGTCCAACGAATCCGCCGACATCGTGCGGATGTTCAATTCCGGTTTTGGCGCGCTGGCCTCTGGTCCTGACCTTTACCCTGCCGATCTGGCGCCGCAGATCGACGCGCTGAACGACGTGCTCTATCCGGGCCTCAACAATGGCGTCTATCGGGCGGGTTTTGCCACGACGCAGATCGCCTATGACGAGGCTTTTGCCACCGTCTTTGCCACGCTGGATATCCTTGAGGCGCTTCTGACCGATGGTCGGCCCTACCTGCACGGTGACCGTTTCACCGAAACCGACATCCGCGCCTTTGTCTCGCTGGTGCGCTTTGATGCCGCCTATCATGGCATCTTCAAATGCAACCTGCGCCGGATCAGCGACTATCCGCATCTGCAAGACTATCTGGAGCGGATCTACACCTTGCCCGGCGTGGCCGAGACGGTCAGCATCGACCACATCAAGCAGGGCTATTATTCCATCAAGACGCTGAACCCAAATGGGATCGTTCCCGCAGGACCCGATCTGCCCTGGGTGAAAGCTAACTGATGACAACGCTTGTTCTTTTCCTGCATGGTGTCGGCTCCAGCGGCGCTGATCTGCGCCCCCTGTCGCAGTATTTCCAGAAAAGCCTGCCGGGGGCGGTGTTCATCTCTCCCGATGGCACGCAGCCATTTGACGGTGGCGGCGGTGCGCGGCAATGGTTCTCAGTCTCGGGTGTGACCGAGGCGAACCGGCCCGGACGGGTCGAGGCGGCACGGCCCGCGCTGGATGCGTTGATCGATGCAGCCAAGGCGCAAGCCAAAGCGGACCACGTCATCCTGATCGGTTTCAGCCAGGGCTCCATCATGGCGCTGGACGCCTTGGCGCGGGGCAAAGTGTCCGAGGTGGTGGCATTCGCCGGGCGGCTTGCCTTCACGGGCACGCCCACGCCGCACTCCACGGCCCGCGCGCTTCTGGTTGGCGGCACGGCGGATCAGGTCATCTCGCACCGCTTAAGCACCGAAGCCGGGCAGAGGCTTTCGGCGGCTGGGGTCGATGCCAAGGTCGTCATCCTGCCCGGCGTGCCGCACACCATCACGCCGGAGGGCATTGCCGCCGCGCAGGCCTTTCTGACCCGTCCCGCCGCCAGTTAGCCGGGCCAAATTTTTTGGCGCAGAATTCTTTGCGGCTGGCGTCAGCGTTCGGCGCCAAGCATGCGCTGCAATTCGGCGAAGGGCACGGGTTTGGAGAAGAGGAAGCCCTGAAACTCGTCGCAATGGTGCTTTTCCAGCCAAAGCCTTTGGGTCTCCGTCTCCACCCCTTCGGCCACGATCCTTGCGCCGAAGGTGCGGGCGATGGTCATGACTCCGGTCACCAACAGGCGGAAGTCCTTGTGGGATATGAGAGAGCGGTCGATCTTGATGCAGGAAATCGGATAGCGCGTCAGGCTGGCAAGGTTGGAATAGGCGGTGCCGAAGTCATCAATCGCCAGCTTGTAGCCAAGGTCGGAAATCTGCATCAGCACGCGCTGCAGGCGGCGGTCGGTTTCGACCAGCACGTTCTCGGTGATCTCCAGTTCGATATCGCCCTGCACGCCGTCCAGCGTTGGCCGGACCTGCCGGAGCAGCGACAGGAACGACGGATCGGCGAATTGCTTGGGCGAGACATTGACGGACAGGTTGATCCCGATGCCCTGTTCGCGCAGCGTCACCAGATGGCGCACCGCCTCACGCAAGACCCAGCGCCCGATCGAGGCGATGCGGCCGGTGGCCTCCGCAATCGGAATGAACTCTCCGGGCAAGACCAGCGAGCCGGTCGGGGAGTTCAGCCGGATCAGCGCCTCGGCTGCGACGATCTTGCCGGTCTTGAACGAGACGCGGGGCTGATAAAACAGTTCCAGCCGGTTGCGCGTCAAAGCCTCGCGCAGTTCGGTATCGACCAGCAGGAAGCGGTGGCTCCGCTCGGCCAGTTCGGGGCGGAAGGCGCGCACTGCGTTGCCGCCGTTGCCCTTGGCGTCAAACAGGGCAAGATCGGCCTTGCGCAGCAATTCGTCAAAGGTCGTCATGCCGTTTTCGGAAATCGAAAGGCCGATGCTGGCTGACACGCTGAGGTCGTTGTTGTCGACCAGCATCGGCCGGCGCAGTTGCCGCAGGATTGAGGTGCAGACGCGCAGAAAGGCACGCTCGCCTTCTTCCTCGGCCAGAAGGCAGCAGAATTCGTCCCCGCCAAGGCGTGACAGCAAGGCCGTCTCGGGCAAAGCTTCGCTGAGACGGCGGGTGATTTCCTGCAACAAGGTGTCGCCTGCGGCATGACCCAAGGTGTCATTGACGAACTTGAACCGATCGATGTCCAACAGAAGCAGGGCCGCCACCTTGCCATGCCGTGCAGCAGCGGCAAGGAAAGCCGGGGCCGCGCTGGCCAGATAGGTGCGGTTGCGCAGGCCGGTCAGCGCATCGCTTGTGGCCAGAACCGCCATTTCACGCTTGGCAGCCTCTTGCTCGGTCACGTCCATTTCGGTGACGAGGAAATTCCGGCGGCCTTCCAGCGGATCATAGCTTTGCCGGATTTCCACCTCGTGCTTTCGGACGCCGCGCGATGTTGCCACATCGCTGAGGTAGGTGCCCTCGGCATCGGAATCGGGTTCGCGCGACAGAATGGCCCGCAGATCGGCGTTCTTGAACCGGCTCAACGCGGCCTGTTCGGCCATGGGAAAGGCACGTCGGGCGGCGGGGTTGGCATAGGTACACTCGCCCGAGGTTGAATAGGTCGTGACCATCACGGCGGTGTACAGCAGGGCCTGCGAACTGCGCAGCAGGTTCAGGTCATCTGGGTTGATCGCCTGCGCCTCGCACAGCATGGCCATCCGCCCATCGTCCAGCACGCAGCCGCGAAAGCGGCAGAGCAGCGACCTTGGGTTGCCGCGGGGAAAGATCGTCCATTGTTCGTCGAAATGCACGCCATTGCCGAAGCCGGACTGATATTGCTGCAACCGCCCCCGCACCGAGGTGGACATATCCGTCGAAAGGTCGCGCGCCAGCAGTTCCTCGGCCGAGGTCGCGGCCCAGACCTCCAGCGCGGGGTCGTTGGCCCAGACGACGCGGGACCTGTCGATGTCGAAAACCCAGACCGGAAAGCGGCTGTTGCGAAAGACCTCGACCGCGCCAAACGTCAGAACCGCCGTGCTGCGGTTTGCAGGGTCATCGATGTCAGGAGCGTTTATCAAGCAAACCAGCCTATGGTTGTTCCCACGCAATACCCAAACACGCCGTCGGTGAAGCATTATACGGATCGTTTCGAATTGCCAAACTTTAAAGTGAATTTGCAATTCTGAACGCAGTCTGAGGTTGTATTGCAACGCCCCCCGCCGGACCGGCTGACACAGCTCACGGCGCGAAGCCCCCCTTGCCCCCGAGGTCATCTCGACCGATAGTATCGTCAATCACTTCGTGACAGGGAGTTCACATATGAAGATTGCATCCGCCTTGGCAGGTCTGACCCTTGCCGCCTTTGCGACCGTTGCCGCGGCCGACGCCTTGCCCGACCTCAAGGGCAAGGAGATTACCATCGTGACCGAAAACGCCTATCCCCCGCTGCAGTTCCTGGACAAGGACGGCAAGGCGATCGGCTGGGAATATGACGCGATTGCCGAGATGGCGAAACGGCTGAACTTCAAAGTGAAGTACGAAAACATCTCGTGGGATGCGATGATCCCGGCGGTGTCGGAAGGCCAGTTCGACATGGGCATGACCGGCATCACCATCACCGATGAGCGCAAGGCCAAGGTCGATTTCTCGGACGCGTATATGCGGTCAGAAAGCGTCATGATGGTGCGCGGCGACGAGACGCGGTTCACGGACGCCAAGTCGTTCGGGGCCAATGATAAACTGCTGATCGGCGCGCAGGCCGGTACGACGCCGTTCTACACCGCCGTCTATGAAGTTCTGGACGGGAACGAATCCAACCCGCGCATCAAGCTGTTCGAAACCTTCGGCACCTCGGTCGAGGCCTTGAAGGCGGGCGATGTCGACACGGTGCTGACCGACAAAACGGCTGGCGAGGGCTATGTGGCGGCCTCGGAAGGCAAGCTGAAGCTGGTGGGCGAACCGCTGGGGACCGAGGATTTCGGCTTCATCTTCCCGAAGGGTTCCGAATGGGAAGCGCCGTTGAATGCGGCCATCGCTGCCCTGAAGGCGGACGGCTCCTTTGATGCGCTGAACAAGAAGTGGTTCCTTGACTACAAGATGAACTGACCTTGAAGCCTGAAGAAGGCGAGGAGTTTCCTTGGTGGCTGGTGATCCTTGGGGTCACCGGCCTTTGGATGTTCTATGAGGTCTGGGTTTCCGAGATTTACTCTCAGGTCATGTCGACGCTGGTGAAGGGCATCGAGGTGACGGTTGCTGTGACGCTGGTGGCCTATGCGATGGCCTGCGCGCTTGGGCTGGCCCTCGCGGTGGCGGGGCTGTCGAAGTATCGCGTGCTGCGGCAGGCCGCGCGGCTGTGGATCGAGGTGATCCGCGGCGTGCCGATCATGGTGCTGCTGCTCTATGTCGCCTTCGTGCTGTCTCCAGCACTGGTCTATGCGTGGAACTGGGTGGGGGCCTTCGTGGGGGCCGCACCGGTGATCTCACGCGATTTCCCCCTGATCGCGCGGGCGGTGATGGCCCTGACGCTGGCCTATTCCGCCTTTCTGGCCGAGATTTTCCGGGCTGGACTGCAGGCGGTCGACAAGGGGCAGATTGAGGCCGCGATGTCACTGGGCCTGTCGGGATGGCAAAGGTTCCGGCACATTGTCTTTCCGCAAGCGTTCCGGATGATCTTGCCGCCCTTGGGCAATGACTTTGTGGCGATGGTGAAGGACAGTTCCTTGGTCAGCATTCTGGGCGTGGCCGACATCACGCAACTGGGCAAGGTGCAGGCGGCGGGCAACTTTCGCTATTTCGAGACTTACAACATGGTGGCGCTTCTCTACCTTGTGATGACGATCGGGTTGAGCCTTGGGTTGCGGCGGATCGAGCGGCGGCTCAGGATGCGCATAAACTAGCGGGGCCTGCCCCCGCACCCCCGGGATATTTGGACCTAGATGAAAGGGAAAGACATGAGCAATCCGCTGTTGACCACGTGGGAGACTCCGTTTGGGCTGCCCCCTTTCGGCGCGATCAGGGACGAGGATTTCGCGCCAGCGTTTGAGGCGGCCTTGGCTGAAGCGCGCGCGCGGGTGGCGGCGATTGCGGGCGATCCTGCGGTGCCGACATTCAATAATGTGATCGAGGCGCTGGAGTTGAGCGAGGAGAGCCTGAGCCGGGTGTGTGGGGTGTTCTATAACCTCGTGGGGGCTGATAGCACCGAGGCGCGGGAATCGCTGCAAAGCGAAATGGCGCCGAAATTGTCAGCCTACGCGTCCGAGATTACCAACAACCGGGTTTTGTTCGAGCGGATTGAAACCTTGTGGCAGGGGCGCGAGGCTTTGGGGCTTTCCCATGAGCAGGGTCGGGTGCTGGAACTGTATCGACGGATGTTCGTGCGGTCTGGCGCGCAACTGGACGGTGCCGAGGCGGAGCGGTTGACCGAGGTGAAGTCGAGGCTTGCGGTTCTGGGGACCAAGTTCAGCCAGAATGTGCTGGCGGATGAGCGGGAGTGGTTCATGGCCCTGTCGGAGGCCGATCTGGTGGGCCTGCCGGACTTCGTGATCTCAGCCGCCCGCGCGGCGGGGGAGGAAAAGAAGGCGGGGGGGCCGGTGGTCACCCTGTCACGCTCGATCATCGTGCCGTTCCTGCAGTTTTCGCCGCGCCGTGATCTGCGGCAGAAGGCTTATGAGGCTTGGGGCCTGCGCGGGGCCAATGGCGGTGCTACCGACAACCGTGGGGTGGCGGCTGAGACGCTGAAGCTTCGGGAAGAGCGGGCCAAGCTTTTGGGCTATGACAGCTTTGCCGCCTACAAGCTGGAGCCGGAGATGGCCAAGACTCCGGCTCGGGTCAGGGACTTGCTTATGCGGGTGTGGGAGCCTGCCAAGCGGAAAGCGCTCGGCGATGCGGCAGTGCTGGAAGCCATGATGCACGCCGATGGGATTGCTGGACCTTTGGAGGCCTGGGACTGGCGGTACTATTCCGAGAAGCGCAGGAAGGCTGAGCATGATCTGGATGAGGCGGTGCTGAAGCCTTGTCTGAGCCTTGAGGCCATGCTGGGGGCGATGTTCGACTGCGCGACGCGGCTGTTCGGGCTGGAGTTCAAGACTTTGGATGTGCCGCTTTATCACCCTGATGCGCGGGCTTGGGAAGTCAGCCGCAAGGGTGAGCATGTTGCGGTGTTCATTGGGGATTACTTCGCAAGGGGTTCGAAGCGGTCGGGGGCATGGTGTTCGGATATTCGGGGGCAACGGCGTTTGGGCGGCGATCAGCGGCCGGTCGTGGTGAATGTCTGCAACTTCGCCAAGGGTGATCCGTGCCTGTTGTCCTATGACGACGCCCGCACACTGTTCCATGAATTCGGCCATGCGCTGCATCAGATGCTGAGCAACGTGACCTATGGGTTCATTTCCGGCACAAATGTCGCGCGGGACTTTGTCGAACTGCCGAGCCAGCTTTACGAACACTGGATGGAAGTGCCCGAAGTGCTGGAAAAGCACGCTCGGCACTATGAAACCGGCGCGCCGATGCCCGCCGACATGCTGAAGCGGCTGCTGGCGGCCGGGACCTATGATCAGGGCTTTGCCACGGTGGAGTTCATCTCCAGTGCCATGGTCGATCTGGCCTTCCATGAGGGCGCGGCACCCGCCGATCCGATGCAGAAACAGGCGGAAGTCTTGGAAGGCCTCGGCATGCCGCGTGCCATCCGCATGCGCCATGCGACGCCGCACTTTGCCCATGTCTTCAGTGGCGACGGCTATTCCAGCGGGTACTACAGCTACATGTGGTCGGAAGTGATGGATGCCGATGCCTTCGCGGCCTTTGAAGAGGCGGGCGATCCTTTTGACCCGGAAACGGCGGCCCGGCTGGAGAAGTTCATCCTCTCCGCGGGCGGGTCCGAGGAGGCCGAAGTCCTTTACACCCAATTCCGGGGCCGGATGCCGGGGGTGGAGCCTTTGCTGAAGGGGCGCGGGCTGCTCGACGTCGCCTGATCGGGGCGCGCAAGGATTTTTCACCGCTCCCCTTCCGGCCTGCTAAGATGGGCAAAACCTTGGGAGGGGTGCGATGGATTATCCTTTGGTGATCGGCCAGATGCTGAAAACCGGGCTGACGGCGGCGCCCGGGCAACGCATCACCTACGGCACGCAATTCGACATGAGTTATGCCGAATTCGGCGGTCGGGTCGCAAGGCTGGGCTCTGCTTTGGCGGGGCTTGGGCTGGGGCCGGGCTCGGTCGTGGCGGTGATGGACTATGACAGCCACCGCTATCTGGAGAGCTTCTTCGCCATCCCGATGCTGGGCGCTACGCTGCATACAGTGAACGTGCGGCTGTCGGCGGAGCAGATCCTGTATACGGTGAACCATGCCGGGGATGACGCCATCCTGGTGCATCAGGATTTCCTGCCTCTGCTGTTGCCATTGCTGCCCCGGATCACGCGGCCCGTGCGGCTGATCCTGCTGGCCGACAAGGCGGCGGACCTGCCAGAGGGGTTTGCCGGGGAATACGAGGCGCTTGTGGCCGCAGGAGATGCCGGCTTTGCCTTTCCTGACTTTCCAGAGATCACGCGCGCCACGCTGTTCTACACCACCGGCACCACCGGCGACCCCAAAGGCGTGACCTATTCGCACCGGCAACTGGTGCTGCATTCGTTCGGCGTGATCGCGTGCCTGTCTCCGGTACCAGGACGCGGCGGGATCAAGAGCGATGACGTCTATATGCCGCTGACACCCTTGTTCCATGTGCATGGCTGGGGCTTCCCGCTGATTGCCACCATGCTGGGCATGCGGCAGGTCTATCCGGGGCGGTACGAGCCGCAGAAGTTGCTGTTCCTGATTGCCGAACATGGCGTGACCTTCTCGCATTGCGTCCCGACGGTGCTGGGGATGATCCTGAACGCCTCGGGCAGCGAGGCGGTGAACCTTGCGAACTGGAAGGTGCTGATCGGCGGCTCGGCCCTGCCGGAAGGGCTGGCCCGGATGGCCATGGCGCGGGGGATTGATGTGCACACCGGCTATGGCATGTCGGAAACCTGCCCGATCCTGACAATTGCCGATATGGTGGCAAGTCAGGGGCCGGGGGATACGACTTCGATCCGGACTGCGACGGGCAAGGCGGCACCCCTTGTGGAAATCCGGGTGGTGGACCCCGAGATGCAGGATGTGCCGCATGACGGTGTGGCCACGGGAGAGGTTGTGGCGCGGGCGCCGTGGCTGACGCATGGCTATCTGAACGACCCTGCCCGGACGACGGATTTGTGGCGCGGCGGGTGGTTGCACACCGGCGACGTGGGCAACATGGCAGCCGACGGAACCTTGCGGATCACGGACCGGCTGAAGGATGTGATCAAGTCTGGCGGGGAGTGGATATCCTCGCTGGAGCTGGAAAGTATCGTCTCCTCGGTGCCGGGCGTGGTGGAGGTGGCGGCGGTCGGCATTCCGGATGTGCAATGGGGCGAGCGGCCGGTGGTTCTGGTCGTGGCGCGGGACGATGTGGAAGCTGCCGTCCATGCCGCGGTGCAGACGGCGATTGCGGCGGGTCGTCTGTCGCGCTGGGCCGCTCCGGAGCGGGTTTTGCGGGTGGAGGCGATCCCCAAGACATCCGTGGGCAAGATTGACAAGAAGGCGATCAGGGCGGGGCTGGCGCAGAACGCCCACCCGGTCACGGGCTGAGGGGCGGGGGAGGCCAGCCTCCCCCGTGCCCCCTCCGGAGTATTTCCAAAGGAGCAAATGCAAGGGGGCGGTTGCATCCGGGCAGAGGCGTGGCATTGTGGCCCCAAACAAGGGGAGATCGCGATGTTTCGGGCATTGGTGCTGGAGAAGAACGCCGAAGGGCAGGCGGAAGCCTGTGTGCGGGAGTTGGAGGACAGCGCGCTGACTGCGGGTGAAGTGACTGTAAAGGTTGAATATTCAACGCTGAACTACAAGGATGGCCTGTGTCTGTCGGCCAATGGCGGTGGGCTGGTCAGGGCTTGGCCGCATGTGGCGGGGATTGATTTTGCGGGCACTGTGGAGGCGAGTTCGGATGCGCGCTATGCCCCCGGCGACAAGGTGGTGCTGACCGGCTGGCGGGTTGGCGAGGTCTATTGGGGTGGCTATGCCACCAAAGCGCGGGTCAAAGCGGATTGGCTGGTGCCTTTGCCTTCGGGCTTGACGACACGGCAGGCGATGGCGGTGGGGACGGCGGGGTTGACCTCGATGCTGGCCGTGCTGGCGCTGGAGGATCATGGGTTGGTGCCGGGCGCCGGTGAAGTGCTGGTGACCGGGGCTGCGGGTGGTGTCGGGTCTGTGGCCGTGGCGCTGTTGGCCGCGTTGGGGTATTCGGTGGCGGCGGTGACGGGGCGTCCGGAGACGGGAGAGTATCTGCTGGGGCTGGGAGCTTCGCGGATCATTCCGCGGGCTGACTTGGCGGAGACCGTGAAACGTCCTTTGGAAACAGAGACTTGGGCCGGGTGCATTGATGCCGTGGGCGGGGCGATGCTGGCGCGGGTCTTGGGGCAGATGAAGTACAATGCGTCCGTGGCCGCCGTGGGCTTGGCGGGGGGATCGGGGTTGCCGGCCTCGGTCATTCCGTTCCTGCTGCGGGGGGTGAATTTGCTGGGCATCGATTCCGTGCTGAAACCCTTTGCCGGGCGGCAGCGGGCTTGGGCGCGGATTGCCAGCGATCTGCCGATGGGGAAGTTGGAGGCGATGATTGAGCCTGCGACTTTGGCCGATCTGCCGCGTCTGGGGGCGGCGATCCTGAAGGGCGAGGTCAAGGGGCGCGTGGTGGTGGACGTGAACGCATGATCGTCACGCTGGGCGAGATTCTGGTGGAGATCATGGCGGATGCGCCGGGGGAGGGGTTTCGGCAAGCTATTGCTTTGACTGGACCTTTCCCCTCGGGCGCGCCGGCGATCTATATCTCTCAGGTGGCGCGGATGGGGTCTGCTGCCGGGATTGTCTCGGCGGTGGGGACGGATGACTTTGGGCGGGTCAATCTGGAGCGGTTGGCGGCGGATGGGGTGGATATCTCTGCCGTGACGGTGGATGCGGAGCGGCCGACGGGGAGTGCCTTTGTGCGCTACCGTGGTGATGGCACTCGGGATTTTGTCTTCAACATCGCGCATTCGGCCTGTGCCTCGATTGCCTTGGGGCCGGCGGCGGAGGCGCTGCTGGCGCGGGCGCGGCATTTGCATGTGGTGGGGACTTCGCTGTCGTCCGTGCCCATGCAGGCGATGGCCTTGGCGGCGGCGCGACGGGTGAAGGGGCAAGGCGGGACGGTGAGTTTTGATCCGAACCTGCGGAAAGAAGTGTTGGGACAGAAGGGGTTAGCTGAGACCGTGGCGGCGATGCTGGGGTTGGCGGATGTGTTTTTGCCCTCGGGGGATGAGTTGTACATCGGCTGTTCGGGGCGTGATGCGGCGGTGGCGGAGCATCTGGCGCGGGGGATCAAGGCGGTGGTCTGGAAGCAAGGGGCTGATGGGGCGAGCTATTTTGATGCCGATGGGCGGATTGATCAGGCGGCGTTTGCGGTGACGGAAGTGGACCCGACCGGGGCGGGGGATTGTTTTGCCGGGGCGTTCACGGCGCTTTGGTGTGAGGGGGCGGCAACCGCGCAGGCGCTGCGCTTTGCGGCAGCGGCAGGGGCGCTGGCGGTGACCAAGCGCGGGCCGATGGAGGGGGCGGGGTGGGCTG
The DNA here is from genome assembly GCA_947371955.1 of Paracoccaceae bacterium. GTDB lineage: Bacteria > Pseudomonadota > Alphaproteobacteria > Rhodobacterales > Rhodobacteraceae > Stagnihabitans. Next base: position 1,662 of record CANBRQ010000069.1, on the reverse strand, counting down.
CGGAGGTGGCGGCGCTCGCCGGATGACGGGGAAGACTGCAACGGGGGACGGTTTGGCAAGGTCGGTTCGTAAGCCCTTGCGGACGCTGGATTAACGGTCGGATTTTGCCGGGAAACCGGTGTCTTTTTCCCGTCTTGCTTGCGTCTTCCTTCTGTCTCTACGCGCGCTGGGTTCTCGCCGCGTTAACCATGATTTGGCGAATCGATTTGGCGGGGCAGCGGGGCCGCCCTGCCGGGATTTGCGGTCAGCGGATGCCGGCTTTTTCCAGACGGGGCAGGACCTCGTCGCGGAAGAAGGGGAATTCCTTGATGTAGTCGACGAAGGACAGGGTGGTGCCGGCGAAGCCCGTCTCGTGCAGTTTGATCAGGCCTGCGGCGACTTGGTCGGGCGTGCCGATCAGCGGGAAGCCGCCGTGGCCCAAGGCGAAGCCGTAGCGGATTTGCGTCAGGAGGTCGTGCGGGAAGGACAGGGCGTGGGCGAGTTGCAGGCGGATCAGGTTGTCGGTCGCCGCCCAGTCGGCGTTTTCATCGACGATGTAGTGGACGTAGTCCCGCGCCTCTTTCTCGGTCGGGCGGCAGACGACGTGGGAGAAGGTCAGGACGCCGACCTTGCGCTTCTTGGCCGCGGCTTGGGCCTTGAGGGCGGCGATTTCGTCTTTGGAACGGGCGAGGTCGATGGCCGGGGTGAAGAGGAAGTTGGCGTTGTCGGTTGCGAACTCGCGGCCTTGCGGGGAGCCTGCGGCGTTGATGACGGGGACGCCGCCGCGCATCGGGGAGGGGTCGCCCTTCAGGCCCTTGATGCCTTTGAAATAGGTGCCGTCCCAGTCGAAATGGTCTTGGGAGGCCCAGATCTTGCGGACCAGATCGTACCATTCCTGCGCATAGCCGTAGCGGGTTTCGTGGTCATCGGGCAGGGTCAGACCCAAAGCCTGATATTCCGGCTTGTTCCAGCCTGCGACGATGTTCAGGCCGGCGCGGCCCTGACCGATCTGGTCGATGGTGGCGATTTGCTTGGCCACCACAACCGGGTGGTTGGCCGAAGCGTGGACGGTGGCGAAGATCGAGATGTTCTTGGTGGAGGCCAGAAGGCCAGCGGCCCAAGTCATCGTCTCCAGCACGCCGCCGTGGAAGTCGGTCGGGCCGCCGTAGCCGATCCAGCGGGCGATGGGGAGCATGAAGTCGATGTCGGCCTCGTCCAGCATTTTCGCCAGCGTCAGGTTGTTCTCCCACGAGTTCACCCAGCGCTCGGGGGCCTGGGTGGGGGTCATGCCGGAGGAGCAGTTGGTCGAGAAAGTGCCCAAGCGGAAGCGGTCGCCCGAAAGCATCGGTGCGTCTGACATTGTTCGTATTCCCTGTTTGATGTTTGGTGGTATTTTATGTTTGAAAGTCTATCGTAAAACGCCATTGCGTCAACTGGTTTGACAGGGGATGCTGGCGGTGTCGCAGGAGGCCGCCATGCCGAAGAAACCGCAATCGCAAGCTGGCAAGGAGGCCGGGCTCGACTACCTTTGGCATCTTGCGCAAAGCGGGGCCGAGGTGGACCTGACCGAGCTGGAATTCGCTTTGATGCGGGCGTTTGAAGGGTTTGGGCGGTGGCAGTCGGAGTGCCTGGCCTCGGTCTGTGATCTGGCGGCGACGGGGCCGGAGAATGCTTTGCTGCATA
>CANBRQ010000068.1 GCA_947371955.1 Paracoccaceae bacterium | reverse complement strand
TCCGGTGCGCCGTCGATCTGGTCGTAGGCGCGGAATTCGCCGAAGTACTTCGTGATCGCAGCCGTCAGCGTCGTCTTGCCGTGGTCAACGTGGCCGATCGTGCCGATGTTGACGTGCGGTTTGTTCCGTTCAAACTTTGCCTTACCCATCAGGGTCACCCTCGATTCTGAAGGGGCCCCCGAGGGTCCCCGATTTCCACGCGCGGCGATCTATGCCGGAAGCGGACGGAAATCAAGGTCCGTTACGGGTGTCAGGGTGTGACGATGGGGCTCAGCACCGGTTCGATCGGCGTTCCGCCTCCGGCCTTCTTGACGGGCACGGCGGGCGTCACCGGAACGGCTGGTTTGGTGGTGGCCGCAGCCTTGGCCGGTGTCGCATTGGTATGGGCGGCACTTGGCACCTCGACCGATGGCAGGCCCAGCCATTCGGGATGTTCCAGCATGTAATCCTGCACGGCTTTGGCGGCGTTAAAGGCCATTTTCTTCATCTGGGCCTGCTTGGATTGCGTCCAGCCAGAGCCAAGCACACTGTCCGCGGACACACCCTCAACAAGGGTCAGCCGCTTGCCGCCCTTGACCAGCAGCTCCTTCTTGGCATCATCCCAGACATTGACCGTGATGATGAGGGCCGAGCGTGGGCTGGCCACCACGGGCACCCCGGGCGGGGCCAGCATGTAGCCGTCAATCGAGATGCCGAAGTCGAAAAGCTTGTCGCCCTGATAGCTGCCGAAGCGGTCTTGCATCGCCTCTGTCATCACGGCCTTCCACTCTTCCGGGGTGGCCTTGCGGGAGAGGGCGATGGTCTGGGCGGTTTCCGGCACCACGATGTTCAGACCCATCTGGAAATTGCCCATGGGCTTCGGCGGCTCTCCGGCGTCATGGGCGTCACAGGCGACCAGAACCAGCAATCCAATCATGGCAGGCAGGGTGCGCAGAAAGCGAGGCAGGGTCATGGTCTGGCGGTCTCCTTGGCGTCAGTTGCGTTCGGGATAGCGGCCGCACCCCGGCTTGGCAACGGCGGCGGGGGTGGCTTGGGCATGGATCGGCACTATATCGTCATCACATCTGTGACGAGGGCACCATAGGTCGGCTGCACGGTCCGTTTTGACCGGTAGAGATTTCCCAAGTGAAATACTCAGGCAATCTTGACGGCTCGTTGGGCAGGCGATAAAGCTGACAATAACAGTAGGTAATAGGACAAGCGATGACCAATTCCCCCCGCCCGACCACGCCCCGCCGCTGGAAAAGTCTGGCCTTCGCCTCGGTCACGCTTGCCGCAACGCCGGCTTTGGCCGATCTGCACCGCGTGGCGCCCATCACGCTGGCCTCTCCGGACGCGCGTTTGTGGCTGGCGCAGACGCAGGGTGGTGAGGGGGGTGAAGCCGGTGTGACCTCGGAAGCCTCGCCCGATGCGGCCTATTTGACCGAACTGATGATCGTGGAGGGCCACATGCTCGCCGCGCGCGATCTTTATGCGATGGGGCAGAAGGATACGGCAATCGAACTCTCCAAGCATCCGCAGGAAGAGGGGACTCTGGACGCACTTCGTAAAAAAATTGCCGAACATAAGTCCGGTGATGTGGCCGAGGTGATCGCGGCCTTTACCGGGACGATGGAAAAGGGTGCACCGCAGGCCGAGGTCGATGCGGCCTTGACGGCGGTTTCGGCAGGGTTTGCGGCGGCTGCGGCAGTTCAGGCGGATCAGGTGCGCGCGCGGTTCGACGCGGTGGTTCTGCTGCTGAAGGCTTCGGCCGAGGAGTATCAGGGCAGCATCAAGGACGGCAAGGTCGAGGATGTGATGGCCTGGCATGAGGCCTGGTCGTTCGTCGGTCTTGCCCGGGCGCGGTTGCAGGATCTGGCGGCTTTGCCCCTGTCGGCCAAGGCGGCCCCCAAGGCAGTAAAGGCTTTGGAGGCGGCAGATGCGGCCTTTGGCAACCCCATGGCGGCAGTGCCTTTGGCGGGGGATGCGCAGATCTTGCTGGGGGTTGCGGCCAAGGTGGAACTGATCGCCTCTTCGGTCCGCTAAGGTTAGGGGTCCGCCAAGATGTTGCTGGCCATAGAGAATATCCTGTCTCGCGCCGAAGTGAGGGCAATGCGGGATGTGGCGGCGGACCTCATGTTTGGCGATGGCAAGGCCACGGCGGGTCGCTTTGCGCGGGAGGTGAAGGCCAATGATCAGGCCCTGCCCTGCCCCGAGTTGGATGTGGTGCTGGCCAAGGTGGAGCAGGCTCTTGCGGCGAGCCCTGTCTTTCGGTCCGCCGCGCGGCCCAAGGCGCTGACCAAGCTGATCCTGTCGCGCTATCGTCAGGGGCAGACCTATGGCCTGCATGTCGATGACGCGCTGATGCAGGGCCTGCGGACCGACCTGTCCTTCACGCTGTTCCTGTCCGAGCCTGACAGTTACGACGGTGGCGCGCTGATCATTGAGGACACCTTCGAAGCCCGGGCCATCAAGCTGGAGCCGGGGGAGGTGATCCTGTACCCATCAACTACGCTGCACCGGGTCGAACCCGTCAGCTCGGGAGAGCGGCTGGCGGTGGTGGGCTGGGTGCAAAGCATCATCCGCGACGGGGCGCAGCGCCAGGTGTTGTTCGATCTGGATCAGGCGGTGGAGGCTTGCTTCGCCGCCGAGGGGAAGACGCAACAGTTCGATCGGCTGGCCAAGACGCGGGCCAATCTGATGCGGATGTGGGCCGAGGTCTAACCCCTTCAGAACGCGGCGTTAACCGGGCTGGCGGAGGGAAAATGCGCTGTCTTCCTTGCGTCTTCCTCCTGTCTTCCTTCCGTCTCTACGCGCGCCCGACAAAGGGAGCGTTAACCATGAATCGCGAATCGGAAGATGGGCGAACCTGAGCAGGGCTCGGAACCGCCCCTTCTACAATCCGGGTTGACCGGCACCGGACGCGCGGCAAGACTGGGGGCGTTGCCACGAGAGGATTTCCATGCGCCGCGCCTTTGTTCCTGCCCTTCTGCTCTTTGCCCCTATGGTCCATGCGGACGGGGTCACGATCCAGGTTCACTTCGACAAGGCCTCAATTGAGTCTTTGGCCAGATCGGGCGAGCGGGTGATCCTGTCGGGCTATTTCTATGGCGAACCGGTAGCCAATGCGAAGATGCAACCCGACGAGGTGGGGCAGATCTATCTGAGCGGGGAGCAATACACGATCCTGCCGGTGGACCAGTCGGTGACCTTCGGCCAGACGCTGGCCATGGCGCCGGTGGATCAGGTGGTGGAGCCTTATCTCAACGTCAACATCTACTCGGCTCGGTTCACCAGCGAGGACAACCTGTTGGACTGCGAGATTGTTGATGACAGCGTGAAGGTGCTGGGCACGTCAGAGCATGTGCTGAACTGCAAGCTGATTGGCGGCTGAAACGGGCTGTTCTTCTTGGCAGATCGGACAGGTCAGGGCGCTGCCCCACCGCCCTTGGCGTCAGTTGAACCGGTTGTCCCGCGGGAAGCCGCGCGGGGCCATGGCGCCGGTGGCGGCGCGGTTGCCTTGCCACATCAGGAGGTCGGTTTCGGTGCGGGTGCGGCCTGCGGGGTCTTTCCAGCTTAGGCCCTGCGCCAGCGTGAAGGTCGTGGCATCCGACAGGCCGCCGTCCTTGTACTTTTGCAGGCGCACGCCCTTGCCCTTGGTCATTTCCGGCACTTGGGCCAGCGGGAAGATCAGGACCTTGCGGTTCTCGCCCACGACGGCGACATGATCACCCTGCACGCGGCGGCAGACGGCGGTTTTGGCACCCTCGGCCAGCGTCAAGACCTGCTTGCCGGCTTTGGTCTGGGCGAGGACTTCGTCCGAGGTCACGATGAAGCCGTCGCCTGCCGAGGAGGCCAGCAGCAGTTTCTCGCCGGGACGGAAGATCATCAGGTCCATGATGGCGATGTCGTTGGGCAGGTCGACCATCAGGCGGACCGGTTCGCCCATGCCGCGCCCGCCGGGCAGGTTCACGCCGGTCAGGGTGAAGAAACGGCCATTGGCGGCAATGATCAGGATCTTGTCGGTCGTCTCGGCATGGAAGGCGAAGCGGGCGGCATCGCCGTCCTTGAACTTCTGCTCAAGCGACAGGTCGACATGGCCTTTCAGCGCCCTGATCCAGCCCATCTGGGAACAGATCACCGTGATCGGCTCGCGTTCGATCATCGAATCGGCGGTGATTTCGATCGTCTCACCGGCTTCGGCGAAGGTGGTGCGGCGGGCGCCGAGTTTGGTGCCCTTGCCGAATGCCTTGCGGACCTCTTCCAGTTCAAAGCCGATGCGGTGCCATTGGGCCTCATCGGAGGACAAGAGGGCGGCGAGGTCAGCGCGTTCCTTCACCAAAGCGTCCCGCTCGGCGATCAGTTCCATCTCTTCCAGACGGCGCAAGGAGCGCAGGCGCATGTTGAGGATGGCCTCGGCCTGAACTTCGTTCAGTTGGCCTTTGCCCTCGGCCGGCGGGACATAGTCCTTTTCCGAAATGGCGCGTTTGTGCTTCTTGCCCCAGTTTTCGGCCATCAGGGCGCGCTTGGGGTCTTCGTCATAACGGATGATGTCGATCACGCGGTCGAGGTTCAGGAAGGTGATCAGGAAGCCTTCGAGGATCTCCAACCGGGCGTCGATCTTGTCGACCCGGTGCTGGCTGCGGCGCTTCAGGACGTCGCGGCGGTGGTCGAGGAAGGCGCGCAGCACTTCCTTGAGGGAGCAGACCTTCGGCACCTTGCCGTCGATCAGCACGTTCATGTTGAGGCTGAAGCGGGATTCCAGTTCGGAATTGCGGAAGAGGGCGGCCATCAGCTGGTCAGCGTCCACGGTGCGGGAGCGGGGCTCCAGCACGATGCGGATGTCATCGGCGGATTCGTCGCGCACATCTGCCAGCAAGGGGACCTTTTTCAGGTTCACCAGTTCGGCAAGGCGTTCGATCAGCTTGGATTTGGCGACCTGATAGGGGATTTCGGTGACGACGATCTGCCACATGCCACGGCCAAGATCCTCGATCTGCCAGCGGGCGCGGGTGCGGAAAGAGCCGCGTCCGGTGCGGTAGCTGTCAAGGATGGTGGCGCGGTTTTCCACGATGATGCCGCCGGTGGGAAAGTCGGGGCCGGGGATCAGGGAGACGAGGGCGTCATCGGTGGTGTCAGGGTTGGCCAGAAGGGCATGGCAGCCCTGGATCAGCTCATCCAGATTGTGCGGCGGGATATTGGTGGCCATGCCAACGGCGATGCCCGAGGAGCCATTGGCCAGCAGGTTCGGGAAGGCGGCGGGCATGACCACCGGTTCTTCCAGCGTGCCGTCGTAGTTCGGGCGGAAGTCGACGGCGTTTTCGGCAAGGCCTTCCATCAGGGCCTCGGCCACCGCCGTGAGCCGCGCTTCGGTGTAGCGGGCGGCGGCGGGGTTGTCGCCGTCGATGTTGCCGAAGTTGCCTTGGCCATCGACCAAGGGATAACGGACGTTGAAATCCTGCGCGAGACGCGCCATCGCGTCATAGATCGCAGCGTCGCCGTGCGGGTGGTAGTTGCCCATCACGTCGCCGGAAATCTTGGCCGATTTGCGGAAGCCGCCGGTCGAGGAGAGCCGGAGTTCGCGCATCGCATAGAGGATGCGGCGGTGGACCGGTTTAAGCCCGTCGCGGGCATCGGGCAGGGCGCGGTGCATGATGGTCGACAGCGCATAGGTCAGATAGCGCTCACCAATCGCGCGGGCCAGAGGCTCGCTGCGGGTTGAGGGCTCGGGTGCCACGTCGGGAAGATCGTCAGGCATATCTGGGGGCGTGTCGGACATGGGCTTTCTCTAGTGCGGCGGCGCCGAACGGTCCAGTGCGATTTCGCGCGGTTCGGGCCAGGCGGCTTTGTTAGCTTGCCGCCACAATGGGTGTGGTAAATTAAAGCGTGTGTGCGTTTCGGGTGACGTCATGATTCGTCTTTTGGCCGTGTTGGCCGTATTCTTGTTTATGGGCATGTGGTTTCTGGGTGAGGACCACGGCCAGTTCATCAATCCGCCTGCGGCCCGGACAGAGGCGGCGACGGTTTTGAATTACGAGCGTCCGGTTTTTATCCCGGCGCAGCGCGTGATGGAGCCGGCGACGGTTTCAGCCGTGCCGGTGTCGGAGACTGTGACGGAAGCGACGCCTCCTCTGCCCGCCCAGCCGGAACCGCAACTGGCAGGGATAAGGCAGATGCATGTGCCGGGGGGTGCCTCCTTCCGCGCCGGGCCGGGCCGCAGCTTTGCGGTGATTGGCGATCTGCGCGGCGGGGATGTGGTGATGGTGCTGGACGAGACCTCTGCCCCGGGCTGGGTGCGGGTCCGCGTCGCGGACCGGGGCGAGGGCTGGGTGGCGGCCAAGCTGCTGCGGGAATAGCTTGGCTGGCGCGGGGCTTCTGTTAAGGCTGCCGCAAGCGGGCAAGGGGCAGCAGATGCGCACGATTTTGATCACCGGATGCTCGTCAGGCATTGGATATGACGCGGCGCATGGCCTGAAGGCGCGGGGCTGGCGGGTCTTTGCGACCTGCCGTCAGGCCGCCGATTGCGAGCGGCTTGTCACGGAGGGGCTGGAGAGTTTTCCGCTGGACTATGCCGATGAGGCCTCGATTGCCTCGGCGGTGGCCGAGGTGACGGCACGGGCGGGGCGACTGGATGCCTTGTTCAACAACGGCGCCTTTGCCTGCCCGGGGCTGGTGGAGGATTTGCCACGCGGGGCTTTGCGGGCGATCTTCGAGGTGAACCTGTTCGGCTATCACGATCTGACGCGGCGGGTGCTGCCGATGATGCGGGCCCAAGGCGCGGGCCGGATCGTGAATTGCTCCTCTGTGCTGGGGATTGTGGGCGCGGAATGGCGCGGCGCCTATGTGGCGACGAAGTTCGCGCTGGAGGGCTTGAGCGACGTGCTGCGGCTGGAGATGCGGGGAACGGGCATTGACGTGGTGCTGATCGAGCCGGGACCGATCGGCACGAAGATCAGGGTCAACGCGCAGAAGCATTTCGAGCGGTGGTTTGACTGGCAGATTTCAGCGCGGGCGGCGGACTACGCCCGGTTCCGGGAACGGCTTTATGACACCTCGGGTCAGAAGGACCGGTTCCAGCTGGAGCCTGCGGCGGTGACCAAGGCGCTGATCCATGCGGTGGAAAGCGCACGGCCAAGGGCGCGGTATTATGTGACAGTGCCCACCCATATCGCCGGGCTGGCGCGCCGGCTGTTGCCGACGCGGATGCTGGATTGGGTGGTGAGCAAAGGCTAGATGGGCCAATGGCCCATCCTACCTTAATCCCAGGTCGGGAACGGGGGCTGCCGATAGAGGCGGGGGTTTCACACCCCCGCACCCAGAGCCAAGAGCGGGGGTTTCACACCCCCGCACCCCCGTGGGATATTTCTCAGCGAGGATGAGGGGGGTCAGACCCCTTCAAGTGCGATGGCGATGCCTTGGCCGACACCGATGCACATGGTGGAGAGCGAGCGCTGGCCTGACGTCAGTTGCAGGGCCGCCGTGCCGGTAATGCGGGCGCCGGACATGCCGAGGGGGTGGCCGAGGGCGATGGCACCGCCGTTCGGGTTCACGCGTTTGTCGTCATCGGCGATGCCCAGTTGGCGCAGCGTGGCGAGGCCTTGGGAGGCGAAGGCCTCGTTCAGTTCGAAGACGGCGAAGTCGGCTGGAGTGAGGCCAAGGCGCTGCATCAGCTTTTGTGAGGCGGGGGCGGGCCCTATCCCCATGATGCGCGGGGGGACGCCTGCGGTGGCACCGCCGAGGATGCGGGCGATGGGGTTGAGGTTGAATTTGGCGACGGCCTCGGCATTGGCGAGGATCAGGGCAGCCGCTCCGTCGTTGACGCCTGAGGCGTTGCCTGCCGTTACGGTGCCGCCCTTGCGGAAAGGGGTGCCGAGTTTGGCTAGCGCTTCGATGGTGGTGGCGCGGGGGTGTTCGTCTTGTGTGATGACGAGGGCTTCGCCCTTGCGTTGCGGGATGGTGACGGGGGTTATTTCCTGCGCGAAGCGGCCGTTGGCTTGGGCGTCGGAGGCTTTGGCTTGGGAACGCAGCGCGAAGGCGTCTTGATCCTCGCGCGAGATGTGGAAGTCGTCGGCCACGTTCTCGCCGGTTTCGGGCATCGAGTCGACGCCGTATTGTTGCTTCATCAAGGGGTTGACGAAGCGCCAGCCGATGGTCGTGTCGTAGATCTCGGCGTTGCGGGAGAAGGCGGTGTCGGCTTTGGGCATGACGAAGGGGGCGCGGGACATGGATTCGACGCCGCCGGCGATCATCAGGCTGGCTTCGCCGGCCTTGATCTGGCGGGCGGCGATCAGGACGGCGTCCATGCCGGAGCCGCAGAGCCGGTTGACGGTGGTGCCGGTGACGCTGACCGGCAGGCCTGCGAGCAGGGCGGACATGCGGGCGACGTTGCGGTTGTCTTCCCCGGCTTGGTTGGCGCAGCCGAAGATCACGTCATCCACCGCCTCCCAGTCGACGCCGGGGTTGCGGGCGATCAGGGCGCGCAGGGGAATGGCGCCGAGGTCATCGGCACGGACCGAGGAGAGGGAGCCGCCGAAGCGGCCGATGGGCGTGCGGATGTAGTCGCAGATGAAAACGTCAGTCATGATAGCTCCGGTACGGTCAGGTCTTGCAAGGGACCGTCGAGGTGGAGGGGGGCGCCGGTCTGGGCTTGCAGGTCTTCCAGCGTGAGGGCGGACAGCTTTTCGCGCAACACGAAGTGGCCGTCCACGATGTCGATCACGGCGAGGCTGGTGTAGATGCGGGTTACGCAAGCAACGCCGGTCAGGGGAAGGGTGCAGGCGGCGAGCAGCTTGGGTTTGCCGTCCTTGGTGACATGCTCGGTGATCACCGCCACGCGCTTGGCGCCGTGGACGAGGTCCATCGCACCGCCGACCGCCGGAACGCCTTTGGCACCGACGCTCCAGTTGGCAAGGTCGCCGTTTTGCGCGACTTGGTAGGCGCCGAGGATGGCCACGTCCAGATGACCGCCGCGCACCATGGCGAAGCTGTCGGCGTGGTGGAAGAAGGCGGCACCGGGGTTGAGGGTGACGGCCTTCTTGCCGGCGTTGATCAGGTCCCAGTCTTCTTGGCCCTGCGCCGGGGAGGGGCCGAAGTCGAGGATGCCGTTTTCGGTGTGGAAGATGGCTTGACGGCCCGGGGGTTGGTACTGGGCCACCATCTCGGGGAAGCCAATGCCGAGGTTGACATAGGCACCGTCTTCAATGTCTTGCGCCGCGCGCCAGGCGATCTGGGCGTTGGAGAGTTTGCTCATGGATACACCGCTTTCGCCCGGTTGAGGACTTCTTCTTGTTGAGGGTTTGTCACCTGAACCACGGATTGGACGAAGATGCCGGGGGTGATCACGGTCTCGGGGTCGATGGCGCCGGGAGCGACAAGATGGGACACCTGAACGATCGTTTGCTTTGCTGCTGTGGCCATCAGCGGGTTGAAATTGCGGGCGGCAGCGCGGTAGGTCAGGTTGCCGTGGGTGTCACCGACATGGGCCTTGATCAGGGCGAAATCGGCCTTAAGCCAGCGTTCCTGAACATAGGGGCGGCCGTCGAAGTCTTCGATCTTCTTGCCCGCGGAAAGGTCGGTGCCATAGGCGGTGGGGGTGTAGAAGGCAGGGATACCGGCGCCACCGGCGCGGATGCGCTCGGCCAGGGTGCCTTGCGGGACCAGTTCCAGTTCGATCTTGCCGGCGAGGTACATGTCGGTGAAGACCACGGGATCGGCGGAGCGCGGGAAGGAGCAGATCAGCTTCTTGACCATGCCGTGTTCAATCAGCGCAGCAAGGCCGACATGGCCATTTCCGGCGTTGTTGTTGATGACGGTCAGGCCGGTGGGATGGCCGGTGGCGATATGGCGGTCAATCAGGGCGTGGATCAGTTCAATCGGCGCGCCAGAGCCGCCGAAGCCGCCGATCATCACGGTGGCCCCGTCGCCGATCCCGGCGACAGCCTCGGCCAAAGTGGGAATGGTCTTGTCCATGAAGGTCTCCTTTGGCGGCAGGGTTAGGCTTGCGCGGGGTTTGCGTCCAGTAGATTTGTGCGGTATGTGAACTTTGTTACCATACCGCACAAAGGCTGCCATGATCAGCGAACGCGATACAATGTCTGGCCTCGCCAAGGGGCTGGCGGTGATCGAGACCTTCACGGCGGATCGGCCCCGGCAGTCGATTGCCGAGGTCGCGGCTGCCTCGGGTCTGGACCGGGCAACGGCGCGGCGCTGTCTGCTGACCTTGGCCGCCCAAGGCTATGCCGACTATGACGGCAAGTTCTTCACCCTGACGCCGCGCGTGCTGCGGTTGGGGACGGCCTGTCTGGCCACCATGCCGCTGCCGCAGATGGTGCAGCCGTTTCTGGAACGGCTGTCAGAGGCTTTGGGCGAAAGCTCCTCGGTCTCCATTCTGGATGAGGATGAGATTGTCTATGTGGCGCGGGCGGCGCAGCGGAAGGTGATGTCGATTGCCCTGATGCCGGGGTCACGGTTGCCAGCCTTCTGCACCTCGATGGGGCGGGTGCTGCTGGCGGCCTTACCAGAGGAAGAGGCGCGGCGGCGGCTGGCAACGCGCGCCTTGGTGGCGCGCACAGCCTTGACCGTGACGACACCGGAGGGGGTGCTGGAACGGCTTGCGCAAGTGAGGCAGCAAGGGTTTTCGGTGAACGACGAGGAGGTGGAACTGGGCCTGCGCTCGATCGCGGTGCCGGTTTTGAATGCGCGGGGGGTGACGGTGGCGGCGCTTAATCTGGGGCTGCCGGTCCGGGGGGAGGATGTGACCACGCTGCCCGCCCGCTATTTGCCCGCGCTGTTGCAGGTGCAAGCGGACCTGCGGCAGGTGCTGCGGTAAACTGGCGCGGCCAAACCGGCGAAGGCAAGGCACTTCCGGCTTGCGTCAAGCGGCTGGCTGCCGCGATAAAGGGGGCAGAGTTGATCAGGGGGTTGCGATGAAGCGTTCTGTCTTGGCGGCTGTTGTCCTTGCCTGTACGGGTCTTGCCGGAGCGGCGCAGGCTCAGGAGGTCGTGGGGTCTTATGCGGCCTATATCGGCGAGGATGATCTGTACAACTCGCAGGGGGAGAGATTGACCGAGCCGTGGCAAGTGCTGCGGCAGGACCGCGCCAACTACCACAAGTTCAAGATCCGGCAGCGCGGGGATGAGGGCGATCCGTTCTTTTCCGACGTCAACAACCGGGCGGCGATGGAGCAGATGGTGATGAACGGCTCGATCGAGGCGCAAGCGGCGCGCGATCTGCTGCGGGGCGGCGCGACGGTTTATGTGACGATCTATGGCCACAAGGGGCGCGGCGATTACGTTGACGTAACGGTTGTTCGTTAACGCTTGAACAGGCCCGTGACGAAGAACTTGGCGAGGGCGAAGGCCTCGCGGGCATAGGCATAGGCGATCCTTCGGGGCGTGGTGCCTTGCAGGGTTGTGGGGCTTGCCGTGGCGTTCAGGCCGAGCCTTCGGGCGATCAGGATGGCACGGGGTGCATGATAGCCATCGGTCACCACGAACACCCGGTCGGTTTGCAACAATTTCAGGATCGGCAGGGCGAGGCGGATGTTTTCCTCGGTTGTGGTGGATAGGGCTTCAAGGTGGATGAGCTTGTCTGGCACCCCGGCATCAAGGCAGATCTGCCGGATCACCTGCGCCTCGGACGGGCCATGTTTGCCAAGCCCACCGCAGGCGATGAGGGCTGAGGCCTTGCCGGTCAGCACCAGTTCAGCCCCCTTCAGCGCGCGCCGCTTCAGCGTGGGTGAGGGGATGCCGCCGGGCCAGACCGCCGCCCCGAGCACCAGCGCCACGATGGGGCCGGGTGGAGGGGATAAGGGAATTGGGGTCATTCCGGGATCAGGCTTTCAGGTGAGACAGGGCATCAAGCAGGTCCATCAGGTCGTTCACCCTGTCGCGCCCGAAGCGGCCTTCCAGTTCATCATAGATCCGCGCCGAATCCGGGGTGACGCGGCGCAACAGGTCGCGGCCGGCAGGCGCTATGGCCAGCATGACCCGGCGGCCATCGCCCGCGTCCCGGGCCTTTTCGATCAACCCGCGTTCGGTCAGCGCCTTGATCATCCGGGTCAGCGAAGGCGCCAGGATATTGGCGCGTTCGGCGACCTCCGAGGCATCCAGCGGCCCCGCCTCGCCCAGCACCCGTATCACCCGCCACTGCTGTTCGTTCACGCCGTGGCGGTCCAGCATCGGACGGAAATGGCTCATCACCGCTTCGCGCGCGCGCAAGAGCGACATGGGCAGCGAGCGTTGCGTGGTGCGCGGCGCAAGGCTGTCGTCGGGGGGGCCAGCGGGGGGAAGATCTTCCTTTGTCATCCTTTGGACGTGCCACAGGGGGACCGATAATTCAAGCAAACGAGGCCGCAAGACGCTTGACTCACGGGCTGATTATATTTCACATGTTAATCATATGGAGGACCCGATGCCGCATCTGACCATAGAACACTCGGCCAATCTGGCGGGACAGACCGATCTGGGGGCCCTGTGCCGCGCCTTGCATCAGGCGATGCTTCAGACCGGCCTGTTCGAACTGGGTGCCATCCGGGTGCGCGCTTTGGCGGCAGAACACTATGCGGTGGCGGACCTGCTGCCGCAGAATGCCTTTGCGGCGCTTTATCTGCGGATCGGCGCGGGGCGGACGGCAGAGGACAAGGCCCGGGCGGGTCAGGTGATCTTCGATGCTGCCGCGCTGGCGCTGGCGCCGCTGTTCACCACGCCACATTTCGCCCTGACGCTGGAGATCATCGAGATTGACCCCAGCCTGAGCTGGAAAAAGAACGCCATTCACCCGCGCCTCCGGGCCGAAGGGGGCAAACATGTGTGAACTCAGCGCCAACATCGCCAAGGCTGAAGTCTATCTGGCCCGCTTCCGGTCCGAGGGTGTCTTGAACCACATCGGCGGCAAGGCCGTGCCTGCTCTGGAGGGCGGCTGGTTCGAGACGATCTCTCCGGTCGATTTGCGGCCCTTGGCGCAGGTGGCACGCGGCAAGGCGGCAGATATTGCAGCGGCGGCGGCAGCGGCCAAGGCGGCCTTCCCGGCTTGGCGGGCCATGGAGGGCGAGGCGCGCAAGGCCTTGCTGCACAAGATCGCCGATGCCATCGAGGCGCGGGCCGAGGAGATTGCCTTTGTCGAGGCGATGGACACCGGGCAATCGATCCGCTTCATGGCCAAGGCCGCCCTGCGCGGGGCGGAGAATTTCCGCTATTTCGCAGACCTCGCGCCGGGGGCGCGCGACGGCCAATCGCTGCGCGCCAAGGGTCAGGTGAACGTCACCAGCCGGTCGCCGATTGGCCCGGTGGGGATCATTACGCCATGGAACACGCCTTTCATGCTGTCGAGCTGGAAGATCGCGCCGGCTTTGGCGGCAGGTTGTACGATCGTTCACAAACCAGCGGAGTTCTCTCCACTGACCGCCCGGCTGCTGGTTGAGATTGCCGAAGGCGCGGGGCTGCCGCCCGGTGTGTGGAACCTTGTGAACGGACTTGGCGAGGATGCGGGGCGGGCTTTGACCGAGCATCCCGATATCAAGGCTATCGGCTTTGTCGGCGAAAGCCGGACTGGTTCGATGATCATGAAACAGGGCGCCGATACGCTGAAGCGGGTGCATTTCGAACTGGGTGGCAAGAACCCGGTGATCGTCTTTGCCGACGCCGATCTGGAGCGGGCCGCCGATGCGGCAAGTTTCATGATCTATTCCCTGAACGGCGAGCGCTGCACCTCGTCCTCGCGTCTGCTGGTGGAAGCCTCGATCTACGGCAAATTCACGGCGATGGTGGCCGACCGTGCCAAGCGGATCGTCGTGGGCCATCCCTTGGACCCGAAAACTGTGGTCGGGCCGCTGATCCATCCGGTGCACGAGGCCAAGGTACTGGACTATATCGCAATAGGTCAGGCAGAGGGGGCGACCTTGGCCGCAGGCGGCAGCAAAGTCGCGGGGCCGGGGGGTGGCTGCTATGTCTCCCCTACCCTCTTCACGCAAGCGACCAACCAAATGCGGATTGCGCAGGAGGAAATCTTTGGCCCCGTCCTGACCGCCATCCCCTTTGCCGATGAGGCCGAGGCTTTGGCGCTGGCCAATGATGTGCAATATGGGTTGGCAGGCTATCTCTGGACATCGGACGTGACACGGGCCTTCCGATTCTCGGACGCGCTGGAGGCCGGGATGATCTGGGTGAATTCCGAGAATGTCCGCCACCTGCCGACGCCCTTTGGCGGCGTCAAGAACTCTGGCATCGGGCGGGATGGCGCGGAGTGGTCCTTTGAATTCTATATGGAGACGAAGAACGTTTCTTTCGCCACGACTCTGCACAAGATCCAGAAGCTGGACAGCTAAGCGTCCGCCCAAGGCCTGTCACTCGTCTTTCCGGTCACCTGATCCCGAGGAGCCATCATGCCCGTTCCGAGCCCCGTGCTTTACCCGCCCTTCAACGTGGTCCGCCTCAGCCATGTCGACCTTGGCGTAACCGATCTTTCAGCCTCCCGTGCGTTCTATGTGGACACTTTGGGCCTGCAGGTGACCCACGAGGATGACACGGCGATCTACCTGCGGGCGATGGAGGAACGCGGCCACCATTGCGTGATTCTGCGCAAGGGGAAGGCCGAGGTGGGCGTGCTGGGCTTCAAGGTCTATGCCGAGGCTGATCTGGACGCCGCGCACGCCTTCTTTAAGGGTGAAGGTCTGCCAGTGGAATGGGTGGCCAAGCCTTTCATGGGCCGCACCCTGCGCACCGCCGATCCCTTGGGCACACCGCTGGAGTTCTACGCCCAGATGGACCGCCTCGCGCCGATCCACCAGAAATATGCGCTCTATAGCGGGGTCAAGCCGCTGCGAATCGACCATTTCAACTGCTTCAGCCCCGATGTCGATGCCTCGGTCGCCTTCTACAACAGCTTCGGGTTCCGGGTGACGGAGTATACCGAGGATGCGGTGTCAGGGCGGCTTTGGGCGGCTTGGATGCACCGCAAGGGGGGCGTGCATGACATGGCCTTCACGAACGGACGTGGGCCGAGGTTGCATCACCTGGCCTTCTGGGTGCCGACGCCGATGAACATCATCGACCTGCTGGACCTGATGTCGACCACCGGCTACGTCGCCAACATCGAACGGGGTCCGGGGCGGCATGGCATCTCAAACGCCTTCTTCCTCTATGTCCTGGACTCCGATGGCCACCGGACCGAGATCTACTGCTCGGATTACCAGACCGTTGACCCCGACCACGAGCCGATCAAATGGGACCTGAAAGACCCGCAGCGCCAGACGCTTTGGGGCGCGCCGGCGCCGAAAAGCTGGTTCGAGAACGGGTCAACCTTCGCCGGGGTTCCTACGCAAGAGCCCTCACTGAAAGCGCAACCGATTGTGGCACCATGAGATTTGCAAGTTTCACCCATCAGGGCCGTGAAGGCTGGGGCGCGGTGACGGATGGCGGGATCATCGACCTGTCCGCCCAGTTCCCCGGCTTGCGGCAGGGGATCGAGGCGGGCGCTTTGGCGCGGATGGCCGACCTTGCAGCAGGACTGTCGCCGGATATCGCCCTGTCAGAGATCGCCTATGACATTCCGATCCGCAACCCCGAGAAGATCCTCTGCGTCGGCGTCAACTTCCCCGACCGCAACGCGGAATACAAGGACGGGCAAGAGGCGCCACCCTTCATGTCCCTCTTCCCCCGCTTCCCGCGCAGCTTTACCGGCGCGGGGCGGCCCTTGATCCGGCCTCCGGAAAGCGTGCAACTGGATTACGAGGGCGAGGTTGTGATCATCATCGGCAAGGCCGGGCGCCGGATCGCCGAGGCGGATGCCTATGACCACATCGCTGCCGTGTCGCTGGCCAACGAGGGCACGATCCGCGACTGGGTGCGCCACGCCAAGTTCAACGTCACGCAGGGCAAGAACTGGGACAATTCCGGCTCCATCGGACCGTGGCTGGTGCCGTTTACGAACCCGGCGCAACTGGACGACATTGCGCTTCAGACCCGCGTGAACGCAGAGGTCCGGCAGAAGGATCGCACCGGGCGGATGATCTTCAGCTTCCGCAAGATCGTGGCCTATATCTCGACCTTCACCACCCTCGTCCCCGGAGACGTCGTCCTGTGCGGCACGCCAACCGGGGCAGGCGCGCGGTTTGATCCGCCGATCTGGCTGAAACCCGGCGATGTGGTGGAGGTTGAGGCGGATGGCCTTGGCATCCTGCGCAACACCATTCAGGACGAGGTGCCGTGATGACCCCCGACCAGATTACCGTCGCCGCCGCCCGGCTGGTGACGGCGGAAAAGACGCGGGTGCAGATGGGCCTTCTGTCGCTGGAATTCCCGCAGATGACGATGGACGACGCCTATGCCGTGCAGGCGGCCTTTGTCGCGGCACGCCATGTGGAGGGTCGCCGAACGATCGGTTGGAAAATCGGCCTGACCTCGAAAGCCATGCAGTCCGCGCTGAACATTGCCACGCCGGACTCGGGCGTCTTGATGGATGACATGGCGTTCGAGGATGCCGCGACCATCCCCGCAGACCGCTTCATCCAGCCGAGGATCGAGGCGGAACTGGCCTTCATCCTGAAATCCCCACTGTCGGGGCCGGGCGTGACGGTCACCGATGTGATGAACGCCACCGACTACATCATGCCCGCGCTGGAGATCCTCGACACCCGCATCCTGCGCGTGGACCCGGTGACGAAGAAGGCCCGTACCATCGTCGACACCATATCCGACAATGCCGCAAATGCCGGGATTGTCACCGGAGGCCGCGCCATGCGGCCTGACAGCTTTGACCCGCGTTGGGCCGGGGCCATCGTCATGCGCAATGCCGAGGTTGAGGAAACCGGCCTTGGCGCGGGCGTGTTGAACCAACCGGCAAGGGGGATTGCTTGGCTGGCCAACCGTTTGGCGCTGTATGGGCAAAGGATCGAGGCGGGGCAGATCGTGCTGTCAGGCTCGTTCATCCGCCCGATCGAGGCGCGGCATGGCGATACGATCCTTGCGGATTTCGGCCCTCTGGGCACGGTTGGCTGCTTCTTTGCCTGAGGTCAGACCCGGATTTTCATCCCGTCCTTGCCGACATACAGAGTGCCGCTGAAGAAGGGTGCAACCGCCTCGCGCCAGTCCCTGTCGTCATAGTCTGGGTCATCCGAGGGGATCAGGTGGTGCAGGGCCAAAGCCTTGACCCCCGCCTCGGTCGCGGTTTGGGCGGCGTCGCCTGCTGCTGTATGCGACCGGCGCAGGTGCTGCAGCAGACGGCCATCGCCGTTGCCGACACGGGCCGCCAACGGCACCAGAGCTTCGTCCAGCATGGCCTCATGGATCAGAAGGTCAGCGCCTTGGGCAAAGGGGGCCAAGGCGGGATTGGGCGCGGTGTCGCCCGAGAAGACCACCGTCTTGTGCGCCGTGCGGAACCGCAGCGACAGGCTTTCCACCAAGGGCGGATGCAGGCTGGTGATCGTGTCCAGCGTGACCGGGCCTATCGTCACCGTATCGCCTGCTCGAACTGGGTGCAGGGTGATCAGGCTGGCCAGGTCGGGGCGGCCCTCGTCCTCGATCCGGGTCTCGATATCCTCAGCCATCGAAGCGAGGAATCCTTGCCAATAGCGGGTCAGGCCCGTCGGTCCGTAGACCTGCACCGGGGTTTTCAGGCCTGCGGTCCAGGCGGTATGGAGCAGAGGGCCCAGCTCCAGATAGTGGTCGGAATGCAGGTGGGTGATGATGACCGTGGCAAGATCCTTCAAGGCAAAGCCCTGATCCACCAGACCTCGGGTGACCCCCAATCCGCAATCCACGACCACGCTTTGGCCCGACAGCCGCAGCAGGGACGAAGTTGGCATGGCCGAGCCGTGGCGTATCGCAGGCCCACCCTTGGTACCGAGCAGGATGACATGGTCGCTCATATCGCGGCCAATCCGGCGTCGACGGCCTTGAGGATCACGTCGACGTCGGCCTCGGACAGGATCAGCGGCGGCGAGAGGATGATGTTGGTGCCCGACACCCGGATCATCGCGCCAGCCTTGTAAGCAGCGGCCTGCACCTTGCCGGGGACGGCCTTGTCGGCGGGCTTCTTGGAGGCGCGGTCGCTGACCAGTTCGACGGCATGCATCAGGCCATAACCGCCGCGCACATCGCCCACTACCTCGTGCTTGTCCTTCAGGGCCAGCAGCCCTGCGTGCATCTGCGCGCCCCGGACGGCGGCGTTGTCCTTGACGTTCAGGCGCTGGGTTTCGGCAAGGCAGGCGAGGGCCGCAGCCGCCCCGACCGGATGGCCGGAGTAGGTGTAACCGTGGCCGATGGCGGCCTTGCCGGATTCGTCTTTCTCAAACACCTCCGCCACGCCTTCGGCGATCATCACGGCGCCGAAGGGGAAATAAGCGTTGGTGATGGCCTTGGCGGTGCAGGCGAAATCGGGCTTCACGCCCCAGAGGCGGGAGCCGGTCCAGGCCCCGGTACGGCCGAAGGCGGTGATGACCTCATCGGCGATCAGCAGGATGCCGTTCCTGCGGCAGATCGCGGCGACGCCGGGCATGAAGGAGGGATGCGGCGGGATGACACCGCCGGCACCTAGGATCGGCTCCATGATGAAGGCGGCGATGGTGCTGGCGGATTGGAAGGCGATCTCGTCTTCCAGGGCTTGCAGGCAGAGTTGGGCCAGCTTCTCGGGGTCGGTTTCATTGAAGGGATTGCGGTAAGGGAAGGGCGCGGGGATGTGGAAGCAGCCGGGAAGCAGGGGTTCGTAGGCGGTGCGGAAGTTGGCATTTCCGTTGACCGAAGCGCCGCCGAAATGGGTGCCGTGATAGCCTTTCTTCAAGGACAGGAATTTGGTGCGGGCGGGTTCGCCCTTGATCTTGTGGTACTGTCGCGACAGGCGCAGGGCGGTTTCCACCGAGTCACCGCCGCCGGAGGTGTAGAAAGCCCGCGTCAGGCCATCGGGTTCGAAGAACTTGCGCAACTCTTCCGACAGCTCGATCACCGCGTCGTTCGAGGTGCCACGAAAGATGGAGTAATAGGGCAGGCGGTCGAGTTGCGCCGCGATGGCATCCTTGATCGGCTGGCAGGAATAGCCAAGGTTGACGTTCCACAGGCCCCCCACACCGTCGACAACCTCGTGCCCATCGATATCCGTGATGCGTGTGCCAGCGCCGCCCACGATGATGGCGGGCGGGTTCTTCAGGCTGTCGGACGGCGCTGTCATCGGGTGCCACAGGCTGCGCGCGTTGTTGGCCTTGATGTAGTTGTCGTCCTTCATGGGGTTGCCTCTTGGGTTTGGCGCCACAGCGCGTCGAGTTCATCGGGGATCTGTCCGCCCCAGCCTGCCATCGCCTCGCGGGCGGCGGCAATCAGGGCGGTTAGCGTTCGGGCGGAGGCCGAGGGCAGCATGCGGGTGACGGGGGCGGCTACGGCGATGGCACCGGATACCGCGCCTCGGGCATCGAACAGCGGCAGAGCGAGGCTGGCCACGTCAGCCTCAAAGGTCTCGGCAGTGCGGGCATGGCCAAGCCGGCGGACTTCGGCCATGCGTGAGCGGACATCCGGGGCGCGGACGGGTGTCGATTTGGTGACAGGCGCCAAAGGCTGCGACAAGATCGCCTCTGCCAGCGGTGGGGTCATATGCGCCAGGACGGCATAGCCTGACGACGTGGCGTGGAATGGCAGCACTTCGGCATCCTCCATCATCACCTTCATCGCATGGGCGGCGGAATAGGCATAGGCCAGCGTGGCCAACCTGCCGCCCACCAGATGCGACATATGGGCCGTCTCTCCGGTCGTCTGGGCGAGGCGTTGGAGGATCGGCATCGCGAGGTCGCGCAGTGGCACGGCCGCTTCGCGTAGGGCCGCCAGACGCAACACGGCCGGGCCGATGCGGTATTCGCGTGATTCGGTGATCTGTTCGGCCAGACCATGTTCGACCAGTTCCGACATCAGACGAAAGCAGGTGGCCTTGTTGACGCCGGACAACCGGGCAAGGTCCGACAGGCCGATCACCGGTTGGGTGCGGTCGAAATACTCCAGCAAAGACAGTGCTTTCGAGGTGGTTCCCATCAGCCCTTGTTCCGCGCCTTGCTTGAAAATCGGGCAGCACGCCTCGCTCTTCGCCAAATCAGTTGACAGAAAGCCCGCCGCCCTGTCAATCTAATTTCGAACCGTCGGTTCATATAATAAACCAACAGGGGAAGATGATGACAAACGCGCTTGCGCCCAGGCATGGGGTCAACCATGGCTGAGATGGAGAAGAACCAACTTCGGCCCAATTCGCTGAGTGCCGCCCAGATCGCCTTTCTGGTGATCTCGGCCGCTGCGCCCTTGACGGCGGTGGCGGGCGGCGTGCCGGTGTCGATGCTGCTGGGCAATGGTGCGGGGATTGCGGGGACTTTCGGTCTGGTGACCGCGATCCTCTTGGTCTTCGCCGTGGGATATGTGGCGATGAGCCGCCATGTCACCAATGCCGGGGCCTTCTATGCCTTTGCTGCCCAAGGTCTTGGCGGCCGGATAGGCGGGGGTGCTGCGTTGATCGCCATCCTGTCCTACAACGCCATGCAGATCGGCGTGCTGGGTCTGCTGGGTGCAGCTTCCGCCGGTACGTTCGGCAGTCTGGGGCTGAACCTGCCGTGGTATGTCTGGTCCTTCATTGCCATCGCGATCGTGGGCGTGCTGGGGTATCGGCAGGTGGATC
>CANBRQ010000067.1 GCA_947371955.1 Paracoccaceae bacterium | reverse complement strand
CTGGGGTCGGGGATTGCTCCGGTCAGGGCGATGCGGGATGCGGGGGTGAAGGTGGGGTTGGGGGTGGATGGGTCCGCCAGCAATGACGCAGGCAATCTGGTGGGCGAGGCGCGGATGGCGATGCTGTTGCAGCGAGTGTCTTTGGGGGCGGATGCGATGAGTGCGCGGGAGGCGCTGGAGATTGCGACGCTGGGGGGCGCTCGGGTGCTGGGGCGGTTGGATTGCGGGTCGCTGGAGGTGGGCAAGCGGGCGGATGTGGCGGTTTGGGATGTCTCGGGCGTGGAATCGGCGGGGTCGTGGGACCCGGCGGCGCTTCTGCTGGCGGGGCCGACGCGGGTGCGCGATCTGTTTGTCGAGGGACGTCAGGTGGTTGGCGGGGGGCAGATGCTGACCGTTGATCTGCCGCGCGTGGTGGAGCGGCAAAACCATCTGGCCCGTCGCCTGATGTCGTGATAGGGCGCTGCCATGAGCCATAACTTCGACGCCCAACGCCGCGAGACCTTCAACACCTTCCGGGATATTCCCAAGGGCATGAAAAAGCTGCCCGAACGGGCGGAGGTCGATTTCCTGTTCTATCCCGAAGAGCACGACGCCAACTATGGTGCCGTGATGAAGGCGCTGACCGCAAAGGGCTTTCGCGTCTCGCGCGATGACGATCTGGTGGTGGCGAAGGTCGGCCCGATCCCGGTGACCGCCGAGGCAATCTGGACGCATGAGCGGGTGGCGACCGAGGTGGCGCTGGCGTTTGACTTCTACCCGGACGGCTGGGATCTGGGGTTGGAAGACTGACACCTGCGATCGGGCGGCTTTAGCCTGCCTCTCGACGCCCAAGCCTTTGAGGCCGCTGCGTTAATCTGGCGCTTTCGGGGCAAATTTCTGGTCTTTTTCCCGTCTTTCTTATGTCTTCCTTCTGTCTCTACGCACGTTGGTGCACGGGGCCGTTAACCATGATTTGCGAATCGCTTGGCCCGGATCTTGCGGTTTCTGGTTGTTTTGCATGAAGATCAGCGGCCAAGGCTTTGACGCTTCTGATCTTTGTGGAATTCCGGACATCGGGAACCGGGCGTGGCTGTTGGCCCATCGTAGGGTGGGGTTATAACCCCACCCTACCTGACGTGACCGGCGATCCACACGGCTTCGACCGCCCGGTCATCGCCCATCATGATGGTCGGGAACACGGCTTGCCAGATGTCCTCGGCCCGGCGGGTGGCCTGTTCGATCCCCGGGGTTGACGTCAGGTTCACCACCACCAGATCCGCCTCCAGTCCGGGGGCGATGTTGCCGATCTGATGCTCGGCCCGCAGCGCCCTAGCCGAGCCTTGGGTGGCCAGCCACCAGAGTTGCGATGGGTGCAGGGCCTGGCCGCGCAGTTGCGCCACCTCGTAGGCCGCAGCCATCGTGCGCAGCATTGAAAAGGAGGAGCCGCCGCCGGTGTCTGTTGCCAGACCCACGCGGAGGTGGCGGGCGAGGGTCATGTCGAAGAGGCCCGAACCGATGAAGGTGTTGGAGGTCGGGCAGTGCACAAGGCTCGCCCCGGCCTCGATCAGGCGGGATTTCTCGCGGTCTGTCAGGTGGATGGCGTGGCCGTAGAGGGCGCCTTCGCGCAGCAGGCCTTGGGCCTCGTAGGTGTCGAGATAGTCGCGCGACTGGGGGAACAGGTCTTTGACCCAGGCGATCTCATCCGTTTGCTCGGACAGGTGGGTTTGCATGAGGCAATCGGGGTATTCGTGCCAGAGGGCACCCAGGGCCGCCAGTTGTTCGGGGGTGGAGGTGGGGGAGAACCTTGGCGTGATCACGTAGGACAGGCGGTCGACCCCGTGCCACTTTTGCAAGAGGGCCTTGCTGTCGTCGTAAGCGCTTTGG
This sequence comes from Paracoccaceae bacterium, assembly GCA_947371955.1. Taxonomy (GTDB): domain Bacteria; phylum Pseudomonadota; class Alphaproteobacteria; order Rhodobacterales; family Rhodobacteraceae; genus Stagnihabitans. Next base: position 18,829 of record CANBRQ010000067.1, on the reverse strand, counting down.
GCGGTGTCGCGCAGGGCTTCCGGTGCGTTGCGGTCCATGCAGGTCTTGCCGGTGAAAGCGCGCAGGCCTCTGGCCTTGGCACCTTCGAAGAAGGCGTCGACGGAGGCCGGGTGGATCGTGCCGTAAGAGCACATCGCGGTGGTGCCGTGGGCGAGGGCGAGGTCGAAATAGCGGTTTGCGATCTCGGTGGCGTAGGCCGGGTCGGAGAAGCGGATTTCCTCGGGGAAGGTGTATTGGTTCAGCCAGTCGATCAGCCGCTTGCCCCAAGAGGCGATGATGGCGGTCTGGGGGTAATGGACATGGGCGTCGATGAAGCCCGCAGAAATCAGCGACTTGCCGTAGCTGGTGATGCGGGCGTCAGGGTGGGCGGCGCGCAGGGCAGCGGCGCTTCCCACGGCGCGGATTTTGCCGCCGTCAACCAGGACTGCCTCGTGCAGGCGGGCGGCGCTGGTGTCCTCAAACGGGTCGCCGGCGTAGGAAAGGACCTGTCCCAGCAGTAGATCGGCCATGTGTCACCTCTGATTACAGGGCCAAGACTAAAGGGTTCTGGCTTCGGGGTAAATTTCACATCAAAGCTGTTTTGCTGAAACAGCTTTCGTTAAGCTTGGGGCAATCAGGCGGGGGGCGAGATGGCCGATAGTCAGGCAGAGCAGGACGAGGAAGGCCTGGACCCGCGCCGTGTGGCGGCCATTCTGCAGGCGATCGAGGTGGGGCAGGCCGGGGTCTTGCGGGGGCTGCTGGGGCAGATGCATCCGGCGGATGTGGCGGATTTGCTGGAGCAGATCGGGCCTTCCGCGCGAGAGGGGCTGCTGGCGCTGGCGGCGGGTGTCCTTGATGGGGCCGTTCTGTCGGAACTGGAGGAAGGACTGCGCGAAGAGGTGATCTCGGCCCTGCCGCGTGAGGCTTTGGCTGCGGCGGTGCGGTCGCTGGATACCGATGATGTCGTGGACCTGCTGGAGGATCTGGGCGCGCCGCAACAGGGGATGATCCTTGAGGCGCTGGAGGCGTCGGACCGTTTTGCGGTGGAGCAGGCGCTTGGCTATCCGGAGGGCTCGGCCGGGCGCTTGATGCAGCGCGAGGTGGTGGCCGTGCCGGAGCATTGGACGGTGGGCGAGGCGACGGATCATCTGCGAAGTGCCAAGAGCCTGCCGGATCAGTTCTACCATGTGCTTCTGGTGGACCCCCGGATGCGGCCTGTGGGCTATGCGACCTTGGGGCGGATTTTGTCGTCAGGCCGCGAGGTGCGGTTGAGGGACATTCTGGAGGACAGTTTCCGGACGATTGAGGCGACGATGCCGGAGGGCGATGTGGCTTATCTGTTCAACCAGTATCACCTGATTTCCTGCCCCGTGGTGCAGAATGGCGGGCGGCTGGTCGGGGTGATCACGATTGATGACGCCATGGCCGTGCTGGATGAGGAGGCCGGGGAGGATATGCTGCTTCTGGCCGGGGTGGGCGAGGATTCTGCCATGTCAGACGGGCCTTTGGCGACCGTGAAGCAGCGGTTGCCTTGGTTGGTGGTGAATTTGTTTACGGCCTCGATTTCGGCGTTCGTGATTTCAAGGTTCGAGGGGACGATTGCGATGATCGTGTCCTTGGCGGCGGTGATGCCGATTGTGGCTTCAACGGGCGGGATTGGCGGGACGCAGTCTTTGGCGGTCTCGGTGCGAGCTTTGGCCACGCGGGACCTGACGCGGGCCAATGCGGCGCGGGTGGTCAGGCGGGAACTGGTGGCGGGGTTGCTGAATGGGTTGGGGTTGGCGGTGATCTTGGGGATCGGCGGGGCGGTGATTTATGGGGATTACCGGCTGGGGGTGGTGTTGGGGCTGGCGATGATCGTCAACCAGATCGTGGCGGCGTTTGGCGGGGTGATGGTGCCCTTGACGCTTGAGCGGGCCGGGCTGGACCCGGCGCTGGCCTCGGGGACGTTTGTGACGACATTGACGGATGTGATGGGGTATCTGGCGTTTCTGGGGCTGGCGACGGTGATGATGACATGAATGATTTGAAGGCATTGGCGCGAAAGGCCGCGTTTGGCGTTCGGAAGGCGGCCTATGCTGCGGGGCAGGGGCAGGCGGCGGAACTGTTGGCGGATTTGCTGGCCTCGCATTCCGGCAAGGCCTTGGCGGGGTATATGCCGATGCGCACGGAGATGGATCCCTTGCCCGCCATGGCGCGGCATCAGGGGGCGGTGGGGGTGCCGGTGATCTTGGCGGCGGCTACGCCCTTGCGGTTTCGGGAATGGGGGGCGGGGGTGGCCATGGTACCGGGGGAGTTTGGCGCGCTGATCCCGGCGGAGGGCGCTTGGGTGGAGCCGCAGGTGGTGATCGTGCCGCTTTTGGCATTTGATGCGAGGGGCTATCGTTTGGGCTATGGCGGCGGGTTCTATGACCGGACGTTGCAGGGCTTGCGGCGTCGGGGGCCGGTTCTGGCGGTGGGCTTTGCCTTTGCAGCGCAGGAGGTGGACGAGGTGCCGATTGACGGGTTTGACCAGCGGCTGGATGCCGTGGTGACGGAGCGGGAGGTCAGATGGTTCGGCTAGGGCTGGCGCTGGCGCTATTGGCCGGGCCTGCGGGGGCGGGGTGTTTTGGTCCGCCCTTCCCCAAGACCGTGCATTTCGAGGACGGGCGGACGGTGCATAACCTGTCGCACACGGCGCAGGATCTGACCTATAGCAGCACTCTCCCAGATGGCAGCCCCACGGTCATCACGATGCGAAACGGGTTGTTCCTGATCGCTGCGACAAGCCACGGTGTGACCTACAGCTATTCATGGGTCACGCCGTTGCCCGCACTGGCCGACCTTGCGCCGGGCTTCCGGGGCACTTTCAAGGCGGACATGACGGTGGAGCACGCCTCGCGCAGCTTCTTTCAGTCCGATCTGGAGGTTCTGGGCGACGGAGAAGTCCGTATCGACGAATGCGATTACGACGTGCTGGTGGTGCGCCGCAAGGACAAGCTGGATGGCAAGGCGATTGCCGATGTCACGGTCTGGCTGTCCATCCCGCTGGGCTTTTCCTTGCGGACCGATGCCGAAGTCGACGGCACAACGCGAAGCTTTTTCGTCGTTTCGATGGAGTAACCGCAACCCGCCGGGATGTCAGCGGGCGATGGTTTCCTCGCGCACGAACATGTTGCTCCAGGCGCGGTCGACCAGGTCGGGGGACATCTGGTAGGGGATGTTCTCGAACTCGCAGATCGAGATCATCTGGTCGATCAGGAACACCGGCTGGTAGTTGGCGAAGTTGTTGTTGATCGTGGGGTATTTGGTTTTCAACAGATGCAGCAGGGTGGCTTCATCCAGCGGAATCTTCTTCTTGCGGGCGACCATGGCGAAGATCTTAAGGAAGTTGTCCTGGCTCGGGCCATCGACCTTGATCTTGAAGAAGATGCGGCGCAGGGCCGCGCCGTCGAAGATTTCATTGGGGTGGAAGTTGGTCGAGAAGATCACCAGCGTGTCGAAGGGCACGGTGAACTTCTCACCCGATTGCAGCGACAGGATATCGCGGTTTTCTTCCAGGGGCACGATCCAGCGGTTGACCAGCTTCTGCGGCGGCTCGGACTGGCGGCCAAGGTCGTCCACAATGAAGATGCCGCCCGAGGATTTCAGCTGCAGGGGCGCTTGGTAGGTGCGGGCGACAGGGTTGTACTTCAGGTCGAGCATGTCGAGCGTCAACTCGCCGCCGGTCACGACGGAAGGACGCTCGCAATAGACGTAGCGGCTGTCGAAGCGGTTGGAGGTGCGGCGCAGGACGGTGGGGTCGTCCAGCATCTCCTCGGCTTTGGAATGCACGATCGGGTCATAGACGGTGATGACTTGGCCCGAATACTCGATGGCGCGCGGGATGTAGATCTTGTCACCAAGGGCGGCGCGGATGCCGTTCGAGATGGAGGATTTGCCGTTGCCGGGCGGGCCGTACATCAGGATCGAGCGGCCCGAGGTGACGGCGGGGCCGAGGTTGTCAATCAGGTCCGGCGGCAGGATCAGGTGGCCCATGCCGCGCATCAACTCGGTGCGGGTCAGGCGGATGTTGCGGACCGACTGGCGCTTCATCTGCTCGCCATAATGGGCCAGGGGCACGGGCATGGCACCGTAGTATTCCGATTGGCTCAGCGCGTCTTGCGCGCGGGCCTTGCCGGCGTCGGTCAGTTGATAGCCCATCTCGTTGCCGGAGGTGGCGTGCAGGGTGCCCGTCGCCTCCAGCAGGCGCTGCGAGCGGGCGAGGTCGATCAGTTCCTGCGTCAGTGGCACGGGCAGGCAGATCACCCGCGCCAGAACCGTGACGAGATCAAGGTTCATGCGGAACATGGTCTTCAAGAGGATGTCGCGCATCATCACCGGGGTGATGCCGACCTCGACCAGCGATTTCGGCGGGGCGGGCGGCAGAACGCCGACCAACGGTCCATTCGGGGGGGCTTGCACGTTCATGTCGGGCCTCGGGTCATGGCCAGGAGTGGGGCCGCAGATTACGGAGTGATGAACCGCAAAAGGGGCGAAATTGGCGCGGCAATAAGGTAGAAATTCAACATTCCCGCGAGGGCGAGGCCCATGGGGAATTTCTTGTTGGTCCAGCTTTGCCAGTCGGGTGTCGCGCGACGGACGGCGGGGATGGCGCGCAGGATGCGGTGGGCAACGAAGGCCCCCAGCAGGCAGCCGGCCAGAAGGCCCATGACCAGACGGTAATCGGCCAGAACGAAGAAGGGCGCCATGGCGGCACCGAACTTGCTGTCACCGGCACCCATCAGGCCGGCAGCATTGGCGATGAACAGGGCCAGCAGGGTGACCAGCCCCACGGCGATGCCCCAGAGCCAGACCATCAGGGGCAGGGTCAGGACGCCGATCACGAGGTAGATCACGATCAGCGACAGAACCGCCTTGTTGGGGATCTTCATGAAGGCCATGTCGCTCCACGCGACCCAGAGGCCGATGAAGAGGGTGAAGGGCAGGAATGCGAGGGAGGGCAGAAGCGGCAGCATCAGCCCCCCAATGCGGCGAGGCTGCGGGCGGCTTCCTCGAAATAGACCGGCGAAGTGTCGATCGCCTCTTGCAGCAGGCGCTTGCCGGTGACGGTGTCGCCTTGCTTCACGGCGGCGAGGGCGGCGGTGTAGATCAGCTTGGCGCGTTCGTCTTGAGTCATGTCGACGACGGGCAGGTCGTATTTGTGCTGCATGGCGCGGGACATGACGAGGTTGTTCTTGGCGGTGAACATCGTGGGGTCATAGGTCAGGGCCTGAACGAACAGCTTTTCCGCCCCCGGACCATCGCCGCGCGACATTTTCGAATAGCCCCAGTTGTTCAAGACACCCTGCGGTTTGGTCGTCATGCCGACGGCGATGGAATAGAAGCTGTCAGCCTTCTTCCACTCTTTCTTGCTGTCGGCGACCATGGCTTCCAGCCGGTAGCGTTCAAAGCTTTCGACCGTGGGCGGGATGGCGTTCAGCGTGGCTTCGGCCTGCGCCCAGTCATTGGAGCGGATCTGGATATCGGCCAGCGCCAGACGGTCAGCGTCGGTGCCCTCGGGTGAGGCGATGATATCGGTCAGCACGGCGGCGGCTTCGGTGTAAAGCCCGGCCCGGGCTTCGGATTTTGCCAGACCGCGCTTGAGGTCGACCTTGTCGGGCGTGATGGTAAGGGCGTTCTTGAAATAGGTGACGGCCTCTTTCGGGTCGCCCACGGTCAGCATGATGTCATTGAGGTTGGTCTGGTCGACCACCTGCGCCTCGGCCACGGCGCGTGCGGCCTGACTGCGCGAGACGCCGTGCTGGCAGGCTGTCAGCGTAACTGTGCCCAAGAGGCACAGCGCAATTATTCCGGGTTGGCGCATTTTGCGTCCTTTTTGCTGCTCGATCCACGGGGCGCTTAGTACGACTTAGAGCTGCGACAGAAGTACGAAATCCCCCTGACCGCGGCGCACGAGGTTAAATTTGGGCGCGTCCTTGGTAACGGGATCAACATACACAGAGTTCTGCGTTCGGGCGATAGCCGTGCGCAAATTCTCGCGGATTTCATCCGAATTGCCACTGTCGAGTTCGAAGGCGGTCTGGAACACGCCGCGCGCCTCGCCAAACTCGCCGCGTTCCATCAGGACGACGCCAAGGTTGTTGATGGCAGGGACGAAGGTCGGGTCTTCCTCGATGGCGCGGCGCAGGACCAGTTCGGCCTGATGCAGGCGGCCGAGTTGCAGATCGGCCGAGCCTACGGCGGACAGAACATCGGCATTCATGCCTTGGACGGAGGCGGCGCGGTAATAGGCCTTCAGCGCCAGTTCATATTCGCCGGCGGCCATCAGGCGGTGGCCGACCTCCAGCCCATCCACACCTTGCCGCGCGCCGTCCACGGCGGGCGGGGTTGTGCCGGTGGAGGACAACTCACCCGAGCATCCGGCCAGTGTCAGCCCAAGCAGAAGAAACACGATACGCCGCAGAGCCACACCCACTTGCCGGTCTGCCTTGGGTGCGGCCTTGGTTCAGTGGGCGGCCCCCATCGACAGCACTTTTGAGATGCCCATCACCGAAGGTCCGATCAGGATGATCATCAGTGGCGGCACCGTGAACATCATTGTGCCAAGGGTCAGCTTCGTGGGCAAGGTGTTCGCCTTCTCTTCGGCGCGCATCACGCGTTTATCGCGCATTTCGGCGGAATAGACGCGCAGCGCCTCGCCGATCGAGGTGCCGTAGGTGGCCGATTGCACCAGCGTGGTGACGAAGGAGGAGATGTCGGGGATGTTGATCCGTTCCGACAGGTCCTTCAGAACCTGCACGCGTTCCTTGCCGGCCTTGACCTCGTTCGAGACGATGTCGAGTTCGTCGGCCAAAGCGGGGTAGCCCGCGCGGGTTTCCTTGGCCATGCGGTTGATGGATTGGTCAAGCGACTGGCCCGCCTCGACACAGACCAGCATCAGGTCCAGCGCATCGGGGAAGCCTTGCACGATCTGCTGCTGGCGGGTCTGAAGGCGGCGCTGCACCCAGTATTGCGGCAGGTAATAGCCCGCAGCGCCGGGAATGATGGTGGCCAGCAGTTTGAAATTGGTCGAAACCTCGCCCTTTTGCGACATCAGGAAGGTGTAGAGCAGGCCAAGCAGCAGAAGGCTGATGCCCAGCGAGAATTGCGCGAAGTGGAACATCCGCACGGCGTTTTTGGCGGTATAGCCCGCACGCACCATCTTCAGGCGCGAAGCGGTCATCTGTTCTTCGTTCTGGGGTTCCAGAAAGTTGGCGAACTTTTCCAGCTTGTCGACCTTGTCACCGCGCCGCAGGGTCGGGCCTTGCGCCTTGGCGGGCACATGGGCGCGCATCGCCTTCAGCTTGTCGAAGGGCTCGGGCCTTTTGCGCAGCATGGTGGGCAGGACGACCAGAATAAGAAGCATGCCCAGAAGGCCCACCGCATAGAGCGGGCCAAGGGGGCCGAATTTCGCCACCAATTCGGCGTTGAGGGTGTTGAGAACATCCATGGGCTTAGACCTTGATATTGACCATCATTTTCATGAAGATGACGTTCACAGTAAGGAACGCCCCCACGATCAGACAGCCGGGGATGAAGGCGGCGGTTTTCTGCACGTCGTCGTAATAGTGCGGCTGGATCACGTTGATGGTGATCAGGGCGCCGATCGGGAAAGCCGACAGGAACATGCCGGACCATTTCGCCTCTGCGGTGATGGCCTTCACACGGCGGAACAGTTTGAAGCGGGCGCGGATCACCTTGGCCAGACCATCGAGGATCTCGGCCAGGTTGCCGCCCGATTGCTGCTGGATGGTCACGGCCACGGCAAGGAAGCGCAGGTCCTGGCTGTCCATCCGCTCGGCAAAGGCTTTCAGGCTTTCGGCGACGTCGCGGCCATAGGAGGCTTCATCGGCGATGACACCCATTTCGGTGCCCAAGGGGTCAGCGATTTCCTTGGCGACGTTGGCGATCGCCGAGGAGAAGGGGTGGCCCACGCGCAAGCTGCGCACCATCAGTTCGACCGCGTCAGGCAGTTGTTCTTCCAGCAGGGCCATGCGCTTCTTGGCCTTGTTGTTGATCCAGACATAGACCCCGCCGATGCCCATCAGGATGGCGACGATGGCGCGGACCGGCACGGCGGCCTCGGTGCCGAAGGACAGGCCGAAGTAGCAGAACACCGACACCATCGCCATGATGCCGATCAGCTGGCGCGGGGTGAAGGCGATGTTGGCCTTCTGTGCCTTCTTGGCGAGGATGGAATATAGCGGGATGCCGCGCGAATTGACGTGCTGGGACATTTCCTTGCGGAGTTGTTCCAGCACCTTTTCGCGGTCATGGGTCTTTTCCAAGAGCGACAGGCGGCGCGACAGGCGGTTGTTCAGGCTGATCGATTTGCCGAAGACCGTCAGGTACAGGCCTTCCACCAGGAAAACCACCGCGACGAAGATCAGGATGTAGATGAGGGGGGCAGCGCTTATCTGCATGATCTGGCCTTACACGATGGGTTCATACAGCGACGGCGGCAGGTCAAAGCCCCACTGCCGGAAACGCTCGGAATAATGGCTGCGGACACCGGTGGCGTTGTAGCGACCGATGATCTTGCCCGAGGGTTCGACGCCGAGGCGTTCGTAGCGGAAGACTTCCTGCATCGAGATGACCTCGCCTTCCATGCCGGTGATCTCGGTGATGGAGACCATGCGGCGCGAGCCGTCCTGCAGGCGCGAGATTTGCACGATCAGGTTGACGGCGGCGGCGATCTGGGAGCGGACGGCTTTCAGCGGCATTTCGATGCCGGCCATGGCGACCATGTTTTCCAGACGGCTGATGCCGTCACGGGCCGAGTTGGCGTGGATCGTGGTCATCGAGCCGTCGTGGCCGGTGTTCATGGCCTGCAGCATGTCGATGACTTCCTCGCCGCGCGTTTCGCCGACGATGATGCGGTCAGGACGCATCCGCAGCGCGTTCCTCAGGCAGTCGCGTTGGGTGACCGCACCCTTGCCTTCGACGTTGGCCGGGCGGCTTTCCATGCGTCCGACATGGACCTGTTGCAGCTGAAGTTCGGCGGTGTCTTCGATGGTCAGCACGCGTTCATCGTTGTCGATGAAAGACGACAGCGCGTTCAGCGTCGTGGTTTTCCCCGAACCCGTACCGCCCGAGACGATGATGTTCAGACGGCAAGACACGGCAGCTTGCAGATAGGCGGCCATTTCTTCGGTAAACGCGCCGAACTTGATCAGGTCGTCGATCCGCAGCTTTTCCTTCTTGAACTTCCGGATGGAGACGAGGCTTCCGTCCACGGCCACCGGCGGCACCATGCAGTTGAAGCGAGAGCCATCGGCCAGACGGGCGTCGCAATAGGGGTTGGATTCGTCGACCCTGCGGCCCACGGCGGAGACGATCTTGTCGATGATCCGCAGCAGGTGGCGTTCGTCCTTGAAGGTGATGTCGGTCAGTTCCAGCTTGCCCTTGCGCTCAACGAAGATGCGGCGCGGGCCGTTGACCAGAATGTCGTTGACGGATTCGTCTTTCAGCAGGGGTTCCAGCGGGCCAAGGCCCATGACCTCGTCATAAAGCTCCTGGTTCAGGATGGCGCGGTCAGAGGCGTTGATGGCCACCGACATCTCGTTCAGCGCTTCCGAGGTGATGTCGGCGATCTCGGTCTTGAGGTTGTTTTCGGAGGCCGATTCAAGGGCTGCAAGGTTGAGGCTTTCCAGCAGGCGCTTGTGAAGTTCAACCTTCAGCTCGCTGATCTTTTCCTTGCGCTTGCGTTCCTTGTCCGTCGCGGCAATCTCGGACGCGTTGGCGACCGGGACCACGGGGCGCGTGGCAAGGCTGACCTTGGGGGCAGGAACCGCACCGACACGGGTCGTGGGTGCGCCGGAGCCTACCGCTGTGGCGATGGGCTGTTTCGGTTGGACATCAGGTTTCTTGAAGCGCGAAAACATTTACTTCCCCCCGGGATAAGTCGTGCGGTTGGTCACTTGCGTGCGGTCTCGACAGCGCGGTTCAGTTCAAACAGCGACTTGGCGAGTTTCTGGATTTCCTTGCGGAGCGGGTTCTTGGATGCACTTTCCGACAGCGGCAACCCGTGGTCGTTGGCCTGCGTCACCTGCGCGCCGCCATCGGGCAGTTGCACTTCGATGGCGATATCAAGGCTTTCAGCCATGCGCTTGACGCGGGACTTGGCACCAAGGTCGGCGAATTTCGGGGCGCGGTTCAGAACGTAGCGCAGCTTTTCATGCGGCAGGCTTTCGGCCTTCAAGGCCCGGATGAAGCGCAGCACGTTCTGGGCCGAGCGGAGGTCAAGCTCCATCAGCGAGAAATAGACATGGGCGCGTTGCAGCACGGCCTCGGTCCAGGCCACGACGGTTTTCGGCATGTCGATCACGACGAAATCGAAGTTGGCGCGGGCCATGTCGATGATGCGGCCGATATCCTCGGGGCCGATGATGTCCAAAGGCAGCATGTCCGCAGGAGCCGTCAGCACATGCAGCTTGTCGTTGAAGGTCAGCATGGCTTGCAAGAGCGCGTCACTGTCCACCGCATGGGCATCGGACAGAAGTTCAAAGACCGATTCCTTGCGCGGCAGGTCAAGGTAGGTCGCGGCCGAGCCGAATTGGAAATCAAGGTCGATCAGGCAGACACGAGGCGCGTCCTTGCCGATGTTGGCCAACTCCCAAGCCAGATTGGTGGCGAAGGTGGAGGCACCGCAGCCGCCGCACATGCCGTGCACGGGCAGAACCACGGCGTCGCGGTCGCCCTTGGCCTTGAAGCCCGGGTGGGGCATCTGCGCCTCGGGTTCGGTGGGGGCTATCGGTGCGGCTTGCGCCACGAGGGCGGGGGCGTGAACCGGCTTGCGGATCCGCTCGATCGTTTCGTGCAGGGCGCCTTCGGGCAGGGGATAGGGCAGGAAGTCATCCGCGCCCAGCCGCAAAAGCTGATGCAGCGCCATGGGGCCGATCTGGTTAGCGACCAGTAAAACCTTGATATTGTGGGATTTCGCTTGCTTGATGATATCGGTGATGCGGCCAAGGTTGCCTTCATCCTCGGCATTCACCGCAATCGCAACGAATTCCAGCCCGCGCGCGTCGGGTTGGTCGAGGAACACTTGCGCATCGTCGAAAGACAGGTCTCCCCAGCTTTCCCCCAGTTCCAGTTCCATATCGTCGATCAGAAGTTCAAAGTTCTGCACATCGCGTGAAATCGTACACGCGAGGATCGGCGCCGGTTCTGGCTGCAGGTTTGCTATGCTCGTCATTGCCCAGTCCTTCCAACATCGCCTCTAAGCCAGCGGCTCCTCCGCTTGCGGCGAAACACACCACCTGGAATTCGGTTGCGACTCTTCTCGGTCGACACTCCGGTCCCATGTTGGGAGGGTGCTGTCAGATGGTGGCGAGATTGGGGCCGAATTGGCGTCAATCTTTGGTATCTTTGGTTGCACCCGTGCTTTTGTGCAAAATGGCGAAACAACCGGGACAGCGGGGGCACCCGCACAAAGCTTCGGGGCCCGCGTGGCGGGCCCCGATTGAAGATCAAACCGGACGGGTCAGCCGCCGCTTGCCGGGGAGGTGACGGAGGATTTCACATCGGTGTTCTGGACATGCGGGCGCGTGGCGCTTTCGACATATTCGCGCATGATGATGGCGGCGTATTTGCCGTTCAAGAGGCCCGTATAGCCCTTGGCAAATCCCTGAACCCCGGTGACGGCACGGCGGTTGCGCACCTCGGGGGCTTGGGTCTGCACGACGGGCCGGGTTTCGCCATAAGACACCAGCGCCACCAGCCGCGAGGGCGAGATGCCTTGTCCAACCAGATAGGACACCGCTGCTTGCGCTCGGCGCAGTCCAAGGCCTTTGTTGTAACGCTCGGTCCCGACCAGATCGGTATGGCCATAGACGCTGAAGCGCACTTCCGGGAAGCGTTTGATCCAGGATGCCTGCCGCGCGAGGATGGTCTGCGCTTCGGGTGTCAGCTCGGCCCGATTGAACTCGAAGTTGATGACTGGGCTGACCTCGGCCGCGAAGCGGTCTTGCAGGTAGCGGGTCGCATCCTGCTCGCTGATCATCGAGAGCGTGTTGATCATGGTGGCATTGCCGAAGCCGCCTTCGTCAACCCCGGACCCGGCTTCCTGATTGAATGTCGTGGGGTCGCAGGCGGACAGAAGGGACAGGGCGAGGGTGGCGGCGATCAGTGGTTTCATCAGGGTTTTCATGCCGTCACTCCATCGAATAGCCGTAGGAGCCGCTGAAATCCTGCCGGGCCACTTCGCCCGCAGCCCCGGTTTGCTTGCCGGCGGTCTTGCCGAACAGGAACAACTCCTTCTCGGTCGGCAGGCGGATGCGATCCGTTGGCAGGGCGAATGTGTCGCCCCGGATCGGGGTCACCAGATGCGGCGTCACGATGATGACCAGTTCGGACTGGTTGCGCTGATAATCCGCACTGCGGAAGAGTGCGCCAAGGATCGGCACGTCGCCCAGCCACGGCACCTGACCGTTCAGATCGCGGAAGTCGTCTTGCAGCAGCCCTGCGATGGCAAAGCTTTCGCCGTCGCGCATTTCCACTGTGGTCGAGGTTTCGCGCCGTTTGAAGGCGTTGACCGAGATGCCATTGGTTTCCACCGAGGTCGTGGTGTCGATCGAGGAGACGGCCGCGTTGATCTGCAGGTTGATCGTGTCGCCATCAACGACGGTGGGCGTGAAGTTCAACTCCACACCGAAGGGTTTATATTCGATGGTGACGTTGCCGTTCGTGCCGGTCATCGGGATCGGATATTCACCACCGGCGAGGAACTTGGCCTCTTGCCCCGACAGGGCAGTCAGGTTCGGTTCTGCCAGCGTGCGCACGACGCCCTTGGATTCCAGCGCCTCCAGCAGGACGCCGAATTCCAACGAGCCTGCGGTGAAGCCCAAGCCCAGAGCGCCCTTGGTCCCGCTCGCCGGTTTGAAGGTGCCGGTGGAGTTGTTGATGTTGTCCAGCACCGTGCCGGTCGCGCCTTCGACGCCGACATTGCCGATGCCGCGCACGCCCAGCGACGCCGAGAGGCTTTTCGACACCGAGCGCTGCATTTCGGCGAAGCGCACCTTCAGCATGACCTGCTGCGTGCCCGAAACCATCAGCAGGTTCGACACCTTGTCGGGCGAGTAGCGCGAGGCCAGATCCAGCGCGCGGTCCAGCTTGGCGGTGGAGGAGACGATGCCCGACAGCACGATGCCGTCATTGGCGGTCCGCACCTCGATCCGTTCGCCGGGCAGGATCTGTTGCAGGCGTTCCTTGAACTCTTCGATGTCGGGGGTGACATGGACCTCGACGTTCGAGATCAGCTTGCCGTCCTGGGTCAGCAAAGTCATCGTCGTGCGGCCCGGTGTCTTGCCCAGCACGTAGATGGTCTTGTCAGACAGGGTCGAGATATCGGCAATGCCCGGATTTGCCACCGAAAGTTCGGCGAAAGGCGTATCGCTTTCGACCACGACGGCCCGGTTCATCGGGACGTTGAGGGGCTGATTGACCGAGCCCTTCATGACGGTAAGATTTTGCGCCTGTGCGGGGACAGGGCAAAGCGCGGTGCTGGCCAATGCCAGTCCAAGCATTCCTGCCATCAATAGGCCTCGCAGTTTCATCGACCTGCCCTCTCAATATGCCCAAGTCCGGGTCTTTATTGCCCGTTTTCATAACCCAAAATGCCTTAAACGGCCTTTATAAGCAAGAATCAAAAGGTTGGAAGGCGTTCCTTATGTGGATAACCTGCAACAGCCTGCTGTCTCTTGCGGAATCGGAACGCGGCCCCACGATAGGTGGGGCCGCGTTTGGGGATTTGATGTCAATTCGTGCAGGGAATTGGCGTTTCAACCACGTCCGCACCCCTGCGGGTCTTGATCGTGCAGACCTTCGGCGCGTCGGGAACCACGGCGACCTGTTCGGGGGTGATGCCCAGAAGCTGGTTGCTGTTCACCTCGATCTTGCCGGCGACGGTGGTATCGGTCGTGCCCACCAGTGCCAGCGTCAGACGACCCGTGGCTTGCGCCTGGGTCAGGCGGGCCACGTCTTCGCGTGCGGCGGCAAGGGTGACGGTGCGGGCCACAACGGCGGTGGCGCCGGAATTGTCGCTTTGCTGGTCAACCCCCACGACGCGGACGCCGTTTTCGATCAGCCGTGTCATCTCGTCCGAGGCGCCCGAGACCGAGCCGGTCCAGTAGACATCGACCCTGTCACCGACCTGCACGAAGCCCGCCACGCCCGAGGCCACGTCGACCTTGACGGCAAAGGCCGTCTCGCCCTGTTCCAGCATCGAGGTGAGGCCAGCGGGTTTGCCCGGTTCGGTCACGTTCTCGGCGAGAATCGGTTCGAATTTCTCGATCTGGCGGCTGACATAGCGCGGGTCCTTTTCCGTCGGGGGAAACAGCACCTCTTCCTTCTGGAAAGGGTGTACGGGCAGGGCACTTTGCTGCCAGTAGATCAGCTGCACGTCGTCCTTGGTCAGGACCTCGCCATACTTCTTGACCTTGTTCACCACGTAGACCTGAACCAGAGGCCCGGTCTTGGCGCGAAGTTCGCGTTCATAGTTTAGTTCAGCCTGCGATTGGCTGAAGTATTTCTGGGTCATGTAAACCGCAAAGCCCGCCAGAGCGAGACCCACGACCAGAACCAGACTGAAAACTGTTCTCATCACTTACCCCTTAGCACCCACGGCGCTGAAACTGCCCGCACACCACTTCACTGCACCCATCATCCCGCTTTGGGCCTTGGCCCGACGTCAATTGTTCCAGTACCCGGTCTGGATATGGCCGATGAAGCTGGAGACGCGGCCAACCACGCTGTCGAGGCTGAACGCGAAGGGCACCAGGATCAGCATGCAGATCCCGATCAAGGCTGCCGTCAGCACCACCCAATCAACGGTTATCGCCCCAGACTCGTCCTTCTGAAATCGTGTCCAAAGCATGATAAACGTCCACCCCTTCCCATCATCTGGCACCGCGCAACTTTGCCATGCCGGAGAAACAAAGATCAGACGCATGTTGACGGGCACTCGGGGCGAAATTGGGGCATCATGCGGGCATCAATAAGATTAACCATGACAGGACCAAGTTGCGCGTCCCGCCGGTGTCACAGGAATGAAGCCGTGTTCGAGGTGAACACGGCTTCAAGGTCCCGCAGGTCAAGCTTCGAAAAGCTTACTGGTTGGTGTAGGGCGAGCCCGAGCCCGACACGTCGGTCTTGATACGGTCGCCGAGGGTGGTGACGCCGGTACCGACCGAGGAGATCACGATCAGGCCCAGGCCCACGATGGCAGCGGTCAGAACGACCCAGTCAACGGTCACGGCGCCAGATTCGTCGGTCTTGAAGGCTTTGAACAGGTTCAGGAGTTTCATTGTCTTGGTTTCCTATGTGTCAGGTTCAGGTTCTTGCTGTACCGTCCGGTGGTCTTGGCTTGGGCCTCTGTTCCCTTGCGCCGTTCGGTTGTGCCCGGTTTGACGGTCATTCGCGGCCCGGATTGGGCCAGATGAAGAAAGTTTGGTACGATTTCGGGGTTTTTTCGGGGCATCGGAGATGTGTCTGGTGCTGGGCATCTGGGGCATCAAGGCCAGCTCTGCCGCGCTGTGTGGGCCCTGCGTGACTGCCGAAACGGCAACAGGCCGCATCTTGCGATGCGGCCTGTCCTGGTCGACCTGAAGGTCAGCCAGAGATTACTGGTTGGTGTAGGGCGAGCCCGAGCCCGACACGTCGGTCTTGATGCGGTCGCCGAGGGTGGTGACGCCGGTACCGACCGAGGAGATCACGATCAGGCCCAGGCCCACGATGGCAGCGGTCAGAACGACCCAGTCAACGGTCACGGCGCCAGATTCGTCGGTCTTGAAGGCTTTGAACAGGTTCAACAGTTTCATGGTGGAGTTTCCTTTGTGTCAGGTTCAGGTTCAAGGTCTACCGTTCGGTCTCGCTGGCGCGGGCCTCTGTTCCCTTGCCCCGTCCGGATGTGCTGTTTCTGACGGGGCTTCGCGGCGGGGATTGGGCGGTTTTCGGAAGAACGGGGGTCTTATCGTGTCATTTTCGGGGCAGGGCCGGCGACGTGATGCCTTTGCGCAAAGCAACAGGCCGCATCTTGCGATGCGGCCTGCCCTGTTCTGTGCCGAAAGTTCAGCCAGAGATTACTGGTTGGTATAGGGCGAGCCCGAGCCGGACACGTCGGTCTTGATGCGGTCAGCCAGCGTGGTCACGCCGGTACCGACCGAGGAGATCACGATCAGGCCCAGGCCCACGATGGCGGCGGTCAGCACGACCCAGTCCACCGTCACGGCGCCGGATTCGTCGGATTTGAAAGCTTTGAAGAGGTTCAGGAGTTTCATCTGTGCATTCCTATCACTGGTTGATTACTTGCCTACCGGTTCGGGTCTGACGCATTGGTATTCCTGCCCGCCGCTTCTTCTCCCTCGGTATGACGCAAATAAGCCATTGCAACGGGGCGCTCGTTTGGCCGGAATGTGGAGTTATCGTAGTCATTTTGCGGCAGGAATAAGGCGATCTTTTCGGATTTTCGTGTCCTTTCCGTCGCGCTGGTCGGGCAAAACGCTGCAAAGCGGACGAGGGGCTTTCGCAAAGGCCGGGCATCTGGCAAGGTTTGTGCAATAAAAACAATCGGGCAGGCACCCGGATATGGCAGTTGATCGAATTCGGGGCGCAGCAGGGTCTGCGCTATTGGCGCTTTGCGTGACGGCCGGTTTGGCCGAGGCCGAAGCTTTGCATAATGCAAGGGATTTTACCTTCAAGATGGTGAAAGTCTCTGACATTCAGGCGGCCAAGCGGATCACCGTGCAGATCGACCCAGCGGAACAGGCGGCCTTGCTGGCGGCCGCGCCGAAAATCGACCCGCATCCCGACCACCACGAAGACGACGAGTCGGCGGCTCCGCTGGCACCGGTCACCCCGGCGGGCGCACATTACGACTGGTTCTGGGACAAGGTTCCTGTGGCGCTGGATGCCGCAGACGGGCGATTCCCGCTCGCCTTGGCGGCTTTGTCCGAGGGGCCGGATGGGTCTCGTGTCACCGCACCCCGCTTGCAGGCCATGCAGGGGCTGGCAGCGACTTGGGGGACCGAGATCCTGCGTGACACGGTCGGCACCAAAGTCTCACCCGCGCTGGTGCTGGCGGTGATCTCGGTGGAAAGCGGCGGGAACGAGACGGCGGCGAGCGGGGCAGGGGCGCAGGGGCTGATGCAGCTTATTCCCGCCACGGCGACCCGATTCGGCGTGGCGGATGCCAAGGACGGGGCGCAGAACATCAAGGGCGGGGTGGCTTACCTTGATTGGCTGATGGGCAACTTCAACCGTGACCCCCTGATGGTGATTGCCGCCTATAACGCGGGCGAGGGGGCCGTGACCGCCAATGGCGGCGTGCCACCCTATGCCGAGACGCGGGATTACGTGCCCAAGGTGCTTGCCGCATGGCAGGTGGCGCAGGGTCTGTGCATGACGCCGCCGGAACTGGTCAGCGATCCTTGCGTCTTCAATGTCGTGTCAGCGAGCGCTCAAGCCCAGACACCGCTTCAACCCTGATCGTCACACCGAAAAGGCGTCCGCCCATTCGGGATGCCGCAGGCGCTGGGCATTCACGAAGGGGCAGAGCGGCATGATCTTGAAGCCTTCGGCCCGTGCATCAGCGATAAAGCGCGTCACGAGCGCAAGCCCCGCGCCCGTGCCCCGGAAACTGTCCGGCACGAAGGTGTGGTCGGCGATCACCAGTTCGGGCGTGGTGATCGAATAGGTCAGTTCCGCCTCGTCGCCGTTTTCACGGATGACGTAACGGCCCTTGTGACCGCTGACCTCACGCGTGATGACGTGATCAGCCAACGATCGTCGCCTCGGTCGCGGCGCGGAGTTCTTCTTCCGTGACCCCATCCGCCAGTTCGACGATGTGCAGGCCCTTGTGGCCCACATCCAGAACGCCAAGGTTGGTGATGATGCGGTCGACCACCGCCTTGCCGGTGAGCGGCAGGGTGCATTCCTTCAAGACCTTCGATTCGCCATGCTTGGAGGTGTGATCCATCACAACGACCACCCGGCCCACGCCTGCCACAAGGTCCATCGCCCCGCCCATTCCCTTCACGAGCTTGCCGGGGATCATCCAGTTTGCGAGGTCGCCCTTCTCGCTGACCTCCATCGCGCCGAGGATTGCCATGGCAATCTTGCCGCCCCGGATCATGGCAAAGGACTGCGCGGAGTCGAAATAGGCCGTTTGCGGCAGTTCGGTGATGGTCTGCTTGCCGGCGTTGATCAGGTCCGGGTCCTCGTCACCCTCAAAGGGGAAGGGACCCATGCCCAGCATGCCGTTTTCCGATTGAAGGGTGACGTTGACGCCTTTGGGGATATAGTTCGACACCAGCGTCGGAATCCCGATGCCAAGGTTCACATAGGTCCCGTCGCGCAGTTCCTGCGCCGCACGGGCGGCGATTTGGTTTCTGTCCCAGCCAGCCATCACACGGCCTCCTTCTTGCGAGTCGTCCGGTTTTCGATGCGCTTTTCGTGCTCGCCCTGGATCAGGCGGTGAACATAGATGCCCGGCAGGTGGATGGTGTCGGGATCCAAGGAGCCCAACGGGACGATTTCCTCGACCTCGGCCACGCAGACCTTGCCCGCGGTGGCGGCGGGCGGGTTGAAGTTGCGGGCGGTCTTGCGGAAGACGAGGTTTCCGCTCGGGTCCGCCTTCCACGCCTTGACGATCGACAGGTCAGAGATGATGCCGCGTTCAAGGATATAGGTCTCGCCGTTGAAGTCCTTGTGCTCCTTGCCGTCGGCGATCACGGTGCCCACGCCGGTCTTGGTGTAAAAGCCGGGGATGCCGGCCCCGCCAGCCCGTAGACGCTCGGCCCAGGTACCTTGCGGGTTGAACTCCAGCTCCAGC
>CANBRQ010000066.1 GCA_947371955.1 Paracoccaceae bacterium | reverse complement strand
AGCGGGGCCGGGCAAGGAAGGCGGGCATCACCAACTTTGACCGCGTCTATACCCGCGACGATCTGGTGCGGGCCGATGTGATCTTTGCCGCGACCGGGGTGACGCAAGGCTCGATCCTGCGCGGCATCCAGCGCGACCGGGGCTATATCACGACGGAAACCATCCTGATGCGGTCGAAGACCGGGTCGGTGCGGCACATGACCTATCGCAGCCCGGTGAAGTGATCAGGCACCAGCTTCGGCCCTATCGCAGCCGCGATTTGCCGGCAATGGGGGCTAAGCTGCAGCATCGGAGGATGGCATGGACCCGAAGGCGCCCGCACTCAGGCCTGTCGCCGTCACCCATCTGCGCGACATGCCCCGGATCGAACTGTCAGACCCTGCCGGGATGGCGGGGCCGGCGGTGTACCGGATCGACATGGGCGGAACCAAAATCTCGGCGGCGTTCTACCCCAAGCAGCGGAACGACCGGCTGGCCATCTTCTTCTCGGGCTTTGTGAACCGCAAACAGTTGGCCTTGCCGGTCTTCCGGCGCTGGGAATGGCATGCCGAGGTGCCTGCCCATGCGCTGTACCTTTCTGATCCGACGCTGGAAACCTGCGAGGACCTTGGCCTTGGCTGGTACATCGGCACCGCTGAGCGCGACTGTATGGAGTATATCGCGGTCCTGATCCGCGGGGCCGCGCAAAGTCTTGGCGTGGCCCCGCGTGACATCGTCTTTTACGGCAGTTCCGGCGGCGGGTTTGCCGCGTTGCGGGCCTTGCACTGGTTCCCCAAGGCCTCGGCGATTGCCGTCAACCCGCAGACAAGGCTGACCGCGTTCCGGGCCCATTCGCTGACCAACTACCTCAACCGGTTCTTTGGCGGCATCAGCAAGGAAGCCTTCGCGCAAACCTATCCCCTCCGCAATGCCGTGGTGGAGGCGCTGGCAGAGTGCCGCGACAGTTCGGTCATCTATGTCCAGAACCGGCTGGACGAGCATCACGTCACCAGCCACCTGTGCGAGCTTTACGAAGACCGGGAAGGTGTCTTGACCTCAACCCACCTGCGCCATCAGCGCCTGATCCTGTTCGAGGACCCGCAGGGCCATGACACCGCCGAACCAAGGGCCATGATGCCCGGACTGTTCCGCGCCGCAGCCGAGTTGCAGGACCGGCGCTTTGGTGGGGGCGTCCAGGCTCAGAATGTCTAGGGTCAGCGAAGGGTTGCGCCGGGACGGCGCTGGTGCCATTTCCAAGGCATGATAGCTTTTCTGAACGTCGAATCCTCACTGACCTTGCGCCGCTGGTCCGGCCCTGCGCCCGAAACCGTGCGGCGGGCCGAAGCCATGGCGCAACTGACCCTTTTGCCGCCCGCGCTGTGCCAGACGCTGGTGGCGCGCGGGGTGACGCCGGAAGGGGCCGAGGCCTTCCTCGCCCCGGCGTTGCGCGATCTGCTGCCCGATCCGCTTTCGCTGCGCGATATGGGCAAGGCGGCAGACCGGCTGGTGCATGCCGTCGAAGCCCGCCAGCGCATCGCGGTCTTTGCCGATTATGATGTGGATGGCGGGTCCTCGGCGGCGCTGCTGATCGTCTGGCTGCGGCATTTCGGGCTGGCACCGACGCTTTATATCCCCGACCGCATTGACGAGGGCTACGGCCCCAATGTCCCCGCTATGGCCAGCCTTGGGGCGGCGCATGATCTGATCCTGTGTGTCGACTGTGGCACGCTTTCGCACGAACCCATCGCCGCCGCTGGCTGTGATGTCGTGGTGCTGGACCATCACCTTGGCGCAGAAACGCTGCCGCAGGCGTTGGCCGTGGTGAACCCGAACCGGCAGGATGAAACCGGCGATCTGGCGCATCTTTGCGCCGCCTCGGTCGTGTTTCTGTTGCTGGTTGAAGTGAACCGGCGGCTGCGGTCCAAAGGCATCCAGGGCCCCGATCTGATGGCCATGCTGGACCTGGTCGCGTTGGCCACGGTGGCCGATGTGGCCCCGTTGATCGGCGTGAACCGCGCCTTTGTGCGGCAGGGGTTGAAGGTCATGACGCGGCGCGACCGGGTCGGACTACGCGCGCTGGCCGATGTGGCGCGGCTGGATCAGGCACCCTCGGCCTACGCCTTGGGCTTTGTCCTTGGGCCGCGCATCAACGCCGGGGGCCGGATCGGTCAGGCCGATCTTGGCGCGCGGCTTCTGGCCACTGACAGCCTGACCGAAGCGACCGCCCTCGCCGCACGGTTGGACAGTTTGAACACCGAACGTCGGGATATCGAAGCGCGGGTGCGGGAACTGGCCCTTGCACAAATCGATGCCCATGGGCCGGAGGGCGCCTTGGCCTGGGCTGCTGAGGAGGGCTGGCATCCCGGCGTCGTTGGCATCGTCGCCGCCCGGGTCAAAGAGGCCGTGCACCGCCCCGCCGTGGTGATCGGCTTTGATGGCGACATCGGCAAGGGCTCGGGCCGGTCCGTCACCGGCGTTGATCTGGGGGCCGCGATCCAGCGGCTGGCGGCCGAGGGGCTGATCCTGAAAGGCGGCGGGCACAAGATGGCCGCGGGGCTTACCCTGACCCGCGCCCAGTTGCTGCCCGCGATGGAACGGCTGGAGGCTTTGCTGGCCCGTCAGGGCGCCGGTGCAGGTGGCGCGGGCGACCTTGATATCTCGGCCCTGCTGATGCCCACCGCCGTCAGCGCCGCGCTGATCGAGCAGATCGAACAGGCCGGCCCCTTCGGCGCCGCAGCCCCTGCCCCGCGCTTTGCCTTTGCCGACCAGATGATCGTGGCCCGCCGCATCGGGGAGAACCATCTCAAGCTGTCCTTCGGTGACACGATGGGCGCGCGGATCGAGGGCATGGCCTTCAACGCCTTCGACACGCCCCTTGGTGCCGCTTTGGAAAACCCCGGCCACCGCCGCTTTCACCTCGCCGGGCGGCTGGAGTTGAACCACTGGAAAGGCAGCGCCAAACCCCAGTTGCGGCTGGAGGATGCCGCCGAGGCCTGACGGCGGTCGCGTGATCGGGCAAACGCATGGCCTGATGCAGATTTCCCCTTGCGCAGGCCGGGCGGCTTGATTAGACAGCCCAGCACCGACAGTGGCCCGTTCGTCTATCGGTTAGGACACCTGGTTTTCAACCAGGTAAGAGGGGTTCGACTCCCCTACGGGCTGCCACTCATCCATAAGGCAGAAGCAAATTCAAAGCCTTAGTGGCTTTCTTGCAATTCGGGATGTGGGAAACCGGGGGAAGACGACAACAGTCTAGCCCGCTGTTTGCAGTGCTTCGGATCAGGTGGGATGCTGCGGACGGCTGGCCTGGAATTGGCGGAGGCCAATGGTCATCGGGTGTTGGGCAAAGCAGCAGCCTACAGCCAAATGGTATGGCGTTACGTACCTATTTCAACAGAGACAGTGGCTAAGCAGACACCAGGTCTACCCGGAATTTGATGCCCATCGCGGAAAATTCCTCATAGACCATTCGCATTTTCAACAGCGTAATGTTGGTTTCAACACGCGGCTTGCGTCCTGCCAAGGCAGCCAATGCGGTGGCGCCCCCACGATGGTGATGAAATTTGGCGTAGTCCTCAATCGAGGACGCTCCGACATCAACCACGGTGACGTCAAAGCGCGAAAATGCCTGATTGACCCCAAAAAGCCCGGCATTCGGAAAGCATTTTTGCAATAGGATCAAATCGTTGCGCATGAGGCCCGTCGCAACGGCGCAAAGACCCTCTGGGGCCGAATGTCCCATCCTGGAGACGTGCCGGCGAATTCTGGCCTCTTCGGCCTTGGGCAGGCCCGCCGGTGGAAACACGATAAATCTGGCAGAGCCGCGGCTGCAAAGGGTAACTGTGACGCCGTCAATCTTCTGCAGTTTGCTGGCGTATTGCTTGGCCTGTTTCTCGGAGATATCACATATCTCCATCCCTGCCGGGCCACCAAAATCCGCAAAGTGAACAGCGGCCGACCAACCGGACCGCACCAGCACGTGCTGCACGTTGCTTATGGATGACGGATCGCTTACCCGCACGGAAATGTCAAATTTCTCTGGCGTTTGCTTTGTATCGACATCCTGAAGGTCAATTTCCACACCGAACGCCGCCAGAACCGACCGCGCGGCCTGCGCCTTGCCGACGGGAAAGCTGTCAGCGATCACCCCGTATCCCGAGGACAGCAGTTTCTGGGCGTCTGAACGCGTCAGATCGAATTTTGTACTGACAACTTCGTACGCCAGATCCGCAGCCATGCCCGAAGCGGACAGCACAACCTTAACCAAGTCGTTGTCGGCCGCTACAAACTTACGCATTTTCCCTGCTTTGATCACTGCACGAGCTATTTTACATAAAAAAATGACCTTTCAAAGGCATTACGTCAGTCCATTTCTGGGTTTGTCGTCCATAGCGGCCAGGTGGCGGCAAAGCAGCGCGCCAAGACCTTCCTCCGTTGCATTGCAAGGGCCGCGCAAGGCTGCCGGTCTTGCAAAGGTGCGCTGAACGGACCTTGTGTCAAAGACAGCACTGGCGCTCGGCCGGCCTTGTTCGGCCCGTCTGCAAAGAGGTTTCTGCGAGATCATGGCAATTCCCCGCCATTGATCGCCTTAGACCTGAAGGGTCTATGCTGCGGATAGGATCCCGACCCCGGGCCTGCAGGATCGGGGGCATTTTTGCTTTGGTCAGCTTTCCTCTGCCACCATTTCAATCGCGCCACAGGGGCATTCGGCGGCGCAGATGCCGCAACCCTTGCAGTAATCGAGGTTGATGGCGAAGCGCTCACCGGGCCCCAGTTTCATCACGGCATTATCGGGGCAGACACCATAGCAGTTGTCGCATTCAAAGCAGTTCCCGCAGCTTAGGCAGCGGCGGGCTTCGAACAGGGCGGTGGTTTCGGTCAACCCGCCCTGCACCTCGTCAAAGCTGGAGGTGCGGCGGGCGAGGTCCAGTTGCGGGCGCATCGTTTGGGGGGCATCGGCGTAGTACCAGGTGTTCAGGCGGTCAAAGCTGGCAAGCTGGTGGTCAGGCTTGGCCTCAAGCGAAGCATTGCGCAGCCAGGCGTCGATGTTGCGGGCGGCCTTCTTGCCGTGGCCGATGGCGACGGTGACGTTGCGCTCTCCGGGGGCGATGTCGCCACCAGCGAACAGGCCGGGGTGGCCGGTCATCATGGAGTGCGGGTCAACCTGCACCACGCCGTCTTGGGTCATCAGGCCGGGGATATGGGACAAGAGCGACATGTCGACATCCTGTCCCAAGGCCAGCACCAGCGAGTCGGTGTCGAGGGTTTCATATTCCCCTGTCGGTTGCGGCTTGCCCTCGGCATCCAGCACCATCTTCTCGATGGTCAGATGGCCGCCCTCTGCGTTGGTGATGGTCGACAGCCACTTGACCTTGACCCCCTCCTCCAGCGCCTCTTCCAGTTCGAAGTCATGGGCGGGCATCTTTTCGCGGGTGCGGCGGTAGACGATGATGGCATCGGTCGCCCCCAGACGGCGGGCGGTGCGGGCGACGTCTATGGCGGTGTTGCCGCCGCCATAGACTACGACGCGGCGGCCGAGCATCGGTTTCTCCTGCCCCTCCATCGAACGCAAGACGGACACGGCATCAAGGATGCGTGCGCCGTCCTTGGCTGGGATATAGGGGCGCTTGGCGATATGGGCGCCGATGGCGAGGAAGGCGGCATGGGCGCCTGTCTCGCGCATGGAGGCTTCGATGTCGGTGACTTTCTCGTTGTAGCGGAAGGTGACGCCCATGGCGTCCAAACGCGCAACCTCGCCATCCAGCACATCGCGAGGCAGGCGGTATTGCGGGATGCCCCAGCGCATCATGCCGCCGGGTTTGTCTCCGGCTTCCATGACGGTCACCGCATGGCCCAAGCGGCGCAGGTGATAGGCGGCAGACAGGCCCGAGGGGCCGGAGCCCACCACCAGCACGGCCTTTCCGGTGCGGCCTTCGGGCGGGGTGAAGGCCCAGCCTTGCTTCAACGCCTCATCACCAAGGAAGCGTTCGACGGAGTTGATGCCCACTGCCGAGTCCAGTTTGGCGCGGTTGCAGGCGGTTTCGCAGGTGTGATAGCAGACCCGGCCCATGATGGCGGGGAACGGGTTGTCGCGGGTCAGGTGGCGCCACGCGGCTTCATAGTTGCCGCTTTCGGCGTGGTAGAGCCAGCCTTGGATATCCTCACCCGCCGGGCATTCGTGGTTGCAGGGCGGCAGGCGGTCGACATAGACGGGCCGCTCGGTCCGCCAGCTTCCGGTCTTGTTGGCGAGCGACGAGCCTGGGTCCAGCGTGATGGCGAAGGGCTTTTCCATGGTCATGCTGCGTCCTCCAACAGATTGAACCGCTTGATGTTCTTGTCGGCCATCGCTTGCAGGCGGGCCACGATATCGGGGCGGGGGTGGCTGCCGAACAGGTGAGCGTAACGCTTTTGCAGGCGCAGGTAGTCCTCCACCGGGACGCGGTGGCGAATCTTGCGGACAGAGGTGATCTCGCCATGTTCCGCCTCGAACAGCGGGAAGATGCCGGACTCGTGGGCAAGCCGGGCGAGTTTGATCGTGTCGCTGCTGGCAGAACCCCAGCCCAAGGGGCACGGCACGAAGACATGCAGGTAACGGGCGCCGTGGATCGTCATGGCTTTGGTCACCTTCGCCTCCAGATCATGCAGGTCGGCGACCGAAGCAGTGGCGACGTAAGGGATTTCGTGGGCGACGGCGATGAGGGGCACGTTCTTGCCCTTGCCGAATTCCTCACCCGGTTGCGGGCCCAAAGGCAGCGTTGTGGCGGTACGGGCACCGGGTGGGGTGGCCGAGGACCGCTGGACGCCGGTGTTCATGTAGCCTTCGTTGTCGTAGCAGATGTAAAGGACGTCATCGTTCCGCTCGAACATGCCCGACAGGCAAGCAAAGCCGATGTCGGTGGTGCCCCCGTCACCGCCCTGGGCGATCACGTGGGTGGCGGAGTGTTCAAGGCCGGCCTTCTGGGCCTTGACCTTCAGCGCTGCGGCGATGCCAGAGCCTACCGCGGCGGCATTGCCGAACAGGCTGTGAAGCCATGGCAGTTTCCAGCTGGTTTCCGGGTAAGGTGTTGAAAATACCTCCAGACAGCCGGTCGCGTTGGCGGCGATCAACTGTCCTTTCGTGGCCCGCATGGCGGCATCCACGGCGTAGCGGGCACCCAGCGCCTCACCGCAGCCCTGACAGGCGCGGTGGCCCGAGGTCAGGGAATTGTCGCGTGCGAGGGAGGACTGGACGGTGCGCTGATCGGGGTCCAAAAGGCGGTTGCCGACGGTGAAGGTGCCGGTCTGGTAGAATTTGAGATCCTGGCTCATGCGGTCACCTCGGTCTTGTCGGCCGTCTCGGTCCTGGGGGACTTGCCGCCAACATCGCGCAGCAGGTTTTCGGCGATGGGGCCGCTGCGGCGGGTGGCGGCCTCGCGCGCGAGTTGGCGGTTCACGATGTCATGGTTGAGGTCGAGGAAGGTGAGCGGTTCCAGCGTGTCCGCTACGGCTTCGGCCAGCATCCTGGTCAGTGCGGCCTGGGTGATGGGCCGCCCGCCTAGGCCCGCCACGACCGTATAGCCGCGCAGATGCAGGCCCGACAGCGCCATCCGGACATCGGCGGAAACCACGCCGCCAAGGCCGACGGAGAAGCTTTTCTCCAGCACGACCACGCGTTTGGCATCCTTCAGCGCTGCGCGCACGGCAGCCAGCGGGAAGGGGCGATAAGAACGGATCGACAGAAGGCCGATCTTCTCGCCCTTGGCGCGCAAAGCGTCGACGGTTTCCTCCAACGTGCCCACGACCGAGCCCAAGGCGACCACGATTGTCTCTGCATCATCGCAGCGGTAGCGGCGGACCAAGCCGCCCGCCTCGCGGCCGAAGGTCCGGGCGAAGTCGGCGGCAATGCCGGGGATCAGGTCCAGCGCCATGGTCTGCTTGGCATGGGCGATGTAGCGGACCTCCATGAAGGCTTCTGGGCCCACCATCGCGCCAATGGAGACGGGTTCGGCGGGGTCCAGCACCTGACGGGGTTCGTAGGGCGGCAAGAACGAGTCGACCTGCGCTTGGGTGGGGATGTCGATCTGTTCGTAGGCATGGGTCAGGATGAAGCCGTCCATGCAGACCATGACCGGCATCGACAGTTCTTCGGCCAGTCGGAAGGCCTGGATGTGCAGGTCCACCGCCTCTTGGTTGCTTTCGGCGAACAGTTGCAGCCAGCCGCAATCGCGCTGGCTCATGCTGTCGGAATGGTCGTTCCAGATGTTGATGGGCGCGCCGATGGCGCGGTTGGCGACGGTCATCACGATGGGCAAGCCAAGGCCCGAGGCGTTATAGATCGCCTCGACCATGTAGAGGAGGCCCTGCGACGCGGTGGCGGTATAGGCCCGGGCCCCTGCGGCCGAGGCGCCGATGGCAACGCTCATCGCGGCGAATTCGCTTTCGACGTTGAGGAACTCGCATGGGGTCAGGGTGCCGCCTTTGACCATCGCGCCAAGGCCCTCGACGATATGGGTCTGGGGCGAGATCGGGTAGGCGCAGATCACGTCGGGGCGACAAAGGGCGACCGACTGGGCGACGGCCTGAGAGCCTTCCATTTGCGAAATCATAGCGTCTCCTTCACGGGCTCGGCGGTTTGGGCAAGCAAGTCGTGAGCCTCGGTTGCGGCTGCGGCGTTCTTGTCGGCGACAGGGCCTTTGAACTTGTCGTGGATGGCATGGATAACGGCATCCAGCGTGATGAAGCCGGTCTGGGCTGCAAAGGCACCGAGCAGGACCGCATTCGGCAGGGGCCGGCCCAGATGCTTCAGGGCGATGTCGGTGGCGGGCACCGTGATGATGCGGCCGGTTGGCAAGCGGGCGGCGACACTTTCGATGCCCAGTTCATGGACCGTGCGGTTGGAGTTGATCAGGACATAGCCGTTTGGCATAAGCCCTTGAAATACATCGACCTGATGCAACAGATGCGCGTCCTGAATGATCAGCGCATCGGGGGCCGAGATCGGCTCGCGCGAGCGGATCGGTCTGTCATCCATCCGGCAGAAGGCCACGACCGGCGCCCCGGTGCGTTCGGACCCGAACGAGGGGAAGGCCTGTGGGTGGCGGCCTTGGTGGAAGGCGGCGATGGACAGCATCTCGGCGGCTGTCACCACGCCCTGCCCGCCGCGCCCGTGGATTCTGACCTGTAGCATGGCTCTCCCTTCCTTGCGTTCCATGCGCATTTGCCAGTTGTATGGGCGGCATGGGCCTGTTCTGTGGTTCCTGTTGGCGCCGGCGATCCTGCCGTCCGTCCTGCGCGCATCAATAGCAGCCAGCCCGGCTTTGACATTGATCAGGATCATATACGCCGCCTTCCCGGCCGGCTTTCACACACGGGCAAGGCGGGCCCCTGCCCCGCCGATGTCGCAAAATGCAACAAGCGCCCCGGAGGGCGCTTGATTGGTCATCAGAAGGCGGCGGTCTTAGTCTTTTGGGCGCAGGCCGGCGGTTTCGCGGCTGGCTGGATCGACATCGCTCCGCAACTTGCCCGACAGGAACTCGTCATAATAGGCGACCATGGTCGGGATCGCCGCCCCGCCCTGCTTTGCGCGCCACGGCTTGGTGTAGCTGGCGAACAAACCACGCCTGTGAACCAACGGCGCCCCGTTCAACACGGCAGGAGAGCCCCAGACCATCCGGCCCGAGTAATTGCACTTCAGCACGCCATTGACCCAGATCCGCAGATAGCCTCCCGTGTCTGCGCCAAAGTTGGTGTTGACGACGATATCGACCCATTTGCCCTTCATGTCTGACATCGAGAACAGGCTGCACACATCACCCTCGTTCTGCGCTTTGCCCCAGTTGCTGGCGACCTTCATGTTCTCCAGCTCTGCCACGACATCTTCATGGTCGGTGCCAGAGCGGTTGCAGATGGTCGTATCGCACTTGGCCCAGTTCAGATCGCCGGCGGAGGTCTGCACGATGCGGAAGGGCGGCGGCTGGTCGCCCGACAGCTTCCATTGCCCCAGCACCAGTCCGACCGACTTGTCACGCGGCACGGCATCCATGCTGTCGTTGTAAAAGCTCCAGCCGTACCAGACGTCCTGACCGACATGGCCGGTCGCGGCCTTGTCGGACTCGCTGATTTCGGCGCGCAGACGGCCGCTTGCGCAATCAGAATCAACGCAATCGCCGTCGCGCAGTTCGAACCTTTCACTGACATCTCCCCGGCGCACCGGTTCGGTGGGCAAGGAATAGCGGAAGTTGTAGCTGGCCGGACTAAGGAAGCGATCATAGCCGGGCGGAAGAGCGCCTTCGCGACGGAAGGAGACTAAACTCGGGAGACCATCCGGCAAAGATATGGTGATGACCCGGCCACAACCGACAAGGACTCCAAGCGCCACAAGGCACATCATCAAGAACCGCGACATGATCACTCCTGCAAGGACAGGCTGTCAGCATAGCTCGTCTGCCGCATCGCCGGTCGTGCGCCCTGTTTAATGGCCTGTTCTTGACGGATGGCACGGAAACGGTCAAGGGCACGCCCGTTTTCAGGCGTCACTTCGCAACTGCAGCAGGCAAAAAAGAACGATTCGGGCTTTTTTGTGGCGGCTGTCTGAAAGATTCGTGACTCGCCTTGATGCAAGCTTTTGCAGCACTTTTGAAACATCAAAACAAGAGTGTAGCTCTTTTGACACGGTGGTTCGGACAGCGCGGGAAGGAACAGTTAATTTCCTTCTCATCAACAATCCCAAAGAGTAGGTTGACACACAAAAGGATAGCTTCGAGTGGAACCTGAATAGCCTCCAAATCGAAGAGAAGACGGCGAAAAACAAGAACAATAGACGAATATCGAGCAAAGAGGCAGAGAATGGCAAGAATAAGCGTGTTCGGCATTGGATATGTCGGAGTGGTGTCTGCAGCGTGTTTGGCAAAGGACGGCCACCAGGTTATCGCCGTGGATGTGGACCCCGGCAAGATCAAGGCCATCAACGACGGGCTTTCGCCCATCGTGGAAAATGGTCTCGATGAGCTGATCGCCGAAGTTGTGGCGGCGGGCAGGCTCACGGCCACCAACGATGTGCAATATGCCATCGACAACACCGACGCGTCCTTCATCGCGGTGGGCACCCCCTCCGCCGAGGATGGCTCGGTCGGTCTGAAATATGTCCGTGGCGTGTGCGAGAACATCGGCGCGGCGCTGGCCAACAAATCGTCCTACCACTCGGTCGTGGTGCGTTCGACCATCGTTCCGGGCTCGTGCGAAGGCACCTGCATCCCGGCGCTGGAGAGCAAATCCGGCAAAGTGGCGGGCAAGGACTTCGGCGTGGGTTACTACCCGGAATTCCTGCGGGAAAGCACGGCAATCGAAGACTACTACGATCCGGGGCTGATCGTGTTCGGTGCGATGGACAAACCGACGGCTGACTTCCTGACAGCGCTGAACGACATGCTGAACTGCAAGATCCACGTCGTGGACCTGCGTACCGCCGAGATGGTGAAATACACCTCCAACACCTGGCGCGCCGTGAAGGTCACCTTCGCCAACGAGATCGGCAACATCGCCAAGTCCGCCGGCCTTGACGGCCAGACCGTCATGGAAATCCTGTGCTCGGACGAAAAAGTGGCCATGTCCAAGTACTTCATGCGCCCGGGTTTCGCCTTTGGCGGTTCATGCCTGCCGAAAGACGTGCGCGCCCTGCGTCACCTTGCGGCCACCAACGGCACCCCAGCCCACCTGCTGAACGCCGTGATCGAGGCCAACGAGGCGCAAATCCAGCGCGCCGAAAGCATGATCGAAGCGTCTGGCGCCAAGAAGGTCGGCTTCGTCGGCATCAGCTTCAAGCCCGGCACCGATGACCTGCGTGAAAGCCCCCTCGCGGAGCTGGCGGCGCGTCTCATCAAGAACGGCGTGGGTGTCGAGATCTATGACCCCTATGTCTTCGAGGCCTATGCCAACAACAACTCGACCGCTGGCCGTGGCAATGACGTGATCCCGGACCTCAAGGACCGGATGGTCGAAAGTCTCGACCAGATGATCAACGACAATGGCGCGATCCTGGTGGGCAACTACTACAAGGGCTCCATCCCCAGCCTGCAAGAGGCGGCCAAGACCCGGCCCGTTCTCGACCTGACGCGGATGAAGCGCGACATGGTCTCGGATGGTCACTATCAGGGCATCTGCTGGTAACAGCTCATGGTCAGATTGCTCACCCATGCGGCGTATTTCGCCATCATTTTCCTTATGACATCCCTTGTTCCCAAGGGTGCCTTGGGAACAATTCACGCCACGACGAACACGATCTTCATCCTGGGGTTCCTGGGGACGTGGCGTTACTCTTGGGCGGCAATCAACTTCACGCGGGCGATCTTGTACGTCAAGGTCATCTACCCCCGCCGGAAAGCCAGGGCCTTCGCGCGCTTCGCGGCGCGCGGGGCCCCCTGCCACGCCTATTTCCTTGTCACCACCTATATGGTGGAGCAAAGCACGACGATAGATTGCTACAAGGCGCTGTTCCTCGCCGCTTCCAACGCACGGGACGGAGCCACAATCGTGGCCTCGGTCGTGCACGGCTCGGACGAACGCTTGATCCGCAGCATCTTCGACAGTTCACCGCATGACCTTTCAAGGGTCAAACTGGTGCTCGACCGCATCGAGTCGAACGGCAAGCGTGACGCCATGGCGCGGACGCTGCGGCTGATCGCAGCAGAATGCCCGACTGCCCGCGACATCTGCGTGTTTGTCGACGGCGACACGATGGTGCCCGCTGACATCGTGGCGCAGGCGGCGCCCATGTTCACCAACCCCAAGCTGGGGGCACTGACGACCGATGAAGGCATCATCATCCACAAGAAGAACCTGTTTCGCGACTGGTTCATCCTGCGTTTCAACCAGCGTCAGGTGATGATGTCCTCGATGGGGATTTCCAGCCGGGTGCTGACCCTGACGGGCCGCATGTCGGTCTTCCGGGCCGACCTTGCGACCAATCCGCAATTCGTCAACGGCATCCTGTACGACTATCTGGACCACTGGCGTCTTGGCCATGTGAAGTTCCTGACCGGGGACGACAAATCCACATGGTACTGGCTGCTGAAGAACGGCTACCAGATGGCCTATCTGCCGGACGTGCAATCCATCTCGATGGAAACCCAGCCGCGTCCGACCTTCTATGAAAGCTCCAAGGTCCTGATGACCCGCTGGTTCGGCAACATGATGCGGACCAATGGCCGCGCCATCGCCCTTGGGCCACGCGACATCGGCTTCTTCACCTGGTGGTCGATCCTTGACCAGCGCATCTCGATGTGGACCACGATGGTCGGCCCGATGTCGGTTCTGTTGTCTGCGGCCTTCCACTCGGTCTCGATCATTCCCTTCTACATCGCCTGGGTCATGATCACGCGCTACATCTTTTGCGTTGTCATCTCGCTGTTCCGCGGCACCTGGTTTCCGATCTCCCATCCCTTCATCCTGTACTTCGGTCAGGTCGCCGGGGCTGCGGTCAAGATCTTTGTCCTGTTCCGCCTCGACAAGCAAAAATGGACGCGTCAGGGCGAGACCAACAAGGGACCCAAACTCAGCCTCATGCAACGCATGGCGGCCTTCGAGTCCTCCGTTCACCATTTCCTTGCCCTAGCCTGGCTGATGATCGCCGTGATCATGGTGTCAAAAATATGAACTCGGGTTCATCGCATAAAGGAACCACCATGAGTGATCCCTTCTCCGCCCCGCGCGAGACGACACGTGACGTAACGCCCGTTGCGGCACGTTCCACCGCAGCCGACGCCGGTGCTGCAGCCCCCGCCAAGGCGGGCGGCACTTCGGCCAAGCAGGCTTCCGCCCCGGCCAATGCCGAGCCGAAGGTGATGCCGACCGAATTTGCGTTCGAAACCGAACACCCGGTCATGCCCATTCCCTTCAAGGCGCAGTTTGGCGAGTACAAGCTGGACGGTGTCGAGATTTCGGTGACCGCCGCCTACGTGGCGATTGATGGCGCCCTGGACCCGCAGTGGAAGGGCCACAAGGAATTCGTCAAACTGCAGTTCGACTTCCAGGGCTTCTCGGTCTCGATCTTCCCCGAGGTCGTGGTGGCCGGTTCGCGCCGCGATGGCGAGATGACCTTGCAGTTCCTTGACCCTGCCGGATCGCACCTGCCCCAGCTGCGCTACATTCTGAACAGCTATATCGCGGGCGATTTCGTCTCGGTCGGCGGGCTGATGGCCTACAGCGGCCCCACGCAACCCAAAGTTGCGCGCCCTGCCGATGGTGCTGCCGCGAAATTCCGGATCAGAAGCGTCTCGGTGGCCCTTCTGTCCATCGTGCTGATGCTGGGCGCGGGCAAGATCATGTACAACCGTTACACGCAAAGCTACGAATCACGTCCCGTTTTCGTTGAGCGACTTGGCAATGAAATGAAGGCGACGGCTGCCGGTCAGGTTGCCATGCTCAATCCCGCCGCTAAAAAAGGCGAGGTGGTGTTTTCCATCAATTCCAACACCGGCGACGTGCTGAGTTTCCAGCTGCCGTGCGACTGCGAAGTGCAAGTAACTAAAGGAATTTTTGAAGGTTCCACAGTTCTTCCTTTTGACACGATTTTATCATTCTTTGGCTCCACCACCGAGATCAATGTGGAAACACAAATGAGCATCGAGGGATTGGCTAAAGCGATGAGTGGTGAGACGGCATATCTCGATATGAACGATGGACGGACCATTCCGGTTCAGGTCGTCGTGAATTCGGCGACCAATGCCGCGTCACTCCGGGGCGACCTTTTCGTTCCGGTTGATCTTGTCCCGCCGGAAGGCGCATTGGGAAAAGACGACATCGGGAAATCCGCAACCTTGCGGTTGTCCAAGTCCTGGTTTGGAGGCTCATCCCCCCAAATTCCGGAGAAATCATGACGAACATTTATCCTTTGATCATCTGTGGCGGCAACGGCACGCGTCTCTGGCCGGTGTCACGCACCCAAAGCCCCAAGCAGTTCCAGAAGGTCGGAGAGGCAGATTCGCTGACCTTCTTTCAGTCCGCTGTGGAACGCCACCGTGGTCAAGGATACCAGCCGCCGGTCATCGTCTCGGCGATCCGGCATCGTGAGACGATCGCAAGCCAGCTGGCCGAGATCAACTGCACAGCTGACGTGATCCATGAACCGATGGGCCGCAATACCGGACCGGCGGTTCTGGCAGCGGCCTTCCATCTGGTGGCCCGCAACCCGGACGCGCTGATGGTCGTCATTCCGGCGGACCACGTGATCGAGGGCGACCTGAATTCGACCATCATGGCGATGCGTCTGCCCGCAATGGCTGGCCAGATCATCACCTTCGGCATCAAGCCGCGCTATGCGGAAACCGGCTTCGGATACATAACCGACGGCGGACCGTTCATCGAATTCCCCGGCCTGCGCAAAGTGGATCGCTTTGTCGAAAAGCCGCCGACCCGCAAGGCCCGCCTTCTGGTGGAAAGCAACATCGCCTACTGGGCCTCGGGCATCAGCATGTTTGCCGCCCGTACCATCATCGAGGAATACCGCAAGTTTGACCGCTTCACCGCAGACATCGTGGAGCAGGCCGTAGCACAAGGCCTGCATGCCCCGGATGGCCTGGAACTGAATGCCGAACTCTTCGGTCAGGCGATTTCTGCGCCCACCGAAAGCATGGTCTTCGAAAAGACCACCCGCATCTCGTTGGCGCCCTTGGACGTGAACTGGAGCGATGTCGGATCGTGGACCGCGATGTACGGCATCTCTAAGTCGAACGAACAGGGCAACGTCCTGCAGGGCGATGTGATTGCGGTTGAGTCGACCGATTGCATGGTCCGTTCCACCTCGCGTCTGGTGACGGTGGTGGGCCTGAAAGACATCATTGTCATCGACACGCCGGACGCCTTGCTGGTGACCCGTGTGGGCCATTGCCAGAGCGTCAAGAAGGTGGCGGAGTATCTGAAAGCCGGCAAGCGGGTTGAGGCGGAAAAGCATCTGGCGGCGGCCCCTGCGGCCTCGATCCCGCTGCGCAAACCCTCTGACGCGCTGTTCGAGTCCGCGGGTTTCCAAATCAAGACCGCACGGATTTCGGCAGGTGCCAGCCTTGATCTGGCGGCAGGCCCGCACCGCGAGGTTCTCATCGCCTCGGGCGAGGTCATCATGTCGACCGCGCAATCCTTCTCGTTGCTGCACACCGGGCAGCGGATCGACGTCGAGGGCGAAACGGCAGTGACACTCTACAATGCCAGCCAAATCGAAGCGGAGGTGGTTCTGTTGACGATGCACCAAGCCGAACGTGCTGTGAAACCAGCGCCCGAAACGGCGCAAGTCGTGGCCCTGTATGCCTGAAACCCGGCCCACATACCGCAGATTGACCTCTGCACATGCCCTCATGCGGCGGCTGTCCTCAGCCGTCGCATGTGTCGTTTGTCTGACCCTGCCCGCCCTGCCGTTGCAGGCCCAGTCCCGGCAGGACGAACAGACAGATGCCATGCGCGTGCTGCTGAAGGGTCTGCAAAGCCTGATCGCGGACGAGGGTCTGGCGGAGTTCTCAGCCGTGGCGCTGGTGCAGAAGGCGGGGCTGGCGGCCTTTGCCGTTCCGGACAAGCCCGCCTTGACCTTCATACAGCCCGCCACGGTCAAGGCTCCCCCGCTTCCGGTCGAGGGGCAAAGCCTTGATCTGCGGCTGGCGATGACGATGCTGTCGCAATCCTATGGTCCGGACGGCACGTTCAACGTGCTTGCGGCGCAGTCCAATCCGAACCTGAAAGCGCTGGTGCTGCGCAAGGGCACCGCCAATCTGGCCGACATCCGCCGCTTGTTGCAGGAAAACCAACTGCAAAGCGTGGACGCGGGCGGCACCCTGCGGCTGGACGTGCCGCTGGTGATCTGGTCGGGCGCGGGCCTGACGCTTGGGCCCAACGACAAGATCGAAATCAACCGCAGTACCGGAGCATTCCTCACCAACTTCGGGCACCTTGATCTGAACGGCAGCACCATATCCGGCGTGGGTCTGGCCAATCCAGCAAGCCCGTCGTTCATGCCTTTCGTCACCACGGCGGATGGCGGATCGGTCGCGGTCAAGAACGCCTATATTCAGCACCTCGGCTTCGGTACGGCCCCGGCATTTTCGGGCTTTGCGGTGATGCGCGGCATCATTCACACCGCTGACCGCCAGAACCACATCGAGTCCAGCCGGTTCGAGGATCTGGTCAGCCTGACCATCGATGGCGCCTCGGATGTCGTGGTTGAAAGCAACCGCTTTGCCGACATGCGCGGCGGCTCTGTTGTGGTGACGCACAGCACCAATGCCACGATCCGCTCCAACCTGTTCTCGGGCAAGATGCCCACCAACGCGATCCGATTGGCCGATGGCTCGACCGGAGCAGTGATCGAGGGCAATGTCGTCATGGGCGGCAAGCACGCGGGCATTCTGATCGGCAAGGACAGCAGCGGCGCACTGGTGTCGCACAACGTCATCTGGAAGCGCGATGGCGGCGGCATTGCGATCAGCAATTCCGATTGCGAGAAGATCACCAGCAATCTGGTGATCGACAACACCCAGAAGGGCATCGAGGTCCGCGACAGTCTGGATTCTCGGGTGGAACAGAACACGATCCTGTCCAACCAGAGTGCGGGCATCTGGGTTTCGGGTCAGCGCAAGGGCGCGCAGACCTGGGTTACCGGCAACAAGCTGGCGGCCAACGGTTCGGGTCTGGCTGGGGCGATTGGCGAGAGCATCTATCTGGATGCCAATGATTTCACGCAACAATACCCGCAGTTCCTCAGCGGTGATCTGACGGCGCAGTTCAAGTCGGTGGCGCTGGATCTGCGCGGGGCAAAGCCGATCACGCTGATCTCCTCTGACAACGTCAAGACCGACCCGCCGAAGACGACCTGCTCGAACTGAAGTGAGGCACAGCGCCATGGCCAAGTTACCCCTGTTGATCCGCTCGGCCGCGACCGCTTTGGTGCTGGCGTTTGTGCTGGTGGGCGGCAGCTATGCCCAAGCCATTTCGATGAACATTCCGCCCGACAAGACCCACCGGCAGATTGCCGTCGTGGTGACCAAGGGCCTGACCTCGACCAAGAAACTTCCGACGCCTGAGTTGAAGGATGCCCGCAAACGGATGCTGGCGGGCAAGGACGTCACACCGGACGAGTTGCGCGCCTTGTCCGATCATGGCGACGGGCTGGCCGCGCAAAAATATGAACGCTATCTGTCGGACAATGCGGCCACCTCTACCGCATCAGACATCGCCTATTACGGCACCATCGCCCTTGGCACCGGCCGCGTCTGGGCCCTGCCCGCTGTCGTAGAAGCCCTGCGCCGGATTGATCCCGCGACAGAGCCGGATGCGCGCAAAAAGGCCTATGCCGCCGTGCTGTATCCCTATGCCTGGGCCGGAAACTCCCTTGCACTGGATGCGATCATCGACCTGAACGGCAAGGACAAGCTGTTTGGCGAGATGTCCAAGGCAACACAGGACAAGATCGCCGCCCAAGGTGAAAAAGCCGGCGACGGGCGGGTTGCCCTGCGGCTGGCGATCGCTCTTTTGCAAAAGCCGGAACGGTCGAAGGCCGATCTCTCGCTGGCGCAACACTTCCTGAAACTGGCGCAGGCCTCGGACAACGTACAGGTCCAGGCGACGGCGACAAACCTTATCACCCTGCTTGCAAGCAATGGTACATTGATGGCTGTTAAAGAATGAAGCGCCTTGGAACCCTGCGTCTGGCGGCCCTGTGCCTGTCCGCCGCCATGACCGCGACGATCCCTTCCCTTGCGCTGGCCCAATCGGCCTATAGCTGCTCGGGTCTGGACAGCCAGCAAAAGACCGCCGCGATCGAGGGGCTGGATGGCGTGTTTTACCGGGTCGAGCCGGACATGCGGATGTTCAACGCTTTCTCGGACGAGACGGCGGATCAGATCGCCGCGCTGTCGGTGGCGCTGGCCAAGCTGGGCACCACGCTGATCTATGTGCCGGTGCCGACCAAAAGCCTCGCCATGCCGGACCAACTGCCGCAGGCGGCCCGCGACTATGGTTTTGACGCCAACATCGCCACGACGGTCTACCTTGAGGGTCTGAAGAAGCTGCAAAAGCGCGGCGTGCTTGCGGTGGACGCCCGACTGTCGCTGCATGTGCCGCTGACCGATGGCCCCTCGTTCTTCCTGACCGATTACCGCATGACCTCGTCCGGGGCGGGACGAGAGGCCAAGGCGATTGCAGACGTGATCTTTAAGGCACCCGGCTACGCCGACATGCCGAAAGGGCGCTTCGACACCAGCCCGGCGGGCAAGGTCGCCATCGATTCGGCCATGCGCAGTGCCCTGCAGCGCCATTGTCTGCTGCCCCTGCCCCTTGCCGAGACGGATGCCTATTCGTCCAACCGGATTCAGGGTAGCGGCACGGCAAAGGACAACAGCATCTTTGGCTCCACTGGCAACAGCGCCCGCGTGGCGATTGTCGGAACCGAGGTGGACGGCGATCCGGTTGCCAACCTCGCGGGCTTTGTTGCCAAGGCCACCGGCCTTGATACCTCACTCTATGCCGTGACGGGCGGAGGCGGGTTTGCGGCGATCTCCAGCTACCTCACCTCCAGTGCGTTTCAGGATGCGCGTCCGGCCTTCCTGATCTGGACCAACCCGGTGAACGAGAACCTCGCCAACTTCGGCGACCAACCCTTTGCCGAGTTGATTGCGGCGGCGGGTGACAATTGCAGGGTGCCTTTGCCGGTGTCGGTGAACCCGCAGGCCAACTCTGTGGTGGCAGACCTGACCTCACTGGATGCCGGGCAAAGCTATACGCTGTTTATCGATGCCAACGGCGCGCCCGCCTCGCAGGCGCAGTTCGACTTTGCCGCCAGCAATGGCCTGATCCGCACCAAAAGCATTTTCCGCAACAAGGATCAGGTCAAGACCGGGCGCTTTTACATGCCGATGACCAGCCTCTGGCCCGATGGGGCCCAGTCAGTCGAGATCACGTTGGACGTGCCCTTGGGCAATGCGCCGCGCGTTCTTGCCTGTTTTAACTAGGGGATCAAAGATGAAGCGGCCTTTCCTTTCCGTCGCCTCGGCGCTGGTTCTCAGCCTCGGCATGGCGCTGCCCATAAGCCCGGCCTTCGCCAAGACCATCGACCTGGCCTTCATGCCGCCCAAGGTCAAACCGCAGGAAATCTGCAGCAAGGACGCGACCACCGCGCCCGAGGATGACCTGACCGCCATCGCAGGCGACGCGGCGGCCCTGACCGACCCAATGCGCCTGCGCTTTCTGATGCATGACATCCGGGTGCTGCAGTCGTCCGACCCGAATCGTTGGTTCGACTATATCCTGACGCTGATGGATTGGCGCACCAAGCTTGATTCCGGCTTTTCGCCGACCGATCTCGAACTGGCCAAGATCGACCTTTATGTGGACGCCGGGCGCTTGGACCAACTCAAGACCGACAAGCTGATCGAAAACCTGCGGGCCAGCGGCATCAAGTTTGACAACGCGCAGAAGATGGCCTTGTCCAACTATTACATGAACGGCATCGGCGTGGCGCAGGACGTGGCTTATGCCAACAGCCTGATCAAGGATGCGGCCTTTGGCGGCAACCCGGATGCCCTGCTGGTTGTGGCCCGCAATGACCTTGACGGCACGCCGATCGCGGGCTGGGATGCACCCTTGGACCTGACGATGACGCTGGCTTTGGGTGGGCTTTTGGGCCAGATGAACCCCGCCATCTGCGACCATGCCGGACGGATTGCCGACAAATACCTCAGCGGCGATCTGCTGACCCGCAACCCCGACATTGCCTATGCCTGGTACAAGTTCGCCGCCGATCTGGGCGGTGCGAAAGCG
>CANBRQ010000065.1 GCA_947371955.1 Paracoccaceae bacterium | reverse complement strand
CGACGTCATCGTGGTAGGTGACGGTGATTTCGCCACCCTGCTTGGCGGCGGGATCGGGGGTGTAGTCTTGCGCCATGGCGGGCAGGGCAAGCGCCAGCACGAGGGCGGTGGAGGCGAGAAGGTTTTTCATGGTCTCTCCTGTTGGTTTTTTTGGGGTTTTGCTTAGCGGATCTTGATTCTGGGGTCGATGAACGGGGTGATGAGGTCGGCCAAAAGGTTGCCGAGAACGATCGCCACGGCGGAGACGAGGGTCACCGCCATGATGATCGGGATGTCGATGCGCTGGATCGCCTGCCATGCCAGTTGCCCGATGCCGGGCCAAGCGAAGACGCTTTCCACCACGACGACGCCCCCCATGAAGACGCCGATGTCGATGCCGATCATGGCGATGATGGGCAGGATGGCGTTGGGCAGGGCGTGACGCAGGACGACCCT
Organism: Paracoccaceae bacterium; assembly: GCA_947371955.1. GTDB lineage: Bacteria > Pseudomonadota > Alphaproteobacteria > Rhodobacterales > Rhodobacteraceae > Stagnihabitans. The sequence goes on along the minus strand of CANBRQ010000065.1, from coordinate 20,662 downwards.
GTGCCGCGTCAGGCCCTTGGCGCGGGCGGTTCTCATGAAATCAGCCGCCAGCACCTCGATCATCGAGGAGCGCATCATGCGAGCGTACCAGCCGGAGCCGAGGATGCCGAGGGTAACGGCGGGCAGCACTAGGTGCCGGAAGGTGCCATAACCGCCGACCGGGAACCAGCTGAGCTGCACGGCGAAGACGTAAAGCAGCAGCAGGCTGACGACGAATTGCGGAGCCGAGACGGTGACGAAAGAGGTCATCATCAGGATCTGGTCGGTGAGGCGGCCTTTGGTGAGGCTCGCCACGATGCCCATCGTGATCCCCAGCGCCAGTTCGCAGGTGATGCCTGCGGCCATCAGCAGCAACGTGGCGGGGAGGCGGGAGGCGATCAGTTCGGCAACTTGGGTTTTCTGCAGGTAGCTGCGGCCAAAATCTCCGTGCAGCAGGGCCCAGAGGTAGCGGAAGAATTGCACGATGAAGGGTTGGTCAAGGCCCAGTTCGCGGCGGATGTTGGCCACGGTCTCGGGCGTGGCCGACCGGCCTGCGATCTGGCGGACCGGATCGGCGGGCAGGACGTAGAGCAGGAAGAAGGTTATGAAAGCCACACCCAGCAGGATGAGGGCAGACTGGATCAGGCGGCGGAGGAGATATGCGGGCATTATCCTCGGCCTTTTTGGGTCGGGTCGAGGACATCGCGCAGGGCATCTCCGACGAGGTTGAAGGCGAGGGCGAGGAGGATGATCGCAGCGCCGGGGAGGAAGACCAGCCAGGGGGCGGATTGGAAGTAGGTCTGGTTCTCAAAAATGATGTTGCCCCAGCTTGGGGTCGGCGGTTGGACGCCGACGCCGAGGAAGGAGAGCGTTGCCTCTAGAAGGACAGTGGTGGAGATGCCCAACGTACCCCAGACGATGATCGTGGGGATGAGATGCGGCAGAATGTGGTGGATCAGGATGCGTCCGGTGGAGGCACCTAACGTGCGCTCAGCCGCGATGAAATCGCGGGTGGCCAGCGATGAGGTTTCGGTGAAGATCACGCGGGCGGTCTGGACCCAGTTCACCAGCGCGATGACCATGGCGACGATCCAGAGGCTGGGATGGAAGATGGCCGCGAGACAGATGGCCAGCAGCAGCGCGGGGAAGGCCATCATCAGGTCGGTGAAGCGCATGAGGACCGAGCCGATCCAACCTTTGAAATAGCCCGCGAGCAGGCCCACCACGGTACCGATCAGGAGGGAAAGGCCGTTGGCCACGACGCCGATGATCAGCGAAGTGCGGGCACCGTAGAGGATGCGGGAGAAGAGGTCGCGGCCCAGAAGGTCGGTGCCGAACAGGAAAGTTGCGGAGGGTGGCATGGGGGCGCCCTCCAGTGTCAGGCCGTCAAACATCTGCTCGTCAGGAGCGTGGGCGACGATGTAGGGGGCGGCGAGGGCGGAGCCTACAACAAGCGCGATGACGATCAGGCCGAGGACGGCGAGTTTGCGGCGCAACAGGCGGCGGATCGGGCCTGCGGGGCGCGGGTCAGCCATGGCGAGGGACATTGGTGTCCTTTCCGGCAGCGACCACGCGTGCGGCGGCTTCCTCCAAAGTTATGCGCCATGCCATGGCCATCTGGCGCAGGCGGTCGTAGGCCTCGGCCTCGGTTTCGCCTCGGGCGGCGAGCAGGGTGACGGCGCGGATGACGGTCTGACGCTCTCCCAACCGGCGGCGGAGGCCGGCGATTTCGTCACTGAGAGCGGCTTGGGCGTCGAAGGCGGCTCTTGCCACAAGAAGCGTCGCATAGGCACCGTTGTCGCCAACCGGTTTCAGCATTTGGGCATGGGCCCCGGCCTCGAGCGACCATTCGATCCGGCCGGGGGCTTCGGAGCCGATAAGCGCGATCATCGGCATGGGGGACGCTCCGGGCGACCACGGGAATTGGTCGTCATGGCCCATATCGGCGTCGAAGAAGACGAAATCTGCGCCCAGTGCGCTGGCGTCCAAGCATGGCCAGATTTGCTCGACGTTCAGACCGATGGCGGTGAGTTGTCTTGTGAGCGCTTGAACGGTGGGATGCGGGCGGTGCAGGATCAGCGCCTTGGCCCCGCCGAGGTTGTGAATGCGCAACGGGCGCTTCATTGGACGACCCTCAACTGTGGGGCAGTCCGCGCACGGGGGCGAGTCAGGTAGGGGTCTCCGGCGAGGGTGCCGCGATGCTGCAGGACACGGAAGGACCCCTGTTCCACCCGGGCGATCAGGACGGGCAGTTCGGTGTGGTGCGTGTCGGGGTCAATGATGTCGCATGCCCCGCTCAGTAGGTCCGCCAGGCCTTTGGCTTGCGGCCTCCGCGCCAGCAGGCGAGCCAGCTCGCGCACCGCCACAAAGGTTGCGGCCTCGTGGCTGGAACCGAAGGTGCCGCCCGGCCAGCCCTGCTGGCCGCGGAAATAGGGTCCTGCGGCGATCAGACCTTCGGCGCAGTCGCCAAGGGCGGGCAGTTCGGCCTCGGTGACGTTGCAAGACAGGACGGGGCAGCGGGAGGGGTGGAAGGCTTTATCCTGCACGCCCAGCGCCCGATAGGCGGCCATGAATTCGTAGGACGAGGGGCCGATCAGCGAATTCAGGATGAAATCGGGGCGGCTGGCGCGGATTTCCTCGATCATTCTCGAAACGTCGGTAGAGCCGATGGGAAGGTAACGCTCACCAAGGATCTGGCCGCCAGCGGTTTGCACGATGTCGCGGGCAAGGCGGTTCATCTCCCAGCCCCAGATGTAGTTCGACCCGGTCAGGTAGGCCCTCCGCCCATGCGCGGGGATCGCCCAGTCGAGCAGGGGCAGAAGGTGCTGGTTCGGGCAGGCGTGGGTGTAGACGACATGGTCGGACGCCTCGAAGCCCTCGTAAGGGACGCTGTACCAGAGGGTGCCGCCGAGTTTCTCAAGGACGGGGATGACCTCTTTCCGGCTCCACGAGGTGACGCAGCCGATGACATGTTGGGCTGTGGTCTGCAGGATCTCGGCGCAGAGCGGGGCGTAGAGGTCAATGTTGCCGGCGGGGTCGCGTTCAACGGGCTCAAAGATCAGGTGGCTTTCGGGGTCGGCGTTGATCTGGGCTATGGCCGAGAGGGCACCGGCGCGACAGGCCTCGCCGATCAGCGCATAGCTGCCGGAGCGTGAGTAGAGAAGGCCCAGTGCGACGCGACGCTTCATGCGATTCCCAAATGAAAAGGCCCCCGCGCCGTCCAGTGAAGGTACTGCGCCAAGGGCCCTGATGCCACATCGGCTTTCCGCCGGGATGATGTCAAAGCGGTAGCGGCCCCCAAGCGGGGCGTCAAGCCACCAGCCGCCGGACCCGGGTTGCCTTGCGCGGCGCAGCCCAGTTTTTGAGCATTGGGCCGGGATGCCGGGGATCAGGCCCTCGTCAAAGCCTCGGCGATGCGAAGGGCGAGTTTGCGCGCGACCTCGTCCTTGGCCATGCGGGGCCAGGTTTCTTCCATTTCGACGGTGATCAGGGTGACGGCATTCTCGCGGCCACCCATGATGCCGGTGGCGGGCGAGACATCGTTGGCCACGATCCAGTCGCAACCCTTGCGAGTGCGTTTGGCACGGGCGTGGGCGATGACCTCATCCGTTTCCGCGGCGAAGCCTATGACGAGGGTCGGGCGCCGATCGCCTTTGGAAATGGTGGCAAGGATATCGGGGTTTTCGGCGAATTGCAGGGCGGGGGCTTGGCCCGAGCCGTCTTTCTTCATCTTGGAGCCGGAGGCATTGGCGACCCGCCAGTCGGCCACCGCGGCGGCAAAGATGGCGGCATCAGCCGGAAGCGCAGCCTGAACGGCGGCCAGCATCTGGGCTGCCGTCTCGACACGCTGGATCTGGACACCGTCGGGAGGAGGGACCGAGGCAGGGCCGGTGATGAAGGTGACCTTCGCGCCAAGGTCGCGCAGCGCGGCGGCGATGGCGGTGCCTTGCGCGCCCGAGGAGCGGTTCGCGATATAGCGGACCGGGTCGATGGGTTCATGCGTGGGACCCGAGGTGACGAGGATGTGCTTGCCGGTGAGGGGGCCGGGGGTCAGGGCGAATTGGATCGCGGCGAAGATCGCCTCGGGTTCGGCAAGGCGCCCGGGGCCGAATTCGCCGCAGGCCATCTGGCCGTCATCGGGGCCAACAAGGCGGATGCCGTCGGCGCGCAGAATTTGCAGGTTGCGCTGGGTGGCGGGGTGTTGCCACATCCGGACGTTCATCGCGGGGGCAAGCAGCACCGGCGTGTCGGTGGCCAGGAGCAGGGTGGAGGCGAGGTCATCGGCCCTGCCTGTGGCCATCTTGGCCATCAGGTCGGCGGTTGCGGGGGCCACGACAATCAGGTCGGCGGAGCGTGAGAGTTCGATGTGGCCCATCTCGGCCTCAGCGGTCAGGTCGAACAGGGCGGTGTGGACCTTTTCGTTGGCCAGTGCTGCAACAGAAAGGGGCGTGACAAAATGCTCGGCAGCGGCGGTCAGTACGGGGGTCACGGCAGCCCCTGCCCCACGCAACAGCCTGATCAGCAACAGGGATTTGTAGGCCGCGATGCCGCCGCCGATGATCAGAAGTATGCGCCGGTCTGACAGCATGGTGCCCCCTTGGATCAGGGCAAGCTAGGCGGCGAAGGGCTTGACCTCAAGCCTTATCGCCAGACAGGCCCTATCGCCTAGCGAAGGAACGCCGCCGGACCCGCGCCGCGTTCTTCCAGACTGCGGCGCAGTTTGGCGAAGGCGGCGGCCTCAAGCTGGCGGATACGTTCCTTGGACAGCTTCAGTTCGGCGCCCAGCGATTCCAGAGTGCGCGGCGCATCCACCAGCTGCCGTTCGCGCACGATCATCCGTTCGCGTGGGGACAGGGTTTGCAGGGCCTGCGTCAGGTGATCGCGCAGGACGGTGCGATCATGGCTGGCGGCGAAGAGGTCGGCCGCTTGGGTGCGGTCATCCTCCAGCACGTCGATCCACTCGCGGCCATCCTCGTCCGAGGCTTGCGTGGCGTTCAGCGAGGCATCGGAGCCGGCCAGCCGCCCTTCCATCATCGCCACATCATGCAAGGGCACGCCCAGTTCAACGGCGACGGCAGCGCGCAGGGCCATGCCTTCAAGCTGCTCGCCCCGGGCGGCGGCTTCGCGGGCCAGACGCGCCTCGACCCGGCGCAGGTTGAAGAACAGCGACTTTTGCGATGTGGTGGAGCCGGTCCGCACCATCGACCAGTTGCGCATCACGTAGTCTTGCAGTTGCGCTTTGATCCAGAACATCGCATAGGTCGAAAAGCGCACGCCGCGGTCGGGGTCGAACTTCTCGGCGGCTTTCATCAGGCCCATCGCGGCTTCCTGCGTCAGGTCCGGCATCGCGGCGCCATAGCGGCGGAATTTGGCGGCCATCGACAGGGCCAGACGCATATAGGCGGTGATCAGCTTGTCGAGAGCGGCCTTGTCGCCGTGGTTGCGCCAGGCACGTGCCAGCGCAGCCTCTTGTTCAGCATCCAGCAGTGCGGCAGATCGCGCCTTGGCGGTCAGCCTTGGGTCAGCGAATTGGTCGAACGCCATGGTACTATTCCCACCTTGTCAGCTTTTTCCCGTCGTCACCGCATTTGCTTGCGATGTTTAGGTCTGATACGCAGCCAAATCATGACTGGATCACATGAGCAGTGGAATTTGCCGAGACTGACGCTAGTGGTCGGCGGGGCGAGATCGGGCAAGTCACGGCTGGCGGAACGGCTGGTTGTGGGCCCGGGCAGTCCACGGCACTACATTGCGACGGCGCAGGCCTGGGATGACGAGATGCGGGCAAAGATCGCAGCGCATCAGGCCGACCGCGGGGCGGATTGGGTAACCCATGAGGCGCCGCGCGAGGTGGGCGCCGTGCTGGCTGCTGTGCCGGGCGAAGCGGTGGTGCTGCTGGATTGCGCGACGCTGTGGCTGACCAATGTGCTGCTGGCCGATGCGGATGTTGAAGCGGAATGTGCCGGGCTTCTGGCGGCTTTGGCGGCCTCGGCTGCGCCGGTGGTCGTGGTGTCCAACGAGGTGGGCTGGGGCATCGTGCCGGATAACGCACTGGCACGGGCCTTTCGCAACCATCAGGGCCGGCTGAACCAGCAGATCGCGGCGGAGGCTGGGCTGGTGTTGGGGGTGATGGCCGGGCTGCCGATGGTGCTGAAAGGGTCCTTGCCTGTCGGATTTCATCACGCTTTGTGATGCTTGGCGCCACAAATCAACGCTTTGCTGTGGCATGGGTGTTCTTTAGCCTTGGGCAAAAGGGGACTGATGATGACCTATGATCTTGTGATCGGAGACCGCGCCTATTCCAGTTGGTCGCTGCGCGGCTGGCTGTTGTTCGATGCCTTCGGGATACCTGTGAAAACCCACTCGGCCCGGCTTTACACCGACGAACTGGCCCTGATGCTGAGCGACTATTTCCCAGGCCGAACCGCTCCAACGATGCGGACGCCGGATGGGGTGGTGGTGCCGGAAACCATTGCGATCGCCGAGGAACTGGCCAGCCGCCATCCGGATGCGGGCCTGTGGCCTACGGACCCCAAGGCGCGGGCCGTGGCACGGGTGCTGGTCGCCGAAATGCACGCGGGCTTCACCGCGCTGCGCAACCATTGCCCGATGAACCTGCGCGTCACTTACGAAGACTGCGCCCCACCTGAGGCGGTTCTGGCCGACCTGAAGCGGCTTGAGGTGCTTTGGGCCTGGGCGAAGGAGCAGACCGGTGGGCCTTGGCTTGCCGGTGCCTATTCGGCAGCGGATGCGTTTTATGCCCCGGTGGCAACGCGGATCGCCACCTACAACCTGCCGGTCTCGCCCGAAGCCATGGCTTATGTGCAGGCGCATCTGGCGCATGGGTCGTTCCGCCAATGGCGGGCCATGGGGCTGGTGGATGGTGCGGATCAGGATTTCTACCGCCGCGATTATGCCCGCCGCGCCTGGCCCGGCCCGGTGCCGCTGGCAGCGCAGGCGGTCGAGGGGACAGAGGCGGTGAATGCCGCTTGCCCCTATTCCGGCAAACCCGTGACCCATGTGTTGGAACTGGGTGGCAAGCGCTACGGGTTCTGCAACGCCTTCTGCCGCGACAAGACCGTGGCAGACCCCGAGGCCTGGCCGAAGTTCATGGCGTTGCTGGCTTGACACTGAGGGGTTCTACGCCCGGCCGCAGGGGGTTTCACACCCTCTGCACCCCCGTGGGATATTTATGAACAAATGAAGATAGTCGGGTTTACCATTCGTAAACTATCATCCGGTATCCGTTAACCTGGGTAAACGGGGGCGGAAGATGGTGGCGCGGGCCTTTACGGTGGCCTTTGAAGGGGTCGAGGCCCGGGTGGTCGAGGTGCAATGTGCCGTGGCGCCGGGGATGCCGTATTTCGGGCTGGTCGGGCTGCCGGACAAGGCGGTGTCCGAGGCGCGCGAGCGGGTCAAGGCGGCGCTGAATGCGATGGCGATTGCGCTGCCGTCCAAGCGCATCATGGTGAACCTGTCGCCGGCCGATTTGCCGAAAGAGGGATCGCATTTCGACCTGCCGATTGCTTTGGCGGTACTGGCGGCGCTGGAGATCATTCCGCGGGACGAAGTGGAAGGGATTGTGGCGCTGGGGGAATTGTCGCTGGACGGGCGGTTGATGCCGGTACTGGGGGCATTGCCCGCAGCGGTGGCAGCGGCGGCGGAGGGCAAGGCGCTGATGTGCCCGCGCGCCTGCGGAGCCGAGGCGGCCTGGGTTGGGGCGACCGAGGTGCTGGGCGCGGCCTCATTGGCGGATGTGGTGGCGCATTTCACCGGGCGCAAGGCGCTGCCGGTGGCGGAGGCGGGTGAGGTGATGGCGGCCCCCGTCGGGCGGGATCTTCGCGATGTGAAGGGGCAGGAGCGCGCCAAGCGGGCGCTGGAAATTGCGGCGGCGGGGCGGCATCATATGCTGATGGTGGGGTCTCCGGGATCGGGCAAGTCGATGCTGGCGGCGCGGATGCCGGGAATTTTGCCGCCTTTGGCGCCGGTGGAGGCGCTGGAGACCTCGATGGTGCATTCGCTGGCGGGACTTTTGTCAGAGGGCGGCATCAACCGGGCAAGGCCGTTTCGCGAGCCGCATCATACGGCCTCGATGGCGGCAATTGTGGGGGGCGGCAAGGGGGCCAAGCCGGGGGAGATCAGCCTGGCCCATAATGGCGTCTTGTTCATGGACGAGTTTCCGGAGTTTCCGAGGGCCGTGCTGGAAACCCTGCGGCAGCCCATCGAGACGGGGGATATCGTGGTGGCGCGGGCCAATGCGCATATCCGCTATCCCTGCCGCTTTCTGCTGATTGCCGCCGCCAATCCTTGCAAATGCGGTTACATGACTGACCCGGCGCGGGCCTGTGCCAAGGTGCCGCAATGTGGCGAGGACTACCTGGGCCGCATCTCTGGCCCGCTGATGGACCGGTTTGATCTGCGGGTCGAGGTGCCGCCGGTGGCCTATACCGATCTGGATCTGCCGGCGTCGGGGGACACCTCGGCCATGGTGGCGGCGCGGGTGGCCAAGGCGCGAGCGGTGCAGACGCAGCGCTTCAGGGATCATCCGCAGGTGCGTGTGAATTCGGAAGCGGAAGGCGCGCTGCTGGAGGAGATTGCCGAACCAGATGTGGAAAGCCGCGCCCTGCTTGCGAAGGTTGCGGAGCGATTCGGGCTTTCGGCGCGCGGCTATCACCGGGTCCTGCGGGTGGCGCGCACCATCGCCGACTTGGCGGGAGAGCGGGATGTGAAGCGGCCACACGTGGCAGAGGCGGTCAGCTATCGGCTGACCGCGGGGAAGAGCTGACGTGCCGGGCGGTCAGCGCGGACGGTGCCCACGCTGACCGGGAAAGGTTATCGAGCGGCGGCGACCTTCGCCTCGATGACTTCCCAGATCCGGGCGGACACGTTGGTGCCCTCGAAGCGGTCAAGTTCCTGTATGCCGGTGGGGGAGGTCACGTTGATCTCGGTCAGGTAGTCACCGATCACGTCGATGCCGACAAAGACCTGACCCTTTTCCCGCAAGGTCGGGCCGATGGCGGCACAAATCTCCAGATCGCGGGGGGTGAGGCCGATCTTTTCCGGGCGCCCGCCGACATGCATGTTGGAGCGGGTCTCACCGGGCTGCGGTACGCGGTTGATGGCACCCACCGGTTCGCCGTCCACCAGAATGATGCGCTTGTCACCCTTGGCCACGTCGGGCAGGAATTTCTGGACGATCAGGGGCTCGCGGCTCATCGACGTGAAAAGCTCGAACAGGGAGGAAAGGTTGCGGTCGTTCGGGTCAAGCCGGAAGACCCCGGCGCCGCCGTTGCCGTAAAGCGGTTTCAGGATGATGTCGCCGTGACGGGACTTGAAGGCGCGGATCGTGGCAAGGTCGCGGGCGATGGCGGTCGGCGGAATCAGGTCGGGGAATTGCAGGACCAGCAATTTCTCGGGGCAGTTGCGCACCCAGAACGGGTCATTGACCACAAGCGTCTTGGGATGGATCAAGTCAAGAAGATGCGTCGTCGTGATGTAACCCATGTCAAAGGGAGGGTCCTGTCGCAGCCACACGACGTCCTGATCGGCCAGATCGACCTCGGTTTCGGGGCCGAAGGTGACGTGGTTCCCAACCTCGCGCCGCAGTTGGATCGGAAAGCCCCGGGCCAGAACCCGGCCCTCGACAAAGGCAAGACGGTCGGGCGTGTAGAAAAACAACTCATGCCCGCGGGATTGCGCCTCGAAGGCGATACGGAAGGTGCTGTCTCCATTAATGTTCACGGACCCGATGGGGTCCATCTGCAAGGCAACTTTCAGGGCCATGATCTTCTCCTCGATCTGAGCCCCTTGATGCCGCAGCAACGCAGCGGATGCAATTGATCAGGCCGCCGCTTCAGGCGGCCAGCGCATTCTCGATGATTTCGATGCGGCCCATGGCATCGACCAGCGCAACATCGAAGCGCATGTCCGTCAACTGGCCCCTGGGTTCGCCCCCAACAAACTCTGACGCGGTCGCCATGATGCGCTGTTGCTGGCGCCAGGTCAGATGTTCGGCTGCCTGGGCATGGGTGGCACTTTTCTTGACCTCGATGAAGACAACGACATCGCCTTCCCGGGCGATCAGATCGATTTCACCGATGCTGCCCCGCCAGCGCCTTGCGATCACCGGACGACCAGAGCGATCATAAAGTCGCGAGACCTGATCCTCGGCGGCTTGGCCTGCGTGATACGCGGTTCTGCCGCGTGATTCGCGTCCCGCTTTGGCGGCGTCGGACCCGGCCATCAGTCCCGACCTTCGAGCGAGAGCGCGAGTTGGTAGACATCCCGCCGGGGCAGACCGAAAGCCTCGGCCACCTGGGCGGATGCATCTTTGCTGGACTGGGTCTTCAGCGCGTGTCGCAAAGCTTCCTCCACTGTTGCCGCGTCGGCTGCGACCGGCACAGCACGGTCGATCACCAGCACGATTTCGCCCTTGATGTCGCGGCCTGCGACACTTTCGGCCAGTTCGGCCAAGGTGCCACGCGTGACCTCTTCGAAGCGTTTGGTCAGTTCGCGGCAAAGCGCCGCCTGTCGGTCTGTCCCCAGTGAGTCGATCATGTCACGCAGACAGGCCTCTATTCTGCGCGGTGATTCGTAAAAAATCAGTGAAGCAGGCACTTGCGCCAGTTCCCGCAGCACGGATTTGCGGGCAGCACTTTTCGGTGGCAGGAAGCCGGCGAAGAAGAATCGGTCCGTGGGCAATCCCGAAACACTCAAGGCGCAGAGCACGGCCGAGGGGCCGGGAGCGGCCAACACGGTCAGGCCCTCGTCTATCGCCGCGCGCGCCAGTTGATAGCCGGGGTCGGCCACCAGGGGCGTTCCAGCCTCGGAGGCATAGGCGACCGATTTGCCGGCCTTCAGCGCCTCGATCAGGCGGGGGCGCATCTGGTCGCCGTTGTGGTCGTGGTAGGCCAGAACGGGCCTGCCGTTCAGGGGCACGCCGTGGATTTCCATCAGGTGGCGCAGGGTCCTGGTGTCTTCCGCCGCCAGCACATCGGCTCCGGCGAGGATATCCAGCGCCTTCAGCGTGATATCGCGCGCCGCGCCGATGGGCGTGGCCACAAAATGCAGGCCGGGCGGGATGCTTGCGGGGTTTGGCGTCCAACTGCTCATGATCGACGTTCCTGCCCCCGGCTCAAGTTTACATATTCAGAGGTTCCGCTTACTCTGCCTGACGTCAAGGGGCGAGGGGGTTTCGCGGGCAAAGGCCCGAAGCTGTCTTGGTCCTTTCCGTTTGTCAGGAGTTTTCCATGGTCGCTTTTCCGTCGCTGTTCCGAAGTGCCTTCGTTCGTCTTGCCGTAGCCCTTGCCAGCCTTTTCCTTCTATCGGCTTGCGAGAGCGGGACCTCCCCTGCCGGTTCGGCTGCCAGTTACAATGGTGCGCCGGTTGCCGTGGCGCTGCTGGTGCCCTCGGGGTCTGGTCAGGCGACGGATGATCTGATCGCCACCGGGCTGGAAAATGCCGCGCGCATGGCGATTGCCGATCTGGGCGGCGTGCAGATTGACCTGCGGGTCTATCCGACCGGGGCAAACCCCGACACCGCCGCAGCCCAGGCCGTCAAGGCCGTGGACGAGGGCGCCAAGATCATCCTCGGCCCCTTCTACGCGCTGGAGGCCAACAAGGCCGGTGCGGCCGTGGCCGGGCGGGGGGTTGACGTGCTGACCTTCTCGAACAACACGGCCATCGCGGGCGGCAACGTCTTCATCCTCGGCCAGACCTTTGACAGCACGGCAGGGCGCCTTGCCTCTTATGCCGTCTCGAAAGGCCTGACCCGGATCATGGTTCTGTCTGACCAGAACCCCGCGGGCGAGGCCGGCAAGGCCGCGATCCAGACCGCCGTGACCGCCGCGGGTGGCACGGTGGCCGCCGTTGGCACCTATGAGTTCAGCCAGAACGGCATCGTCCAGGCTGTCAGCGCCATCGCCGCCTCGGCCAAGTCCTCCAGTGCACAGGCCGTGTTCTTCACCGCCGATACCGGTGGCGCGCTGCCCTTGCTGACCCAGCTTCTGATGGAAAACGGCGTCAGCCCGGCCACGACACAGTACATCGGCCTGACGCGCTGGGACATTCCGACAGCGAATCTCACTCAGCCCGGCGTGCAGGGCGGCTGGTTTGCGTTGCCGGACCCGGGCCTCGCCCAGCAGTTCCTGAGCCGCTATCAGGCGGCCAATGGTGTGGCCCCGCATGCGACAGCCGGTTTGGCCTATGACGGGATTGCCGCGATCGGCGCCCTGGTCAAGCAGGGCGGCCCCGGCGCGCTCAACGCCAACGGCTTGACGCAGGGTGCCGGCTTTGTGGGCGTGAACGGCATCTTCCGCTTCCTGTCCTCGGGTGTGAACCAGCGCGGTCTTGCCGTGGCCCAGATCGTCAACCAGCAGGTCACCATCGTCGATCCCGCGCCGCGCGCCTTCGGTGGGGCCGGGTTCTGAGGTGAGTATTGCAAGGTCCGGCCTGCCCCTGACAGGCACTGCGCGGGTTGAACCCCTGCTTTTGCCTGCCGAAGCCGTGCTGGACCTTGCCACTCTGCGTAAAGCTTTGGCTGCCGCCTGTCAGGGCAAGCGAGCGGACATCCGCACTGCCCGCAGCGCCATTGGCGTCCTTCTGGCCGAGGCGAAGTCCACCGCGAACGCCCGGCTGGAAGAGGCCTATGCCGCCGATCCGCGCAACGCCCTGCCCTTGACCCGCAGTCAGGCGCGGATGACCGACGGACTTGTGCAACTGGCGTTTGAGGCCGCGCAAACCCTGCACCCCCTTCAGATCGTCAGCGATGCCGAGCGGCTGTCGGTCGTGGCTGTCGGCGGCTTTGGCAGGTCGGAAATGGCACCACATTCCGACGTGGACCTTCTGTTCCTTTACCCTTGGAAGATCACCGCGCGGGCTGAAAGCGTGATCGAGACGCTGCTGTACATCCTGTGGGACCTGAAGCTGAAGGTCGGCCACTCCAGCCGCACGGTGAAGGACTGCATCCGTCTGGGGCGCGAGGATATCACCATCCGCACCGCCCTGCTGGAGCATCGCCATATCACCGGCGACCTGGCTCTGGCTGTCGAACTGGATGACAAGCTGTGGTCGGATCTGTTCAAGAACACCGGGAAGGAGTTCATCGAGGCCAAGCTTGCCGAACGGGCCCTGCGCCACAAGCGGCAAGGCGGGCAGCGCTATGTGCTTGAACCAAATGTGAAAGAGGCCAAGGGCGGCTTACGCGACCTGCAGACGCTCTACTGGATCGGCAAGTATCTGCATCGCGTGCCCTCGGCCGAGGGGCTGGTGGGCGCGGGCCTGTTGACAGCGGAAGAATTCGCCATCTTCCGCCGGGCCGAGAACTTCCTCTGGGCCGCGCGCTGCCACATGCACTACATCACAAAGCGCGCCACCGACCAGCTCACCTTCGACCTGCAGGTCGAGGTGGCCGAGCGGATGAACTACCGCGATGCGGGCGGGCGGCGGGCGGTCGAACACTTCATGCAGGACTACTTCCGCCACGCCACCCGTGTGGGCGAGTTGACCCGCGTGTTCCTGACCGAGTTGGAAGCCCGCCACGCCAAGCCCGAGGCGCGCCTGCTGGGGTTCCTGAAGAACCGCAAGCTGAACCCTGGTTTCAAGCTGCTGCAAGGCCGGCTGGACTTGGCCGATCCGGCGAAGTTCTTTGCCGACCCGCTGAACATCCTGCGCATCTTCGAAGAGGCTCTGCGCACCGGATATCGGATGCACCCGAACATCATGCGGCTGGTCGCCTCGCATCTGTCCTTGATCGACGAGCCGATGCGCGACAGCCCTGAGGCGGCGAAGGTCTTCCTGAGCCTGCTGCTGGATCACGGCAACCCGGAACGCGCCCTGCGCCGGATGAACGAATTGGGCGTCCTGTCCGCCTTCATCCCCGAGTTTGAAAACATCGTAGCGATGATGCAGTTCAACGTCTACCACCACTACACGGTGGACGAGCATATCATCCAATGCGTCAGTTGCCTTGCCCAGATTGAACGCGGCGAACTGGTCGAGGAACTTCCCGTCGCCTCAGGCATCCTGAAAGCCGGGATCAGCCGGCGGGTGATCTATGTGGCGCTGCTTTTGCACGACATCGGCAAGGGCCGGCCCGAGGATCACTCGATCATCGGGGCGCAACTGGCGCGGCGGATTTGTCCTCGACTGGGGTTGACGGCCGAGGAGACGGAAACCGTCGAATGGCTGGTGCGCTATCACCTTCTGATGTCGGATATGGCGCAAAAGCGTGATGTTGGCGACCCGCGCACGGTGCGCGACTTCGCCAAGGCGGTCGAAACCCGCAAGCGCTTGGATTTGCTGACGGTTCTGACGGTCTGCGACATTCGTGGCGTGGGTCCGGGGACATGGAACAACTGGAAGGCCATGCTGCTGCGCCAGCTTTACGGCCTGACCGCCGAGGCGCTGGAAGGCGGGCTTGAAACCTTCAACCGGGAACGCGCGGTCGACGAAAGCCGCGCCGCCCTGCGGACAAGGCTGACAGACTGGACGGCTGCCGAGATCACCAAAGAGACGGGCCGCCATTACGATCCCTATTGGCAGGGTCTGACCACCGACACTCAAGAAGCCTTCGCCACCCTGTTGCGCGGGTTGAAGGATGACGAGATTCGCATCAACCTGCACCCTGAACCGCAGCGCGACGCGACCCGGGCCTGCTTTGCCTTGGCCGACCATCCGGGGATATTCTCTCGGCTGGCTGGGGCTTTGGCGCTGGTGGGGGCGAATGTGGTCGATGCAAAGACCTACACCTCCAAAGACGGCTACGCGACGGCGGTCTTCTGGGTTCAAGATTCCGAAGGCCACCCCTACGAAGTGTCCAAACTGCCGCGCCTGCGGGGCATGATCGACAAGACGCTGAAGGGCGAGGTGCGGCCCCGCACCGCTTTGGCCGACCGCGACAAGATCAAGAAGCGCGAACGCGAGTTCCGCTTTCCGACCCATGTCACCTTCGACAATGAAGGCTCGGAAATCTACACGATCATCGAGGTTGATACCCGCGACCGGCCCGGGCTGCTCTATGATCTGACGCGGACCTTGGCGGCGAACAACATCTATATTGCCTCTGCCGTGATTGCGACATATGGGGCGCAGGTCGTTGACGCCTTTTACGTCAAGGACATGTTCGGGCTGAAGCTGCATGCGAAACACCGGCAGGAAAGTCTGGACCGCAAGCTGAGGCAGGCAATCGCCGAAGGGGCCGAACGGGCCGCAGGGGTCATATGAAACCGCAATCTTTGGTGCGAAACATCCTCACGGTTGGAGGATGGACTTTGGTATCGCGCGGCACCGGCTTTGCCCGTGATGTCATGATGGCCGCCTATCTGGGCACCGGACCGGTGGCCGAGGCGTTTCTGGTGGCCTTCTCGCTGCCCAACATGTTCCGTCGTTTCTTCGCAGAGGGCGCCTTCAACATGGCCTTCGTGCCGATGTTCGCCAAGAAGCTGGAAGGCGGCGAGGATGCCAAGGGCTTCGCCCGAGACGCGTGGAACGGCATGGTCACGGTGCTGCTGGTCTTCACGGTGATTGGCACGATTGCCATGCCTTGGCTGGTCTGGGCGATGGCTTCGGGCTTTGTCGGCGAACGCTTTGATCTGGCGGTGGAATTTGGCCGGATATCCTTCAGCTATATCCTGTTCATATCCTTGGTGGCCTTGCTGTCGGGCATATTGACGACGCATGGTCACTTCTCGGAAGCGTCGTTCGTGCCGGTTCTGATGAACCTTGTCTTCATCGCCGCCATGTGGCTGGCGGTCTGGGCGGGGTGGGATATGGGGCAGACCCTGTCATGGACCGTGCCGGTGACGGGGGTCGCGCAGTTGGCGTTCACATGGGTCTCAGCGCGCAACATTGGCTACAATTTCACTTGGGGCGTCCCGCGCTGGACCTCGGACCTCAAGCGGCTTGCCTTGATTGCCGGGCCTGCGGTGCTGTCGGGCGGGGTGGTGCAGATCAACATGTTGGTGGGGCGGCAGGTGGCCTCCTATACTGAAGGTGCCGTGGCTTGGCTGACCTATGCGGACCGGCTGTATCAGTTGCCATTGGGAGTCGTTGGGATTGCGATAGGAACGGTGCTGCTGCCCGACCTGTCGCGGCGGTTACGTGCGGGGGATGCCGAGGGCGGTAAGGCATCGCTGAACCGAGGCGCGGAGTTTGCGCTGGCGATGACCCTGCCTGCAGCGGTGGCATTGGTGGCGATTGCGGTGCCGCTCTGCTCGGTTCTGTATGAGCGGGGGGCGTTTACCGCGCAGGATACCCAAGCTACGGCCTTGGTGCTGGCGGCTTATGGCGTGGGATTGCCGGCTTTCGTGCTGCACAAGGTGCTGCAGCCGCTGTTCTATGCGCGGGAAGACAGCCGCAGCCCGTTCATTTACGCCATCGCCTCGATGATCTCGAACGCGGTGCTGGCGATTGGCTTGATGCCGATCATCGGATTTTCCGCTGCCGCTTGGGCTACGACTCTTTCGGGCTGGGTCATGGTGGCGCAGCTTTGGTGGGGATCGCGCAAGATGGGCGACGTCGCGCATTTTGACGCAAGGTTCAAACAGCGCCTGCCGCGGATCGTGCTGGCCTCGGCCCTGATGGGCGGGGTTCTGTGGGGGGCGGCCTGGGTGATGGAGCCTTGGTTGCACCTGCACCTGTGGCGCTATCTGGCGCTTTTGGTGCTGTGCGGCCTTGGAATCGTGACATATTTTGGCAGCGGCGCCCTGCTGGGTGCCTTCCGCCTTTCGGATTTCACGGCGTTGCGCCGGGGTCGCAGGGCGGCTCCCGTCAGCCTAGACTGACATCTACTGCACGCGCTGCATGATCCCGCCCGCGCCGGACCGGATCGTGTTCTGGTCAAGGAACTGCCCGGAAAACCCGGTGCATTCCTGATTGCGCCCCTGATCGGAGATCATCGAGATGCCGGTGAAGGCCCCGTTCCCGGTCTGCATCGCGGCCCAGGCGCCCTGCCCCTGATAAGTGTTGCAGGCCCCGGAGCTATCGCAGACCTGATTCTGATAGCTGAGCGCGCCATTTGCGCTGTAGCTGATCTGCAGCCGTGAAATCTGCCCGGTTTGCGGAGAGTTCGTCTCGGAATACCAGGTGCCCGCCATGGCCTGCGCCAGTTGCGGGTCCATGCGGCTTTGCATATCGGCGAAGGCCTGCGAAGCCGCTTGGTCAATCTGGCCGGACTGCCGGTCCAGACAGAACACGCTTTGCGCGGCAAGCGGTGTCGCCAGCGCCACCACGGGGATCAGGGTCAGAAATATGCGCTTCATCAGGCCGTCCTCCTCAAATGACATGAGAGTGCCAGCGACACCGAGTCGTTGCAATCGCCCTTGAAGGAATGAGAAGGCCCGGTTCAGCGGCGGCGGATGCGGGTCAGAACCCGGCTCCAGCCGCCGGGGCTGACTGCGAAGGACATGACGAAACCGGTCAGGAAGCCCGCGACTTCCGCCGTCCAATCCCAGCCGACGCCTTGGGTAAACCCATAGACCACAAGGGAAAACACACCGAAGACGATGCGGATGCCCAAGAGGAACCCGATCAGTTGGAACGCGCGCAATTGGCTGGAGCCCATGGCAGAGGCGCGCAGCCACTGGACATAGGTGAAGGCGCCGATCAGCCCGTAGACCGGAGGATAGCCGCCAATCAGCGGGGCCTGCGTGTACGGAATCGCCGTATAGGCCAGTGCGGCAACCAGTGACGAGGTCAGAAAGACCGCCAGAACGGCCCACCAGTGAAACACCTCGCCCACGAATTTCGACAGGGCCAGCAGGATCACGATGACGAAAACGGCTTGGGTCAGGTCGGTGTGCACGAAGGGATAGGTGAACGACCGGTACAGGCCGTCCAGCGGATATTGCTGCTGGATCACCATTTGACGCAGGTATTCGGGCGAGAAGGCGAAGTCCTGCACCGCCTGGGACCGCCAGCCGATGCCGCCCGGCCCGCCGACGATGCCATTGGCACCGGCGTTGACCACCAGCTCCATCGCGATCATGGGCAAGGACAGCGCCCAGGTGATGGCCGGCAAAGGGTTGATCGGCGCTTGATTGTGGTCCTGCATGGTGCCTCACATCCGGGGCTTTGATTGACGCCCGCTGATCAGCCAGATAAGCCGAAGCGTCGCATTTATCCAGATGGAGTTCCCCATGTCCGAGCCGGTCCAAACGCCTCAGACTTCGCCCGTGTCCTTTCCGACCCGCATTTTCTCGGGCATCCAGCCCTCGGGTGGGCTGACGCTTGGCAACTACCTTGGCGCGCTGAAGCGCTTTGTGGAAAAGCAGGATGAGGGGATCGAGACGGTTTACTGTCTCGTCGACATGCATGCGATCACGGTCTGGCAGGACCCGGTCAAGCTGCGCCACCAGACGCGGGAGGCTGCGGCGGGCTTCATCGCGGCGGGAATTGATCCGAAGCGCTCGATCCTGTTCAACCAGTCTCAGGTGACCGCCCATGTCGAATTGGGTTGGATTTTCAACTGCATAGCCCGCATGGGCTGGATGAGCCGGATGACGCAGTTCAAGGACAAGGCGGGCAAGAACTCCGAGAATGTCTCGCTGGGACTGTTCGCTTATCCCTCGCTGATGGCCGCCGACATTTTGGCCTACAAGGCCACCCATGTGCCGGTGGGCGAAGACCAGAAGCAGCATCTGGAACTGTGCCGCGACATCGCGATCAAGTTCAACAACGACTATAAGGTGGATTTCTTCCCCGTTGTCGAACCTGTGATCGAAGGCGCGGCGACCCGGGTCATGTCCTTGCGCGATGGTACGGCCAAGATGTCGAAGTCTGATCCGTCGGATCAGAGCCGGATCAATCTGACGGATGATGCCGACACGATCGCCAAGAAGATCCGCAAGGCCAAAAGCGACATGGACCCGCTGCCCGATCACGTGGACGGTCTGAAGGACCGGCCCGAGGCGAAGAATCTGGTCAACATCTATGCCGCGTTGTCGGGGCATACGGTGGCGCAGGTGGTGCATGACTTCGCAGGCGCGCAGTTCGGCACCTTCAAGCCGGCTTTGGCCGACCTCGCAGTGGCCAAGCTTGAGCCGATCACGACCGAGATGAACCGCCTGATGAAGGACCCCGCCGAGATCGACCGCATTCTGGGCGAGGGTGCCGCGCGCGCCGACGCTCTGGCGCGGCCGGTGCTGGAGCAGGTCTATGACATCATTGGGATGATCCGGTCCCGGCCAATGTGACCGGGACGGTGCTGTCGGAGGGCCGTCGGACCGCTGTCGGGTTTGCGTCTGGCATCTGTACCGACATCCGGTACGCCGGGTTAAGCAGGCATTAACTGGCGCTGTCGGCGGAGGTGGCATGTAGGGTGGGGTTACAACCCCACCCTACCAGAACGCCACGCGTGGGATTCAGGTGCATAACGAAGACGTGGGTGTGGGACGGCACGCAGGTAGCATGCGCATTTCGTTTCCGTATATGCGTTCGGCATTCCCGCGCGATTGGAAACGATCATGCGGCAATCCTGCGTCGACCCCATAGTTGTCCCCAGTTTATTCGGGCAGCGTCACGGAATTGAATCAAACCGACGGCAAAGATGGCTATGGAAGGCTGCTTGCCTCTCTCCCCGGACGCCCGCGACTGTCCCCGCAGCTGGGCTCGAACACCTCCGGGCTTCGCCCCTCGACCAGCCCCGGTCAGGGGCGTTTTTTTTTGCGCGCCCTTAGGCGAGCCCGCCGCTTCGGCGGATTTCCGACAGCAGGACGGCGGGGTTCCGCTCTTGTCGCCGTTTCAGCGCTTCCCCTTCGTCGTCTGCCCTGCTTATCTGCGCCAAACGCGGAGGGACAGCATGACGATCACCACGAAAGCCGGCGATGTGCGGACGTTTTGGGAGGGGCGCTGGCATGATGCGGATCTCGCGGTCATGAAGGCCTCGGATCACGGGATCTGGCAGGGCTCTTCGGTGTTTGATGGCGCGCGGCGCTTTGATGGGCTGGTGCCTGATCTGGACAAGCATTGCGCGCGCGTCAACCGGTCAGCCGAGGCGCTGATGATCACGCCAACCTGTGCGACCGAGGATATGGTGGCCATCATCCGCGAAGGGTTGGAAGGTTTCGCGCCGGGGCGGGCGGTTTATATCCGGCCGATGTACTGGGCACTGCATGGCTCTGATCTGGGCGTTTCACCTGAGCCCGGCGCCACCGGATTCGCCATCGCGCTGGAAGAGGTTGCCATGCCGAACCCGGGCTTTGCCACAACGCTGACCCGCACTCGCTTTCGCCGCCCGGTGCTGGAGGACAATGTCTGCAATGCCAAGGCCGGCTGCCTTTACCCCAACAACGCCCGCATGCTGGCCGAGGCGAAGGCGAAGGGCTTCGGCAACGCCCTTGTCGCCGATGCTTTGGGCAATCTGGCCGAAACAGCGACGGCGAATGTGTTTCTGGTCAAGGATGGCGTGGTCTTCACCCCGGTTGGCAACGGCACCTTCCTGTCGGGCATCACCCGCGCCCGCCACATCGCCAACCTGCGGGCCGATGGGGTGGAGGTGGTGGAAACCGTGCTGACCTTCGAGGATGCGCACCGGGCTGACGAGATCTTCCTGTCGGGCAATTTCGCCAAGATCACCGCCGTGGCGGAGTTCGACGGCACCCCGTACCCGCACCGCCCGATGACCGAGCGCGCGCGGGCGTTGTATCTGGACTGGGCTGCGACGACCCGGCTGTAAGAGCGGGGGCCA
>CANBRQ010000064.1 GCA_947371955.1 Paracoccaceae bacterium | reverse complement strand
CCGCATTTCTCCAGCACCCCGCGTGAAGGTGCATTTTCCGGCAGACACGCCGCCTCGATCCGGCTCAGGTCCATGATCTGGAAGGCGTGATGCACCACTGCCTGAATGGCCTCGCGCATGTAGCCCTGCCGCGCATGCCGGTGGCCGATCCAATAGCCCAGGGTCCCCGCCTGCACCGGACCGCGCCTTATATTGTCCAGCGTGATGGCGCCGATCAGCAGATTGTCCTGCCGCCGGATCAGCATCAACGGCAGCGCCGTGCCTTGAGTCTCGGCCCGCGCCGCCCAATAGACCCGGTTTGTGAAAGACTTCCGCGACAGATGGTCGGGCGAGCGCACCGGCTCCCATTGCACCAGATGATCAGCCGAGCCTTCGCGCAACTCGGCCCAGGTGCGGTAATCGGCATGAACCGGCAGACGCAGCGTCATCCGCTCGGTTTCTATCTTCGGCTTCTTCTTCAGGCCGAACATCAGCCGCGCAGCCTGTCGCGAATGGCCTCCAGCCCCGGAGCCGCCTCCACCGGGCCATACAGCGCCAGTGCCGAACCTGCTGTCGTCAACCCCTCGGCAAAGCGGCGCACATCGGCGGTCGTCACTGCGTCGATCTTGGCCACCACCTCATCGACATCCGGCACTCGCCCGTAAATCGCCATCAGCCGCGCCAGACGTTCGGCACGGGAGGAGGCGCTCTCCAGCCCCATCAGCATGCCGGCCTTGATCTGCGCCCGCGCGCGGGCCACTTCGGCGTCCGACATATCCTCGGCCGCGCGCTTCATCTCATCCATCGTCAGACCCATCAGGTCCTCGATCTCGTCCTCGGACGTGCCCGCATACAGCGTGATCTGCCCGGCATCCTCATAAGCACCCGCCTGCGCGAAGATCGAATAGCACAAGCCCCGCTCCTCCCGGATCTTCTGGAACAGACGGCTGGACATGCCGCCGCCCATCGCCGTCGCATAGACCTGCGCCGTATGCACATCCGCATCACGGTAGCCCGGCCCGTCGAAGGCCATGGCGAAATGGACCTGCTCCAGATCCTTGATCTCGCGCCGCTCCGTCCCGGCAAACCGCGCCACGTCAAACCCCAAGGCAGGCCGAGCCTTCAACCCGCCAAAGGTCGCCAGCGCTTCCTTCACGATGGCATCATGATCCACCGCCCCCGCCGCCGACAGGATCATCTCGCCCGGCGCATAACGCTCGCCGACAAACCCGCGCAGATCGCTGGCCGTGAAGGCGCTGACCCGCTCCTCCGGCCCCAGAATGGTGCGGCCAAACGGCTGGTCGGGGTAAGACACCTCTTGCAGCCAATCGAACACGATATCATCCGGCGTATCCAGTGCCTGCCCGATCTCCTGCAGGATGACATGGCGTTCGGTCTCGATATCGGCTTCATGAAAGGCCGGGTTCAGCACGATGTCGCCAATCACATCCAGCGCCAGCCCCACGTCACTTTCCAGCACCCGCGCGTAATAGGCCGTCATCTCGCGTGAGGTATAGGCGTTGATATAGCCGCCCACATCCTCGATTTCCTCGGCAATCTGCAGGGCCGTCCGGCGCTCGGTGCCCTTGAAGGCCATATGCTCCAGAAAGTGCGCGATCCCGTTCTGCTCGGGCCTCTCATGCCGCCCGCCCGCCATCACCCAGACGCCAGCCGAGGCCGATTTCAACCCGGGCATATGCTCGGTCACGATCCTCAGGCCATTGTCGAGTGTGGTCAGACGGGTTGTCAACGTGCGATCCTTTCGCGGACCAATGATTGAAGGGCACCAAGGTCATTGGGCACCCGCGTGACCCGTTCGGGCCTTTGGAACAAATCGCCCATCCGGAGCGGCAGCGCAGGCCGCAGACCCGAGGCCATCTCGACTGCATCCGGAAACTTGGCCGGATGCGCCGTGGCCAGCGTGATCATCGGCACATCCCCCAGATGCTCCTCAGCAACCTTGACCCCTACAGCCCCATGCGGGCAAAGCAGTTCGCCCGTCTCGCCAAAGGTCCGGTGGATGGTCGCCATCGTCTCCTGCTCGGAACAGCGCCCCGAGGCGAAGGTATCCCGCAGCATCTGCAATGCGCCTTGCGAAATGGTAAACCCGCCCGCTTTCAGTTCCGCCATCAGCGCAGCCACTGCCGCCCCATCGCGCCCATAGGCATCAAACAAGGCGCGTTCAAAGTTCGACGAAACCTGAATGTCCATCGAGGGCGAAATCGACGGCTTCACCCCATCCGTTACATAATCCCCACCCCGCAAGGCCCGGTCCAGAATGTCATTCTGGTTGGTGGCGATCACCAGTTGTGCAATCGGCAGGCCCATCGACCTTGCGATATAGCCTGCAAAGATGTCGCCAAAATTCCCGGTCGGCACCGTGAAGCTCACCGCCCGCTCCGGCGCGCCCAAGGACAGCGCGCTGCTGACAAAGTAAACCACCTGCGCCAGCACCCGCGCCCAGTTGATCGAGTTCACCCCTGCCAACCGCACCCCATCGCGGAAGGCAAAGTCGTTGAACATGTCCTTCACCCGCGCCTGACAATCGTCAAAGTCGCCATCCATCGCCAGCGCATGGACATTGGTTTCCACCGGAGTGGTCATCTGCCGCCGCTGCACATCGGACACCCGGCCATGCGGGAAGAGGATGAACACATCCACATTCTCCAAGCCCCGGAACGCCTCGATCGCCGCCGAGCCGGTGTCGCCACTGGTCGCGCCCACAATCGTGATCCGCGCGCCCGATTTGGCCAAGGCCGCCTGCATCATCTGCCCGATAAGCTGCATGGCGAAGTCCTTGAAGGCCAAGGTTGGCCCATGGAACAACTCCAGCAGGAAATGGTTCGGCGCCATCTGCTTCAACGGCGCCCGCGCCGGATGGCCAAAGCCCGCATAGGCCTTGGCAATCAACCCGCGGAATTCGTCATCACTGAACGTGTCGCCCATGAAGGGCTTCATCACCGCAAAGGCAATCTCCTCGTAGGGCTTGCCCGCCAGCGCCGCAAACTGGGCCTTGCTGAACTGCGGAACCGCCTCGGGCACATAAAGCCCGCCGTCCCGCGCCAGCCCGGTCATCATCGCTTCGCCGAATGTCAGTGCCGGGGCCGTACCCCGGGTCGAGATATAACGCATCACGTTGCCTTCGAACTTTGCTGCCTGATACGCCACAACAGAAAGACTGTCATCATCAACCAGACGCATGCCAACGAAAACCATGTCATGGCATATTGCCAATGGTCATTGGGAATAGACGAAGTGTCGACAGGCATCGGCACAATCCCGTCACCGGTCGGCATCCGCGCGACAATAAGTGTCGGTTCCGCACCCAACGCCTTGGCCATCGCCGGCACATCGCGGGCAAACCACAACCCGGTCTTGCCATCGGGCGGCGGCGTATAGCTGTCGGATTCCTGCGGCCAATCCAGATTGCCCTGAACCGTTGCCGCATGCGCCGCCGCAGGCGTGGCCGCCGATCCATCCAGCCAGATGCCGCGATCCACCAGAACCCGCCGCCCGTCCGTCGTGACCAAAACCGCAATCACCCGCTTGCCCGGCCCCTGATCGGCCAGACTGTCCAGCTTGAAGACCGCCTCGCCGGTATAGGTGCCGCTCACCGTCACCCCGCGATAGCGGTCCGCCTCCATGGTCACGCCAGACGGCAAAGCCACCGGGGCATCGACCAGCATGGCATTGATCGCCGCCAGCTTGGCCTCTTTCCACTTCAGCCGCTCCAACTGCCAGATGCCCAGCGAGACCAGAATGGCCACCCCGATCACCCCAAACAGCAAAGGCCCGATCATCCGCCGCATCACCACCACCACCTCCAAAGCAAAAGGGGCGCATATCCCGCGCCCCCTTTCATTCTTGTTCAAATATCCACAGGGTTTCCAAAGAGGGGGCGTTCCCCCCTTTGGGCGGGGGGTACGTGGGGCGGCAGCCCCCGCTGCACCCTGCGTCAGCCAGCACCCCAGACATAGACGGCGGCAAACAGGAACAGCCAGACCACGTCGACGAAGTGCCAGTACCAGGCCGCCGCTTCAAAGCCGATATGCGCCTCGGGGGTGAAGTCACCCTGATAGGTGCGGATCAGGCAGATCAGCAGGAAGATCGAGCCGATGATGACATGTGCACCGTGGAACCCGGTCGCCATGAAGAACGACGCGCCATAGATGTTGCCGGCAAAGCCGAAGCCCGCATGGGCATATTCGTAGCCCTGGAAGAAGGTGAACATCACACCCAGGATCACGGCCAATGCCAGACCCTGCTTCATCGCCGCCCGGTTGTTGTTCTCATGCACCAGCGCATGGTGAGCCCATGTCGCCGCTGCACCCGAGCACAGAAGGATCAGCGTGTTGATGATCGGCAGGTGCCACGGATCAAACATCTCGATCCCGACCGGCGGCCAAACCCCATCGGTGACCGGCGAGGTCGGCCAGACCGAAGCGCCCGAGGCATCGACCGTGGGCGCAATCGGATACAGACGGTGCTTGAAGAAGGTCCAGAACCATGCCGCAAAAAACATGACTTCCGACATGATGAACATGATGAAGCCATAGCGCAGGCCGATGCGGACGACCGGCGTATGGTCCCCCGTGTTGGCCTCGTGGATCACCGCAGACCACCAGCCGTACATCGTGTACAGAACGCCCAGCAGGCCGATCAGCCCGACAAAGGGCGTACCGCGTGTCGACGCGCCGTGGTTCATCCACAGCACCATGCCGCCCAGCATCACGAAGGCAAAGAACGCCCCCGCGAAAGGCCAGATCGATGGCGGCAGAATATGGTAGTCATGGTTCTTGGCGTGGGCGTGGTCTGCCATCGCTTGGGCTCCCTCGTTTCTTCTGGTTCAGTTTATCGGCTTGGAGGTGTCAGGGGCAAGGGCTGCCTCGGCCACATCCAGCGGGATTTCATGGAAAGTATAGGACAGGGTGATTTCGTTGATATATTTGGCTTCGCGGTCCTGCACGATGCTCGGGTCGACGTAGAAGGTCACCGGCATCTGCACCGTCTGACCCGGTTGCAAAATCTGCGCGGTGAAGCAGAAACAGGCGATCTTGGTGAAGTAACCGCCCGCCTGATCGGGCGTCACATTGTAGCTCGCCTGCCCGGCGATCACGTGGTCGGTCGGGTTGGTCGCTTCGAAGAAGGCCAGACCCGTCTCGCCGATCTTCAGCTTCATCGAGTTTTGCACAGCCTTGAAGGTCCAGGGCATGTCGCGGTCCTTGGACGCGTCAAAACGCACCGTCACCATCTGGTCCAGCGGCTTGTCCGGCGCGTGTTTCGACACCGACGTGGTGCCGGCATAGCCCGTCGTCTTGCAGAACCACGAATAGAACGGCACCGCCGCAAAGGACAGGCCCACCATGACCACGGCCACCAGCACCAGCCAGCGCGCCGTCTTGCGCTCAGGGGTCAGCGAGGCCATCAGTTGCCGTCCTTGACCAGACCGTCCGAGACGATCGGCGTGCCGTCCGGGTTCACAGCGCCCTTGCCCTCGATCGCATGCATCGGGTCGCCGTGGGTGACCTTTTCGACCGTCAGTGCGAAGGACAGCAGCACAAACAGCGCCAGTGCCACGCCCACGCCGACATTGCGCGACAGGCGGCGGCCGTGGATTTCATGCTCGGGTTTGAAGGTCATCACAAAGCTCCGTATCCAAGGCCGTGCAGCGTGGCCTCGGCCAGCAGTGCCCCGAATATCCCGAAAAGGTAAAGCAACGAGAAAGTGAAGACCTTCTTCTCGACCTTGTACTTGTCGCCCTCGGCCATGACCTCGTCCCGCCGAAGGATGCGCCATGCCCCCAGGATGAAGACCGCGTT
This sequence comes from Paracoccaceae bacterium, assembly GCA_947371955.1. Classification (GTDB taxonomy): domain Bacteria; phylum Pseudomonadota; class Alphaproteobacteria; order Rhodobacterales; family Rhodobacteraceae; genus Stagnihabitans. The sequence continues at coordinate 15,313 of CANBRQ010000064.1, read as the reverse complement.
CAGCAGGAACGCCACGCCCAGATAGACCGGCCCGCCGATCGAGGTGAAGCCCAGCGCCAGTGCCACCGGGGCCAGCAGCACGGTATAGACCATGATGTGCCGACGGGTGGATTTGCGGCCATGCGTCACCGTCAGCATCGGCACGCCGGCTTTGGAATAGTCATCCTTCATGAACAGCGCCAGCGCCCAGAAATGCGGCGGCGTCCACATGAAGATCACGGCGAACATCAGGAAGGCCTCCAGCGAGACGGACCCCGTCATCGCAGCCCAGCCCACCATCGGCGGGAAGGCTCCGGCCGCGCCGCCGATCACGATGTTCTGCGGCGTCAAGCGCTTCAGCCCCATCGAATAGACAACGACATAGAAGAAAATCGTGAAGGCCAGCAGCCCCGCCGCCACCAGATTGGCCGCCAGCCCCAGCATGATGACCGAGGCGACCGACAGCGCCACCCCCAGCCCCAAAGCCTCACCGGGCTGGATGCGGCCCGACGGGACCGGCCGCTTGGCCGTGCGCCGCATCAAGGCGTCGATGTCGGCATCCCACCACATGTTCAAAGCGCCCGAAGCGCCCGCGCCCAATGCGATGAACAAGATCGCGGTGAACGAGGCGATTGGCGGCAGATGAACCGGTGCCACCACCATGCCCACAAACGCGGTGAAGATCACCAAGGACATCACGCGCGGCTTCAACAGTTCGACAAAATCGCCAAACCCAGGCTCCGCCGCCATGACATCACCCCGACCCGCTTCGGCCAAGGCCGCGTCACTGAAGGATTGCGTGTCGGTCATCTGATGTCTTTCCCGTCTACGTTCAAGACGAAGGCCCCCGCTCGGGGGCCCCTGCCACTGGTAATGCCGTCAGCCTCAGTTCGAGGCGAGTTGGTAGTTGCCGCCCTTGGCCTGTTCGACCCACTTGTCATAGGCCTCTTGGCTGACGACCTTCACTTCGATCGGCATATAGGCATGGCCCTGACCGCACAGCGTGGTGCACTGGCCGAAGTAGATGCCTTCCTGCGTCGCCTTGAACCAAGTCTCGCCCAGACGCCCCGGCACGGCCGAGTGCATCACCGCGAAGGCCGGCACGGCCCAGGCGTGGATCACGTCAGCGCCGGTCATCTCAACCTTGACGACCTTGTTCACCGGCACGACCAGCGCGTTGTCCACGGCCAGCAGATAATCGGTGTCCTTGTAGCCCGCCGCTGCCAGATCCTTCTTCTCCAGCAGGACCGAGTCAAAGCCCACGGGCGACCCATCGGCCGCCGCGATATCGGGATAGGCATAGGACCAGAACCATTGGTTGCCGGTTACCTTCACGGTCAGATCAGCTTGCGGAATTTCCATCTGGTCAAACAGCGCGGGCAGCGAGAACGACCCGATGAAAACCAGCACCAAGATCGGAATCAGCGTCCATGCCACTTCAATCGGGGTGTTGTGGGTGAACTTCGCCGGCGTCGGGTTCGCCTTGGCATTGAAGCGCACGATCACGTACAGCAGCAGCGCGCAGACGAACACCGTGATGACGCCGATGATCCACATGACCATGTTTTCCAGCCCCTGCGCTTCCACAGCGACGGGGGTCGAGGCGGGCTGGAAACCCGTGCCGTCCGGCACCGGAACGCCGATCTGCTGCAACGCCTCGGCCGTGGCCGAATGGGCAAGCATCACACTCGTGACACCGGCCAGCACCAGCGATTTGGGCGCCAGAGACGAAAGACCGCGAAGGGGGGTCATAAGACTCATGTTCAATTCCCGTTCCATATGCGGCTGTTTTGCCGCCTTTTCGGACATGCCTGACGCAAGGCAGAATCCCGTTGTTTATGCGGCACCTGAAACCATATTAGCGGCCCCGCGACAAGAGAAAGTGAAGAGGAAGATGGTGAGTCAGGGGCAGTTTCAATCCCCCTCTCCGGATTTTGTGCATCGGGGCTTGAGCTTGCCCAAGGTTGAGCCGGATTGCACCGGCCCATCGCAGGCCCTGCGTCGTGCTTGCGTCCCACAAGGAAGTCATCACCCCTGCCTTGCGGCAGCCCCCGGCAACGCCTAGGTTTCCTGCAACAGAGGATACTCCCCACATGCCCCCCAGCACACAAGACGCCCCGTTCCGCCCGTTCGAGACGCATCTCGACGAAGCGGCGGCGCTGCAAATTCTCCGCGATGCCACCGCCGGTGCCGACGACGGTGAGCTTTTTCTGGAACGCCGCCGGTCCGAGGCCATCGTTCTGGACGACCGCCGCATCAAGACGGCCAGCTACGATGCCTCCGAAGGCTTCGGTCTGCGCGCCGTGCGCGGTGAAGTGGCAGGCTATGCCCATGCCACCGAGATCAGCGAAAGTGCTATGAAACGCGCCTCCGAAACGACCCGCCTCGCCGTAGGCGACGGTGGCGGCACCATGGCCCCGCCGCCCAAGGGCACCAACGTCAAGCTCTACACCGATGCCGATCCGATGGCCGACGCTCTCTTCGCTGCCAAGATCGACATCCTGAAAGAGATCGACGCCTACGCCCGCGCGCTTGACCCCCGCGTCATCCAGGTCTCGGCCACCATCGCCGCAGGCCTGCAAGAGGTGGAAATCCTGCGCCCCGAAGGCCTGCGCCTGTCCGACATCCGCCCGATGGCCCGCTTGAACGTGTCCGTCGTGGTCGAAGAAAACGGCAAGCGCGAACAAGGCGGCACCGGCGGCGGCGGCCGCCACGGCCTCGCAGCCCTGCTGGAACCCGCCGTCTGGCAAGCCCAACTCCGCGAGGCGCTGCGCATCGCCCTCGTCAACCTGCACGCCGAACCCGCCCCCGCTGGCATGATGGACGTGGTCTTGGGCCCAGGCTGGCCCGGCATCCTGCTCCACGAAGCCATCGGCCACGGGCTGGAGGGTGACTTCAACCGCAAGCAAACCTCGGCCTTCGCGGGCCTGATGGGCACCCAGATCGCGGCCAAGGGCGTCACCGTGCTGGACGACGGCACGATCCCCAACCGCCGCGGCTCCATCTCGGTTGATGACGAGGGCACCCCCTCGCAGAAAAACGTCCTGATCGAGGACGGTGTGCTGGTCGGCTATATGCAAGACCGCCAGAACGCCCGCCTGATGGGTGTGGCCGCCACCGGCAACGGCCGTCGCGAAAGCTTCGCCCATATCCCGATGCCGCGCATGACCAACACCTACATGCTGGCGGGCAATGACAGCCCCGACAGCATCGTGGCCAGCCTGAAGGACGGCATCTACGCCGTAGGCTTCGGCGGTGGACAGGTCGACATCACCAACGGCAAGTTCGTGTTTTCCTGCACCGAGGCCTACCGGGTGAAGAACGGTGTCATCGGCAACGCCGTCAAAGGCGCCACCCTGATCGGCGACGGTGCAACCGCGCTGAAACACATCCGCGCCATCGGCAACGACATGAAACTCGACCCCGGCATCGGCAACTGCGGCAAGGCCGGGCAATGGGTGCCGGTCGGCGTCGGCCAGCCGACCTTGCTGATTGGCGGCCTGACGGTCGGCGGCCAAGGCAACTGACCTATGCGCGGGCGGCCCTGCAGCCGCCCGCAGCCCATTCCTCAGGCCAGGATGAAGTCATCCACCGTCAGTTGGTCCTGATACTTGAACTCGACAATCATGTCGCAGCGCCCGTCGCCATTGCCGTCGATCCGCAGATATCGCCCGTCAAAGAAGCAGGACGGGTTTGATCCATCGGCGAAGTCCATGTCCTCGAAGGTCATGCCCGCAAAGGCATGCAGATCAATCTTGTCAACGCCCGATTCAAAACCCTCGACATGGTCGATCGTGGCGCGGGTCTTGCCCGCATCGCCCGCCGCAAAGACCAGCACATCGCGCGCCTGCACATCTTCCCATAGATCGAAACTGTCGCCCCCGGCATTGCCCTGCAAGGTGTCCGCCCCCTCGCCGCCACACAGCGAGTCATTGCCGGCACCGCCTGAAAGCACATCATTGCCGCTGTTGCCATCGATGTCGTCATTGCCGGCGCAGCCGTTCACCACGTCATTGCCGCCCTCGCCCGCCAGTTCGTCATCGCCGGTGCCGCCCACCACGGTATCCGTGCCCATGCCGCCGGACAGCTGATCATCCCCTGCCCCGCCGTTCAGGCTGTCATTGCCCGCGTCGCCCCAAAGCCCGTCATTGCCATCGCCGCCATAAAGTGAATCCCGGCCCGAGCCGCCGCCGATCCCGTCATCGCCGGCCCCGCCATAGATCTTGTCATGGCCCTGATCGCCGTCGAGGTCGTCATTGCCATCCTCGCCATAGACCAGATCGTTGCCATAACCGCCGCCGACATTGTCATCGCCCGAACCGGCCCAGACCGTGTCATTGCCCTCATCGGCCCAGACCTGATCATTGCCCAGACCGGCATACCACAACTCATTCGCCGCATCCGCCAGTTCATGGCTGTAGCGCCCGCTCGACAAGTAATCCTCGCCATCGCTGCCGTAAACGATGTTCACCCCGTTCAGGAAGTAGTTGAGCCAGCCGGCCACTACGCCGACATCCTGATTCTGATCACCATCCTCGTTCAGGAAATGGCCATCGACGATCTCGAAGCCAAAATGGAAGATTGAATCGATCACGCTGTCGACCAGGTTCTGGTCCTGGAAGGTCAGGCTGCCGCCATCGTCCTGCAACAGGTGATAGCCGGACTCATCCTCCCAGCCGTCGTCGCCATGGGCTTGGGTAAACGTCGCAAGCAAAGTGGCGTCGCCCTGAATGGTCGCCGAAATCGTCGCCATGTCAGCGGCGCTGATCACCCCGTCATCGTTCAAATGATTGGTGCTGATGACCTGCATCAACAGGCCCGACAAGGTATCCGCAGCCGCCAGTCCGGCGGCAAGCTGTTCGGGCGAAAGGTTGTCCAGCAGGCCGGGTTCATTGGCCAGGACATTGTGCAGCAATGTAAGGTCAAGTGCCATGATAGTCTCCTGATGTGTACCACCCACAGCGCGGCATCCTGCACGAACTGCGCCCCACCCGTGAGCGAATAGTGTCTAAAATACCACAGAGAGGCGCAGGTCGCCTCACGCCCGCCCAGTCGCCAAAACACTGGTTGCCGCCGGTCACAGGCCAAAGCTGGCGCTGCCGGTCAGACGGATCGCGATTCGCGGTGAAAGGTTAACGGCCTTCCGTCTCTGCGCGCGTAGAGACGGAAGGAAGACGCAAGAAAGACGCGTTCAAGACCGCCAAATTCGCGGCAAAGCGCCCTGTTAACGCAGCGCTCTCAAGGACTTACCGGCTATTGAACTTGCCTTTCAAAGCATCCGCAAACGCCCCGCCCGAAGCCGGAGCCGCCTTGGGTGCAGCCTGCATCGGCCCCGGTTTGCCCTTCGGTGGCGGCGCACCGCGTTCGCGCACCTGCTCGCGCGCTTCCGAGGAATCCTTCTTCATCGTCAAGGCGATGCGCTTGCGCGCCACATCCACCTCAACCACCCGCACCTGCACCACATCGCCCGCCTTCACCACCTCATGCGGGTCCTTGACGAACTTGTCTGCCAACTGGCTGACATGCACCAGCCCATCCTGATGCACGCCGATATCCACGAAAGCGCCAAAGGCCGCGACATTGGTGACCGTGCCCTCCAGCAGCATACCGGGCTGCAAGTCCCTGATCTCATTGACACCTTCGGCAAAAGTCGCGGTCTTGAATTCAGGCCGGGGGTCACGCCCCGGCTTTTCCAGTTCCGCCAGAATGTCCTTCACCGTCGGCAACCCGAACTTCGCATCGACAAAGGACCGAGGGTCCAGCCGCCCCAAAGCCGCCGAATCCCCCATGATCGCCCGGATGTCCCGCCCACAGGCCGCGACAATTTTCCGGGCGACATCATAGGCTTCCGGGTGCACACTTGACGCATCCAAGGGCTCCGCCCCGCCTCTGATGCGCAAGAACCCCGCCGCCTGCTCATAGGCCTTGGGCCCCAGCCGCGCCACTTTCAGCAGGTCTTTGCGTGTCTTGAACGGCCCATTCGCGTCGCGGTGCGCCACAATCGCCTGCGCCAGCCCCACCGAAAGCCCCGAAACCGCAGCCAACAAGGGGGCCGACGCCGTATTCAACTCCACCCCAACCGCGTTCACGGCGTCTTCCACCACCTCACCAAGGCTACGCCCCAAGCGGCCCTGATCCACATCATGTTGATACTGCCCGACGCCGATCGCCTTGGGTTCGATCTTCACCAACTCGGCAAGGGGGTCCTGCAAGCGCCGCGCAATGCTGACCGCGCCGCGCAAGCTCACGTCCAGATCCGGAAACTCCTTCGCCGCCAGTTCCGACGCCGAATACACCGAGGCCCCCGCCTCACTGACGATCACCTTGGTGGGCTTCTCGCCCGGCAAGACGGCCAGCATATCGGCCACCAGCTTTTCCGTCTCACGGCTGCCCGTGCCGTTGCCGATCGAGATCAACCGAACCCCATGCGCCCCAATCAGCCGCGCGAGCGTGACCTGCGATTGCCGCACCTCGTTCTTGGGCTGGAACGGATAGATCACATCGGTGGCAACTACCTTGCCCGTCGCATCCACCACCGCCACCTTCACACCGGTCCGGATGCCCGGATCCAGCCCCATCGTGGCCTTGCCCCCCGCCGGCGCGGCCAGCAGCAAGTCCTTCAAATTCCGTGCAAAAACCCGGATGGCTTCGGCCTCGGACCGCTCTCGCATCTCGCCCATCAGGTCCAGTGTCAGGCTGGTCCGCAGCTTGATCCGCCAGGCCCAGGCGGCAGCTTCCCGCAGCCAGGCATCCCCCAGACCCCGCCCCGATGCCCCCGCCGCCGCCCCACACGCACGCTCACAAGGGGTTTCGCCCTTGGGCGCATCCGGGTCGACCTCAAGCTCCAGGGCCAGAAACCCCTCGTTCTGCCCACGCAGCATGGCCAGCACGCGATGCGAAGGCGCCGAGGTCCAAGGCTCTGAATGCGCAAAGTAATCCGAGAACTTGGCCCCCTCCGCCTCTTTCCCAGCGACACCCTTGGACACCAACCGCGCCACCTGCTTCATATGGCTGCGCAACCGGCCCAGAAGATCGGCATTCTCAGAAAGCCACTCGGCCAGAATATCCCGCGCGCCTTCCAAAGCCGCCTTGGTATCGGCCACACCCTCTTTCACATAGGCCTTGGCCAGAACCACCGGGTCCGCCGCATGATCTGCCACGATGGCATCGAACAGCGCCTGCAACCCCAATTCCCGCGCAATCATCGCCTTGGAACGGCGCTTGGGCTTGTAGGGCAGGTAAAGGTCCTCAAGTTCTGCCTTGGTGACCGACCCGGCAATCGCCTTGGCCAAGGCGTCCGTCATCTTGCCCTGCTCGGTGATCGAGGCCGCAATCGCCTCGCGCCGCGCTTGCAACTCGCGCAGATAGATCAATCTTTCCGCCAACATACGCAGTTGCGTGTCGTCCAGCCCCCCGGTCACTTCCTTGCGGTAACGGGCGATGAAGGGCACGGTCGAGCCTGCATCCAGCAACTCGACTGCGGCCTGCACCTGCCCCGCTGCGGCACCGATCTCGGCGGCAATGATCTGGGCGATGGGACGGGGGCTTTGCATGGCGAACTCCTGCGGAAGGGAGGCAGAACATAGTCGCAGGGCAAGCGAGAGCAACCCTCAAATCACCGTGATACAGACGTGGCGAAACCTGCCGATTTTGGAATTTTTATTCCAAGGGACTTGCCGGGAATCAGCGGATTGGCTAGGCCAAGCGCAAAGCCAAAGAGGTGATGCGATGCTGAAAGCCAAACTGGGGATTTCCCCGATCTGCTGGTGGAACGACGATCTGGTGGAACTGTCCGACGACGTCAGCCTTGAGGAATGCCTGCGGCAGGCCTCGCTGGCGGGCTATACGGGGATGGAGACCGGCCGGCGCTTTCCGATGAACATCGCCGAACTGGGGCCGATCCTGGACGCCCACAAGATGTCGGTCTGCGGCGGCTGGTTCTCGGGCACCGTGCTGGAGGGCGATCTGGACGAGAACAAGGACCGCATCCGGGCGCAGATGGACCTGTTCATTGCCGCCAAGGCACCTTGCATCGTCTATGGCGAAGTGGCGCGCTCGGTGCAGGGAGACCGCTCCAAACCCTTGTCTTCAAAGCCGAAACTGGATGAGGACCAGATCAAGGTCTATGCCCGCGACATGACCACCTTCGGCGAATGGTGCGCCGAGCAGGGCATGCCGCTGTCTTATCATCACCACATGGCGGCGGTGATCGAGACGGAAGCCGAGTTGGACCTGTTCATGAAGCACTCGGGCGCGGGTATACCGCTCCTGTTTGACGCGGGCCATCTGGCTTTCGCGGGCGGCGACGTGCTGCGCGCCATCGACAACCACCATGCGCGGATCACCCATGTCCACACCAAAGACGTGCGGATGGAGGTGATCAACGCCTTGGACCGCACGAAGGAAAGCTTCCTTGATGCGGTGGTGAAGGGTGCCTTCACCGTGCCGGGCGATGGCTCGCTGGATTTCGAGGCGATCGTGAAGAAGCTGGCCGGTTATGGCTATGAGGGCTGGTTCGTCGTGGAAGCCGAGCAGGATCCGAAAAAGGCCCCGCCGCTGGAATGGTCGACCAAGGGCAACAAAGAGCTGCACCGGGTCATGGCGGCCGCTGGGTATACGGTGGTTGCGGCCTGAAGCCCAAGGATGGGCGGATCGCCCATCCTACCCGCGGCCAAGCGGGCGCTTGTGGCAGGCACTGGAGGGTTTTGCACCCTCCAGACCTCCCGCAGGATATTTGAGCCCATGTGAAAGGGCAAAGGTAGGATGGGCCGTTGGCCCATTTTACTCTATTGCGCCGCAATGTCCCTTTGCACCGCCAGCGCCTTTTCCGTCACCGCCGACAGGGCGAGGGCTGCAGCGCCGTGGGCCCAGAGGAGATCACCCCAAGCGTGGATCTCGATCGGCGGGCGGGGGCGGCCGGAGTTGATCACCAGATCCTGCATCTCGGCCAGAGTTTCGGCGGCGTAGAGATAGTCGTATTTCATGCGCTCACCCGACAGGATGATCAGTGCCGGATCGAACAGGTTCACCACATTGGCAAGCCCCATCGCCAGATAGCGGCCTGCGCGGCGGAAGATGCTGCGGGCGGTGGCGTTGCCGGCCTTGGCGTGCTGGTACAGGCTTTCCAGCAGCACCGGAATCGACAGGGTCTGGTTGTGGTTGAGGTTCAGGGCGGTCACCGCCTCGCGCGCCAGGGCGTAGTCCGCGACATAGGCCTCAAGGCAGCCGCGCTGGCCGCAGCGACACAGGGCACCGTCGAGTTGCACCTTGGTGTGGCCGAGTTCCAGCCCCAGGCGCTGTGCGCCGCGATAGATGCGGTGGTTCATCACGAAGCCCATGCCGACGCCATGCTCGATCGTCACCACGGCGAAATCGGCCAGCGTTCGCCCGGCGCCGAACCAAAGCTCCGCCAGCGCCACCATGTTGGCATCGTTGTCGATCGTCACCGGCAAGCCGATCCGGGCCTGTGCTGCGGCGGCCAGCGGCACGGCGCGCTCGGTCAGGGTCGAGGACCAATGCACCATTCCCTCGGCATGGTCGACAAAGCCCGGCACGCCGATCCCCACGGCCGACAGATCGTGCCGCGCAAGGCCCGCCTTGGCGCAGACCTGATCCAGAAGATGCTCCACCGCATCCAGCAGGTCTGACAGCGAACAGGCGCCCGGTTCCCGCGCGATCACGTCATCCGACAGCATGTTGCCCGCCAGATCGACCACCACGGCGGTATGCTCGCGGTCCGACAGCTTCATGCCGACCACGTAATGCGCGGCCCCCCGCACGCCGAGGGCCACGGCCGGTCGGCCGCGACCGGAATCGGTCTCACGCGGGACGGCGACCTCTTCGATCAGGCCCGCCTCGATCAGTTCCGAGGTCATCGTGGTGACCGAGGCCGGCGAGACCCCAAGATCCTTGGCCAGTTGCACCCGCGCCACCAGACCCGAGGCGCGGACCCGGTCGAAGACCTGCTGGCGCAAGGGCCGCATCTGTTCGGACCACGGCGCAATCATCGGGCCGCAGCCCACGCGCATGTCGTCATCGGATGATCCGGGCAAGGCCCTGCGCATTTATTCACATCCCGAACGAAAGCCTGCTCTCTGGCACGGATTGCCTGCCGAGACCCCGGCTTTCGGTCACCTTTCCTGTCATATTTTCTGCACCGCAGCGCCGAAAGCGCACGTATTCTGACCTCTTCCAGTTTGACCCATCACTTTTATTTTGACAACTGAATTTATTCGCGGCAATTTCCGGCCAGTCCCGGCGAATCTGCAGGGACGGCCATACGCTGGCCGCATCCATGGGAGGATTTAAATGCGTAAGGTACTTTTGGTTGCATTGCTTGCAGCCACCAGCTTGTCGACCGCCGCTTATGCCAAGGGTCACAAGATCGGCGTGTCGTGGGCTCAGTTCCAGGAAGAGCGCTGGAAGATCGACGAAGCTGCCATGAAGGCCGCGATCGAAGCCAACGGCGACACCTATATTTCGGCTGACGCCCAAGGCTCGTCCGAAAAGCAACTGAATGACATCGACGCGCTGATCGCCCAAGGCGTGAACGCTTTGGTCATCAACGCCTGGGACAAGGACGCGATCCTGCCCGCCGTTGACAAAGCTGCTGCCGAAGGCATCCCGGTTCTGGGTTACGACCGTCTGATCGAAGACAGCCGCGCCTTCTATCTGACCTTTGACAACGTCGGTGTTGGCAAGATCATCGCGACCGAAGTCATGAAGGCCAAGCCCGATGGCAATTACGCCATCATCAAGGGTGACCCGGGCGATCCGAACGCCAACTTCCTGCGCGCTGGCATGGAAACCGTGATCGGTGACGCCGTGAAGGCCGGCACCATCAAGATCGTCGGCGAAGTCTACACCGACGGCTGGAAGCCCGACAACGCCCAGAAGAACATGGAACAGATCCTGACCGCGAACAACAACGCGGTTGACGCTGTTCTGGCTGAAAACGACGGCATGGCTGGCGGTGCGTCCGCTGCTCTGGCGGCGCAAGGCCTGACCGTTCCGCTGGGCGGCCAAGACGGCGACCTCGCCGCGATCAACCGTGTGGCCCGTGGCTTGCAGACCGTTTCGGTCTGGAAGGACTCGCGTCAACTGGGCGACGCTGCGGGCAAGATCGCTGGCGCTCTGGCTGACGGCACCGCGATGGACAAGATCGAAGGCGCGACCATTTTCGCTGATGGCGAGAAGAAGGTTCCGATGAACGCGATCCTGATGACGCCGACGGCGATCACCAAGGACACCGTGAATCTGGCCATCGAAGGCGGCCACATCACCAAGGAACAGGCCTGCGAAGGCGCTGTTGCTGGCGTGAAGGGTTGCGAATAATCTGACCTCCGGGCCGGCGAGATCGTCTCGCCGGCCCGATTCTTTTTTGCACGGACCTGCAGCAGACCGCAGCGGTCCCTCCGGCGCCACGGCGCTTTCACCATATATTCCAGAGGGTTGGACAGAATGACCACAGCCCCCCATTCCCGCCCCGCGTCCAATGACGTGAAAGGGAGTCTTTTCGCCCGTTTCGCCGCCGCAACCGAGATCGACACCCGCCTTCTGGGCATGGCTGGCGCGCTGCTGCTGATCTGGTTCGGGTTCCATTTCTACGGCGTGCTCCTCAAAGGCGAGGGTTTCTTCTTGACCCCGCGCAACCTGTGGAACCTGTCAGTGCAGATGTGCTCCATCGGCGTGATGGCCACGGGCATGGTGCTGGTGATCGTCACCCGCAACATCGACCTGTCGGTCGGCTCGATCCTTGGCTTTGTCGGCATGGTCATGGGCCTGTTGCAAGTTGAATGGCTGCCGCCGTTGATGGGCCTTGGCCATCCTGCGATCTGGATCATCACGGTGGCCGTTGGCCTCAGCCTTGGCGTGCTGATCGGCGCGCTGAATGGTGTGCTGATCGCTTACCTCGCCATCCCTTCCTTTATCGTCACCCTCGGTGGGTTGATGGCCTGGCGCGGTGCGGCGTTCCTGATGGCCTCTGGCCGCACAATCTCGCCGGTCGACTCCAACTTTGCGCTGCTGGGCGGCGGGCCCTATGGCTCGGTCGGCTCGACCGGGTCGTGGATCATCGGGCTTGTCGCCTGTGCCGCCATCATCTTCGGCCTCTTCGCCGGCCGCGCCAACCGCCGCAAGCATGACTTCCCGCAGCGCCCGGTCTGGGCCGAGGTCTTCATGGGCGCCTTTGGTTGCGCACTGGTCATCGGCTCGGTTCTGGTGGTCGACAACTACTTCTGGCCCAAGGGCATCGTCAAAAAGTACATTGAAGACAACCACCTGACGGTGGCCCCCGAGGATCTGTTCATCGCACAGGGTTTTGCCTATCCGGTTCTGATCCTTGTCGTCGTCGCCATGCTGATGACGGTGCTGATGACCCGCACCCGCTTTGGCCGCTATGTCTTCGCCATCGGTGGCAACCCCGAGGCTGCGGCACTGTCCGGCATCAACGTCAAGTGGATGACGGTCAAGATCTACGCCCTGATGGGCATGCTGGCTGCCCTCTCCGCCGTGATCTCCTCGGCACGCCTGACCTCGGCCACCAACGCCTTGGGGCAAACCGACGAGTTGTACGTCATCGCCGCAGCCGTCATCGGCGGCACCTCGCTGGCCGGCGGCGTCGGCACCATCTACGGCGCGGTTCTGGGCGCTTTGGTCACCGAATCCTTGCGCACCGGCATGGTTCTGATCGGGTTTGACACCGCCGTGCAGAACATCGTCGTGGGCCTTGTGCTTATCGTCGCCGTCTATCTCGACATCATCTACCGCAAGCGGACAAAGTGAGGTTTTGACCATGAACAAGGGAACACCTCTGGTCGAGATGCGCGACATCTCGATCGCCTTCGGGGGCATCAAGGCCGTCGATCACGTCACCATCGACCTGTATCCGGGCGAAGTTGTGGGCCTTCTGGGCCACAACGGTGCGGGCAAATCCACCCTGATCAAATGCCTGTCGGGCGCTTATCAGGCTGACAGCGGGCAAACCCTGATCAACGGCCAGCCGGTCACGATCAACAATCCCCGCGACGCCCGCGAGCAGAACATCGAGACGATCTACCAGACCCTCGCCTTGGCCGACAATCTGACCGCCGCCGGGAACCTGTTTCTTGGCCGCGAACTGGTGTCGTCGCGCGGCTTCCTCGACGAAAGCGCCATGGAGGCTGAGACGCGCAAGATCATGGGGCGTCTCAACCCCAACTTTCGCAAGTTCAACGTGCCGGTCTCGGCCCTGTCGGGTGGTCAGCGCCAGTCCGTCGCCATCGCTCGCGCCGTCTATTTCAACGCGAAAATCCTGATCATGGACGAGCCGACCGCCGCCCTTGGTCCGCATGAAACCCAAATGGTGTCCGAGCTCATTCAGGAACTCAAAACCCAGGGCCTCGGCATCTTCCTGATCGAGCATGACATCCACAACGTCATGAAGCTGTGTGACCGCGCCTCAGTGATGAAAAACGGCCAACTGGTCGGCACCGTGAATGTCAACGAAGTCACCGACGAGGATATCCTCTCGATGATCATCCTCGGCAAGAAACCGGCAAAGGCTGCGTGATGTATATCGGACTCGACCTTGGCACTTCGGGTCTGAAGGGCATCCTGATCGACGACGCGCAGAAGGTGCTGGCGGAAGCCACCGCGCCCCTGACCGTCCAGCGCCCTCATGACGGGTGGAGCGAGCAGGCCCCCGACAGCTGGATCACCGCCGCCGAGGCGGTGTTTGACAAGCTGTCAGCCTTCGGGCTTGGCGCGGTCAAGGGCATCGGCCTGTCAGGCCACATGCACGGGGCGACCATCCTCGACAGGGCCGACGACGTGCTGCGGCCCTGCATCCTATGGAACGACACCCGCAGCCATGAAGAGGCGGCGGACCTTGACGGCGACCCGATGTTCCGGAGGATCACCGGCAACATCGTCTTCCCCGGCTTCACCGCGCCGAAACTGGTCTGGGTGAAGAAGCACGAACCCGCGATCTGGGACAAGGTCGCCAAGGTCCTGCTGCCGAAAGACTACCTGCGCCTCTGGCTGACCGGAGAGCATGTCGGCGAGATGTCCGACGCCGCCGGCACCGCATGGTTCGACACCGGCGCTCGCGATTGGTCGGAAGACCTCTTGCAAGCCACCGGCCTGACCCGCGCCCAGATGCCGCGTCTGGTCGAGGGCTCAGAGGTTTCCGGCCATGTCCGCAGCGAACTCTCCGGCCGCTGGGGCCTGCCCTCGGGCGTGGTCGTGGCGGGAGGGGCGGGCGACAATGCGGCGGCTGGCGTTGGCGTTGGCGTGGTGAAGGCCGGACAGGCCTTCGTCTCCTTGGGCACCTCGGGTGTCTTGTTTGCCGCCAATGACGGATACCAACCTGACCCGGCCACCGCCGTACACACATTCTGCCATGCCTTGCCGAACACCTGGCACCAGATGGGCGTCGTCTTGGCCGCCACCGATGCACTGAACTGGTATGCCAGCCTCGTGGGCCAGACCGCCGCCACGCTGACCGGCGAACTCGGGGCCTTGCAAGCTCCGGCCAAGACCCTTTTCCTGCCCTATCTCGGCGGCGAGCGCACGCCCCTGAACGACGCTGCGATCCGCGGTGCCTTCTTGGGCCTTGAACACCAGACCGACCGAGCCGCAGGCACCCGCGCCGTCCTTGAAGGCGTCACCTTCGCCTTCCGCGACAGCCGCGACGCTTTGGCCGCCACCGGCACCAAGCTGGAAAGCCTGCTGGCCGTTGGCGGCGGTTCCAAATCCGACTATTGGCTGAAAGCCATCGCCACCGCCCTTGATTGCCCCGTGCAAGTCCCTACCGCCGGTGACTTTGGCGGCGCCTTGGGCGCTGCGCGCCTTGGGCTGATGGCCGCGACCGGGGCCGGGGCCGAGATTGCCACGATGCCGCCTATCGCCCGCACCATCGACCCCGACAGCCGCCTGACCGCCGCCTTTGACGCCGGTCACGCCCGCTACAAGGCGGCCGCTGCCGCCATCCAGAAACTCAGCCACTGAGGCCACCATGACCGATTTCTTCAAGAACATCCCTGCGATCAAATACGAAGGCCCAGACTCCACCAACGAATTCGCCTTCCGCCACTACAACCCTGATGAACTGGTCATGGGTAAGCGGATGGAGGACCATCTCCGCTTCGCCGTGGCCTACTGGCACTCCTTCGCCTATCAGGGCCACGACCCCTTCGGCGGTCAGACCCTGCTGCGTCCGTGGTTCGGCGAGACGATGGCGCTGGCCAAACTGAAGGCCGATGCCGCGTTCGAGATGTTCGACATCCTCGGCGCGCCCTTCTACTGCTTCCACGACGCCGATGTGCGCCCCGAGGGTGCGACCTTCGCAGAAAGC
>CANBRQ010000063.1 GCA_947371955.1 Paracoccaceae bacterium | reverse complement strand
CCGAAATTGCAGGAGTGATCACCGCATCGCCGACAAACAACGCCGCGCCTGCAATGCCAAGCGCCAGGACGGGCAGCGAGCGTTTGCCGATGGCGAGCCGCGCGAGGGTATACAGGGACAGAACCCCGCCCTCGCCCCGGTTGTCGGCGCGCAAGAGGATCAGGACGTATTTGAATGTCACGATCAGCATCAGCGTCCAGATCAGCAGGGACAACAGGCCCAGCACATCGGCTTGGGCGACGGTTGTGCCTGCGACAGGCCTGATCGCCTCGCGGAAGGCGTAGATCGGGCTGGTGCCGATATCGCCATAGACGACCCCGACTGCGCCTAGAATAAGGGCGGGCAGGGGCTGATGAGGGCCATGGGACGGGCTGGGCAGGTCGTCGTCAAGGTCGTTCTGGAATTTCGAAATGTCTTCTTCTGTTTCGTCCCGTGCCACTTGGACTTGAGACGACACTGGGCCCGACAGGCCCTGCGCTGTTGACATGGTTGGGTGCCTTTTGTGCGTCACCTGAAAAACAGGGCGGGCGCTGGTGAAGTGTTCAGACCCGGCGGGGTCCAGTCAATCTCCATATCCGGCCGCAAGGGCGGCAAGGCGGCCTCTTTACGCCTGCGCGGGTTTCCGCACAAGAGTTTCTGCGAAGCAGAAAATATCGCAAATCGGGTTTGGTGAGGGACTGGTGCCGATGGGGCGAGTATCATCCGCCCGTTCTGGCATGAGGCTATCGTCTTTGTGCTGACCCTGATGAGGGCGCTATGAATTCGGCAACCTGCAACGACCTAACCCCGATTCGGCCTCAGATCCGCGACCCTAGCCCAGCGCGGCCTTGGCCAGCGCCGCATCGCGCAGGCGCACCGCAAAGCCGGATTGCTTGGGCCAGAAATCAGCGCTGTCCCCCAGGGCCCGGGCGGCATGCACCGGGAAGTTCGGCTGATCCAGCGCGGTCCGCCCCAAGGCCACCAGATCGGCGGCACCCGAGGTTAGAACCGCTTCGGCTTGTTCTGCCGTGGTGATCAGGCCCACGGCCATGGTCCGCGCCCCCGTCTGCTTCAAAGCCTTGGCCAAAGGCACCTGATACCCCGGCGCGGGCCTGATCGTGGCCCCGGCAAATCCACCTGAAGAGCAGTCGATGACATCAACCCCACGCGCCGTAGCCTCGACGGCCAAGGCCTGACTGTCTTCCACGTTCCACCCGCCGTGCAGGCCGTCCTGCACCGAGATTCGCAGGAACAGCGGTTTGCCAGCGGGCCAGACGGCACGGCTGGCCTCGATGATCTCCAAAAGCAGACGCATGCGGTTGAGGCGGCTGCCGCCATAGGCATCGGTGCGATGGTTCGACACGGGTGACAGGAACTGGCTGATCAGATAGCCATGCGCGCCGTGAATCTCGACGATGTCAAAGCCAGCGCGGTCGGCGCGGCTCAGCGCCTCGGCGAATTTGGATGGCAGCGCCTGCACCTCGGCCAGCGTCAACTCTCGCGGGGTCTGGAAATCTGGGTGGTCCATGTGGGCGATGGGTGAAGGCCCAACCGGTTGCCAGCTTTCAAAGCCAACCAGCGGCTTTTCCGCCTCGGTCTCATTGAACGCCCCGCGCCACCACAAGGGGGTAGAGGCCTTGCGCCCGGCATGGCCGATCTGGATGGCGGCGGCAGCGCCTTGGCTTTTCAGGAAGCGCGCGATCTGGGCCAGAGGGGCGATCTGCGCGTCGTCCCACAGACCAAGGCAGCCGTAAGTGATGCGGCCGTCGGGGGCTACTCCGGTGGCTTCCACCATCACGGTGCCAAAGCCGCCCAAGGCGAAGCGCGACAGATGGGCGAAGTGCCAGTCGTTCGCCACACCATGCACGGCCGAGTATTGGCACATGGGCGACACGACAAGACGGTTCCGCAACGTCAGGTCGCGGATCTGGGTGGACGACAGCAGCTGGCTCATATCACGGGGCGCCTTTGGGCATGGGATTCTTGCCCTTGTTGTAGGGCAGCCAGTCTTCGATATCCGGATAGAACTGCCTGCGCCATGCCTTGACGCGCGGGTTCATCACGCGGCGCCACAGTTTCGGGACCAGCGCCAAGGCTGCCATCACCGGATAGCCATAGGGCAGTTGCGGGGCGTCCTGTTCGGCATGGTTTTGCAGCAGCGGGAAGCGGCGGTCGGGCTTGTAGTGATGATCGGAATGGCGCTGCAGGTTGATCAGCAGCCAGTTCGAGGCTTTGTGATCGGCATTCCACGAATGGCGCGGCAGGACGTGTTCGTATTTGCCCTCGCCCAGATGGCGGCGGGTCAGGCCGTAGTGCTCGACATAATTGGTCAGTTCCAGTTGCCAGACGGCGACGAAAGCCTGCCAGCAGAACAAGAAAAGACCCTGCCAGCCGCCAAGCCACAGCGCCATCAGCAGCATCAGGCCTTGCAGGATCGCATAGCGGAAGAAGGGGTTCTGCGGCGTGAAGGGGCTTTGGGATTTGCGGGCCAGCATGGCGGCCTCGGCCTTCCAGGCGGACACCGGGCATTCCCGCAGGACGCGGAAGAAATAGCGGTGAAAGCCCTCGCCATAGCGGGCGGTGACGGAGTCTCGGGGGGTGCCGACATACAGATGGTGGACGCGCAGGTGTTCAGACCGGAAGTGGGAATAGAGGACCGAGGCCAGCAGCAGATCGCCCAGCCAACGCTCCAGCCGGTCGGATTGGTGCAGCAGTTCGTGGGCATAGACGATCCCGATCGTACCCGACATGATGCCTTGCCCGGCGAACAAGGCCAGCTTTTCCGCCCAGTTCAGATTGCCCGCCTGCGGCACATACCAAAGCATGCCCACAAGGATCAGGAATTGCACCGGGAACCAGATCAGCGTGATCAGGCGATACCAGATCAGGTCGTCCTGGGGTGTCTCGGGATCGTTGTCATCCGCATTGTGGCCAAGGATAGCGTCAAGGAAGGCGTAAAGCCCCCATGTGTACAGCGGCATCAGAAACACGGTCCAACCGCCCTGCGCCACGCCGATCGCAGCCATCGGGATCGTGCCCAAAGACAGCCAGAACGGCAAAGCGCTTTGCACTCTGGCGACTTGGGCGGGCGGGATCAGGGCCATGGCAACCTCAGTTTAGTTTAGTCTACTGCCTGCGCGGGCAGGCTCAACTTCCCTGATGCCGCAGGGCGGCGTCATGGGCTTTGCGCATCAGGGTAGGCAGATCTTGCGGCGAAAATGCGTTGGCACCGTGGAATTCCCCGCGCTGGGGGGCGGTGTCATGCGGCAAAGCGGCGTGCAGGACGGTCAGGTCCAGATGGAAATGCGTGAAGGTGTGGCGCACGGTGCCCATATGCAGCCAATCCGCCTGCACTGGGGCTGGGGCCTGCGAGCCGTCCCAACCCGTGCCCGGAAATCCCAGCGTACCGCCCAGCAAGCCCCGCCCCTCGCGCCGCTCCAACAGAATCGCGCCGTCGGAACGCAGGGCGACCCAGACCGTGCCCAGCCGGGTCGGCTTCTCTGCCTTGGCACGTTTCCTCGGCAGGTCGGCGGCGATGCCCTTGGCGCGGGCCTGACAGCCGTTCACCCAAGGGCAGATGCCGCAGGCCGGAGAGCGCGGCGTGCAGATCGTGGCGCCCAGATCCATCACCGCTTGCGCATAATCTCCTGCGCGCAGCTTAGGGGTCATGCGGGTTGCGGCGGCCACCAGAAGCGGCTTGGCATCCGGCAGCGGCTCTTCAATGGCGAAGACGCGGGACATGACACGCTCGACGTTCCCGTCGACAACGACTTCTGGCAGGTCATAGGCAATCGCGGCAACAGCACCTGCCGTATAGGGGCCGATCCCTGGAAGGGCACGCAGGGCGCTAAGATCAGCGGGGAACACCCCGTCGTGCCGGTCCACCACGGCCCTGGCGCAGGCGAGCAGGTTCCGCGCCCTTGCGTAGTAGCCAAGCCCCGCCCATTCGGCCATCACCGCCCCATCCTCGGAAGCGGCCAAGGCGCGCACATCGGGCCAAAGCGAGGTGAAGCGCGTGTAATAGGCCTTCACCGCCGCCACGGTGGTCTGCTGCAACATCACCTCTGAAAGCCAGACGCGGTAGGGATCAGCCGCAACGCCGGCAGCCCGTGCCTCGGGTCGCACCCGCCACGGCAGATCGCGGCCGTGGGCGTCGTACCACGTCAGCAGGGTTTCGGCGGTCTCCCCATCGCTTGCCGTATCGTCACGCAATCTTTATCCCCCGCCCCATCGCAATATGCTGGCAGCCACCCCGCACCACCGCTTACATTAGTGCAGAAGTAAAGCAGGACCAGATGGCCCGTAAGCCCAAGTCAGAGCCTGACGCCACCCCAACCCGCCGGATGCGCGGGTTTGAACCGGCTGCGCAACTGCTGACCCAGCGCATCAAGGCGGCGGGTGAAAGCCGGGGCTTTGCCATCGCCCGTCTTCTGACCCACTGGGATGACATCGCCGGAGCCGAGACCGCCGCCCTCACCAGACCGGTCAAGGTCAGCTATGGGCGCGAGGGGTTTGGCGCCACGCTGACCCTTCTGGTGTCCTCCGCCCATGCGCCGATGATCCAGATGGACCTGCCCAAACTGGTTGACCGGGTGAATGCCGCCTATGGCTACGCCGCCATCACCCGCATCAGCCTGACCCAGACCGCCACCACAGGCTTTGCCGAAGGGCAGACGCCCTTTTCCGGCCCTGCCAAGTCCAAGACCCCCGATCCGGCCTTGACCGCCAAGGCCGCCACCCTTGCCGAACCCATTCACGATGAAACCCTGCGCCATGCTCTTGAACAGCTGGGGCAGAACATTTTAACGCGTCGCACATCCACGGAAGGCCTCAAGAAATGACCCTGACCCGCCGCAGCCTGCTGACCCTGACATCCAGCTTCGCCGCCTTGGCCGCAACCGGCGTCACGGCGCCCCTTTGGGCTGACAGCGCCTCCGCACCTGCCGCCACCGCAGCTCCGGCAGCGACCCCGCCGGTGATCGCAGACTTCACCCTTGGCAGCGCGGATGCCAAGGTGAAGATGGTGGAATACCTGTCCTTCACCTGCCCGCACTGCGAACACTTCCATGCCGAGATCTTCCCCAAGCTGAAGGCCGATTACATCGACACCGGCAAGGTGAACATCACCTACCACGAGGTCTACTTCGACCAGATGGGCCTGCTGGGCGCAATGGTCGCCCGCTGCGGCGGCGAGATGCGCTACTTCGGAATCACCGACATGCTTTATGACAAGCAGCGTGATTGGGCCGCCGCCGCCGATGTGGCCGGCGCGGTGGTGGAGTTGAAGAAGATCGCCCGTACCGCTGGAATGGACGATGCCACTGTCGACACCTGCCTGCACGACCAGCCGATGGCCGAGGCGCTGGTGGCGCATTACCAGTCCAACATCGCCACCGACTTCCCGAACGACAGCTTCGGCGGCACGCCGTCCTTCATCATCAACGGCCAGAAGTATTCCAACATGTCCTACGAGGACATGAAGAAGATCATCGACGCCGAGCTTGCCAAGTAAATGACGCCCCTTGCCGGAGTGAAGGTGGTTGAGCTGGCGCGGATTCTGGCTGGCCCCTGGGCTGGCCAGACCCTTGCCGATCTGGGGGCCGATGTCGTCAAGGTCGAAGCGCCAGAGGGCGATGACACCCGCCGCTGGGGCCCTCCCTTCATCGCCCAAGGCGAGGATACCTCCGCCGCCTATTTCTACGCGACCAACCGGGGCAAACGGTCGGTGACCTGCGACTTCCGCACGGCGGAGGGGCAGGAGATGGTTCGCAAGCTTGTGGCTGACGCCGATGTGCTGATCGAGAATTTCAAGGTCGGCGGGCTGGCGAAATACGGGCTGGATTACGAAAGCCTGAAAGCGGTCAACCCAAGGCTCATCTACTGCTCGATCACCGGCTTCGGCCAGACAGGCCCTTATGCCCACCGCGCCGGTTATGACTTCATCATCCAAGGCATGGCCGGGCTGATGTCCGTCACTGGCGAACCCGATGGCCAGCCGCAAAAGGTCGGCGTCGCAGTGACGGATATCTTCACCGGCGTCTATTCCGCCACGGCGATCCTCGCCGCTTTGGTGCAGCGCGGCCGCACCGGGCAGGGCCAGCACATCGACATGGCTCTGCTGGATGTGGCGACCTCGATCATGGCCAATCAGGCGATGAACTATCTGGCAACCGGCACCGCCCCGGGCAAGATGGGCAATGCCCACCCCAACCTCGCCCCCTATGCGGTGTTTGACTGCGCTGATGGCTGGATCATCCTCGCCACCGGCAACGATGCGCAATACCGCCGCCTCTGCACGCTCCTCGGTCTGCCTGACATGGCCGAGGCGCCGGACTACGCCACCAACGCCCAACGCATCGCCAACCGCATAGAGATGACCCGCCGCCTGACGGAAGCCACCAAACGCTTCCACAAGGCCGACCTCCTTTCCGCCTGCGAGTTGCAAGGCGTCCCGGCGGGCCCGATCAATTCCCTCGATGAAGTCTTCGCCGATCCGCAAGTCATCGCCCGCCAACTGCAGATCGCCCCCGACGGCATCCCTGGCGTGCGCAGCCCGATGACCTTCTCGGGCGCCGACCTTGCCCTCAGCCGCTCTGCGCCCAAACTGGGCGAGCACGACTGACGTTCGCCCCTTTCATTCTGGCCCAAATATCCCACGGGGGTGCGGGGGTGTGAAACCCCCGCTTCCGCCGGTGGCCAGCCGCGTCAACTCTTGGCGTGCATCCGCTCGATATAATTGCGCATCTCTTCGGTCTCGGTCCTTGCGTCGCGAAGGCCTTCCATCGTGGCGCGCAACTCGGCCTCGGATTGGGCGATCTGGCCCATCAGTTCCGCCTCGCGCTGTTCCAGATACAGGATCGCCTGATCGCGGGTCTCTTCCGCCTCGTGCAGGGCTTGCGCCAGCCGGTCAACCTCGGCCATGTCGCCGCCGGCCACGCGGGTGAATCGGTGCAACAGCCAATAGGCGAACCAGCCCAGGGCAAAGGCCAGAAGCAGGATCACGGCGGTGGCGATGGTCAGTTGCAAGCGGTTCATGGCGTCAGCCTGTATGGGCGTTCAGAAGGAGCTTCAAGTGGCGGGTTCAGTGCACGGATCGTCCCTGGGGCCGGATCGTCGGTTTCTCGGGCGCGAGCGGGGTTCCGTCGGCCGACAGTTCCGGGCTGGGCGCATAGGTCAGCGTCTGCCCAGATTGTGGCGCGGGCGTCTGCGTCGCGCCGACATCCTTGTTAAGCGGCGGCAGCAACCCGGCAAGGCCCTGCCCCGGTACAGCGCCGATCGGCTGGTCGTTCAGCGTGAAGACAATCCGCCGGTTCGCCTCGCGTCCCGTTTCGCTGCCGTTGTCGGCAATTGGCACACCTTCGCCATAGCCGACAGCGCGCATGCCGGACACGTCAATCTGACGGCCCTGCAAGGCCACCATCACCGCCTCGGCCCGCGCCTGGCTCAACGCCAAATTGCCCTGGCTGGAGCCCTGCGCATCGGTATGCCCGCCGATTTCCAGCTTTATGGCGCCGCAGTTCTTCAAAGCCACCGCCAGTTTGTCCAGCACAGTACCCGAAGCCGCATCCAGTTCGGCAGAGCCCGGATCAAAGGTCAGCTTCTGCGAGGTTTGCACCGCCTGCACCCGTTCCAGACATTCCTGTGCGGTGGGCAGGCCCGCCATCGGGTCCAAGGCCTTGTCATAGCTGACATCAACCTTGAAGGTCTTGCCCTGACCCAGCCGTTCCGACAGCACGCGGGAAATCGTATCAGATGCAGTCTTGAGGCCGGATATCCCCGAAACCTCTACCGTATTCGGCCGCACCAGCACCGTGCCGCTGTCCAGCGTTCCCAGCGCTTGCAACCCCGCCAGCACCCGTTCTGTCCAGCCGTCGGGCAAGGTCGGGTCCAAAAGCGTGGCCACATAAACACCCTTCACGCCAAACCGCGCCTTGGCAAAGCTCGCCACCGCCGCCTGCATCCGGTCATCGCCCAGCCGCCCGCGCAGTTCGGCCCGGTGGGTCTTGGCATCCAAGGAGGCAGTAAACTCCACCGGCCCGGCCGCGACCTGCGCCTTCTCCGGCATCTTGGCATCCAGTGAGAACACATCCGGCAAGGCCGCCCGCAATTCACCCACCGCGCGGTCGAAGGTTGCCTGAGTCACGCTGTCATCGGCCAGCAAGGTGATGTCGGCATCCGAGAAGGTAACCGTGCCTGCGCCGAGATCCTTCAGCGCTGCGATGGCGGCAATCGTGGCCTCGGCCCAATGCGGGCTGGGCACGCCCATGCCGATGGTGCAGGTCAGGTCGCCCTTGGCCCCGGCTGATTTCGCGGCCGCCAGAATGGCCGTCCGTGCCTGTTCGGTATCGGCCGAGCAGGCATCAAACCGCGCCCCTTTCGCGTCGATCACAAAGCGGAAGGTGAAGGGCGTCAGCACTGGACGCGGGGCCGAAATGCTGATGGACAGCTTCAGCGCCTTGGGTGCCGCATCGTTCAAAGCCGCCTCGAACTGGCGCTTTTCCTTGTCCGAACCCGCAATGGCAATGATCGTCACCCCATCAGAGGCAACCGAGATCTTCGACCGTGGCAGCAACTTCAGCGCCGTCACCCCGAAGGTCAGCGCATCTTCCCAGCCCACGGGCGCCTGATAGCCGGCAGTTTCCAGCATATCCATCGGTGCCGCCGGTGCTTTCAGCGCCACGGCGGCATCGGTCAGCGTCGTACGGTCCGGCCCCTCGGGGAGCAGGCCGATCAGTTGCACCCCATCGTCATTGCGCAACATCTCGACCGAAAAGCGCGGCGGGGCGACGACCGTGGCGGGCGCGACCTCGAAGTCATCGCGCAGGCGCGACGGGTCCACCACGGAACTTGCCACATTCACGGCGGCAAAGCGCTGCGCCTCGGTCGGCGCGGTGCCCGAAAGCGCCACGATCAAGCCATCCGTCTGAACATGCGCCCAATCATATCCCGATGTCAGCATCATGGTCTTGATGACCTCTGCCGTCCTGATCTCCACCAGTTGCGCCAGACCCCAGCCCGAGGCCAGCGCCAGCGCGCCCGCCCCAATAAAGGACACCATGGCCACAAGCCAAGCCGGCAGCGGCGGCCTGGTCGGAACCGGAGGCTCATCAGGGGCAGGCAGATCGACCAAACGGTACTCCTATCTCAGCGCGCGATGCTTAGACGCTTGGGGCAGGTGCTTCAATCAAACAGCCGCCGCCACGGCAAGAAACAGCGCAACCAGCAGGCCCGCGTCCCGGTTGACCCGGAAGGCGCGCAGGCACGAGGCCGGATCGTCGATCTGCAACCGCAACATCTGCATCGTCATGTGCCAGCCGAAGGCCCAGATGCCCAGCAGGCTAAGCCCCAGCGCCGCAAGGTTGGGCCTGCCCTGCAGCGCCAGCACAACCGCCAGCGTCATTAGCAGCACCGTGGCCACTATGAACCCCCACAGCCACGCCCGGCTGTTCTTGCCAAACAGCCGCGCCGTCGACTTCACGCCGATCAGCGCGTCATCTTCCTTGTCCTGATGGGCATAGATCGTGTCGTAATACAGCGTCCAGGCGATCCCCGCCGCATAAAGCGCCACCGAGGACCAGCCCACCGCGCCCTGATGCGCCGCAAAGGCGAGGATAGCCCCCCAATTGAAGGCCAGCCCCAGAAACACCTGCGGCCACCAGGTGAACCGCTTGGCAAAGGGATAAATCGCCACCAAGGCCAGCGAGGCGACACCCAACCCCACCGTCAGCCAGTTGTAAGTGAACAGAATCCCCGCCGCCAGCAGCGCCTGCACCACCATCCAGACCAGTGCTGCCTTCACGCTGACCGCACCCGAGGGCAGCGGCCTGCTCCGTGTCCGCGCCACCGCCGCGTCAAAGTCCCTGTCGCTGATGTCGTTCCAGGTGCAGCCCGCGCCCCGCATCAGGAAGGCCCCGATGCCACAGGACAAAGCCAGCCAGATATCCCACGTCCGGAACCCTGTCTGCAAAGCCGCCAAGGCGATGCCCCAGAAGCAGGGGATCAGCAAAAGCCATGTCCCAATGGGCCGGTCGGCCCGCGACAGCCGCAGATAGGGGCGGCTGCCCACGGGCGCATAAAGGTCCACCCAATTGCCCTTGGGCGCATCGGCAACGGTTTGCCCCTCTGGCAATTGGGACGTCTCGGACATAGGTTCACGCTCATGACAGAGGCAAAGATCAGGCTCTATGTAGATCAGGCATTGGCTACGGGGCAACCCGTGGCCTTGGATGAGGCACAGGCGAATTACCTTTTCAACGTGATGCGCCTTGGCCTAGGCGCCTTGGTCAAGCTGTTCAACGGCCGTGATGGCGAGTGGCTGGCTGCCGTGGAACATGCGGCCAAGCGCAACGGTATCCTGCGCTGCACCGCGCAATCCGCGCCCTTGGTGCCGCCGCCCGACCTCTGGCTGGTCTTCGCCCCCATCAAGAAAGCCCGCACCGATTTCATCGTGGAGAAGGCGGTCGAGATGGGCGCCGCCCGCATCCTGCCGGTGCAAACCCGCTATACCAACGAACGCCTGCGCGAAGACAAGCTGCGCGCCCATGCCATCGAGGCAGCCGAGCAATGCGAGGCCACCTATGTCCCCCCGGTCGAGGACCTGATCCCGCTGGACAAGCTACTGGCCAAGTGGAACCCCACGCGCCGCATCCTCTGGGCGGATGAGGGCCTGCAAGGCCGCGCCGCCCTGCTGCAAGCCGCTCCGGGACCTTGGGCGATCCTGATCGGGCCAGAGGGCGGCTTTTCCGAAGAAGAGCGCGGCAAACTGCGCGCCTTGCCTTTCGTGACGCCGATCAGCCTTGGCCCACGGATCCTGCGCGCCGATACAGCGGCGGTGGCGGCGCTGACGATCTGGCAGACCACGCTGGGGGACTGGCTGTGATCCTCGCTGAGGCCCAAGACCTGCCCGAGGTCGACAGCTTTCTTGCCGCCCGCACCCATCTGGCGATGTTCCCGCTCAGCAACCTGCGCCAGCATGGCATAGCGGGCGACCATCCCCACCGGCTGACCCTGTGGATGACAAGGCAAAACGGCGCCCTGACCGATGTTCTGGCGCTCAGCGCGGCGGGTATGGTGATGCCGCTGCTCCCCTCGGGTGATTTCACCGCTGCTGCGGCGGTTTTGCGCGGACATAGCCTGACGGGCCTGATCGGTGCGCAAGACTGGGTGCGGCCCCTGCAGGCGGCGCTGCGCCTGACCTCAGCCCCCATGCTTGACCGCGACGAGCCGCATTTCCTGCTGACCCTCGCCGATCTGGTCCCACAACCCGGACCTGGTGAGCTTGTACCCCTGGCCCAAGCGCCTGAGGCCGAGATCAAGTGTTGGCTGGCCGCCTATGTCGCCGAGACGATGAACGCCCCCGCTGACAAGATCCCGTCAGAGGTCGAGTCCCGCTACGACCGCTACATGAAAGCCGCGACCCACATGTGCCTGATCGACGGCGACCGCCCGCTGTCGATGACTGGCTTCAACGCCCGCCTGCCGGATATGGTGCAGATCGGCGGCGTCTTCACCCCGCCCGAGTTGCGCGGGCAGGGCCTCGCCCGTCGGGCGCTGGCGCTTCATCTGGCGCAGGCGCGGGATGCTGGCGTGACCCAAGCCACCCTCTTCGCCGCCTCCGAAGCCGCCGCCTCGGCCTATCGTGCGGTAGGGTTTCAACACGTCGGCCAATGGACGCTTCTGCTGCTGCCCGAACCGGAGGTTGCCCATGCCTGAGCCGCGCTGGTCGATCCGTCCGGAAGTGCTGGCCCTGCTGCACCGCTACCGCGAGGCGCTGGGGGCCGGCGTCGTGGTTGTGGCTGGCCTGTGGCTGGTCCTTTTGGGCGGCTATGTGCTGGTGCCGCTGGGCGTTCTGGTGGCCGTTGTCGGCACGATCCTTGCCGTCAACGCCTTGCGCAAGGCCCAGTTCACGCAAAACGTCTCTGCCCCCGGTCTGGTCGAACTGGACGAAGCGCAGGTCGGCTACCTTGCGCCCGAGATCGGCGGCTTCCTGTCACTGGATGAACTGGTCGAGATCCGCATGCTGGTCCTGCGCGGCAAAAGGATGTGGCGGCTGAAGCAGGCTGATGGTCAGGCCCTTCTGATCCCCGTCGATGCCAGCGGAGCGGAGCGGCTGTTTGACGCCTTCGCGAACCTGCCCGGCATGGATACGGGTGCGCTTGTCGCCGCCTTGCAACCTTCGCCCCCAACGGAAAGCAACCTCTCTCTGGCCGCTGAAACCCGTGTCATATGGCGGAAACAAAGCGGTTCCAGACTGGTCCGACCGGGAAACCCCATTCCATGACCTTTCTTGATGCATCACCGATCCTGGCCCCCTGACCCTTGACTTGCCCCTCCGACCGCGACACCTGTTGGCTCTCTGATTTTGCCTGACGCGAAAGGTCCTGCCCTATGTCGATTCCTCAATCCGGTGGCGGGACCATCGAACACTTCGACCAATTGGCCGAGCTTCTGGCCTCTGGCAACAAACCCAAGGCCGATTGGCGCATCGGGACCGAACATGAAAAGTTCGGCTTCCTGAAAGACACCCACGCCCCCTTGCCCTATGCTGGCGACCGCTCCATCTCGGCCATTTTCGCCGGGCTGGAAGCGCGCTACGGCTGGACCCCGGTGCGTGAGGCCGACAACATCATCGGCATGACCCGCCATGGCGCGAACATCTCGCTGGAGCCGGGCGGTCAGTTCGAACTGTCGGGCGGCATGGTTTCGAACCTGCACGAGACGGCGGCCGAGTTGCAGAACCATCTGGATGAGGTCCGTTCGATCGCCGACCCTTTGGAGATTGGCTTCATGGGCATCGGAGCGGCTCCGGAATGGAGCGGGGCCGAAATGCCCGTCATGCCGAAAGGCCGCTACCGCCTGATGACCGACTACATGGGCCGCGTGGGCACCCATGGCACGCAGATGATGTACCGGACCTGTACCGTGCAGGTGAACCTCGACTATTCCTCCGAAGCTGACATGGTGAAGAAGCTGCGCGTGGCTTTGGCCTTGCAGCCGGTGGCGACAGCGCTCTTCGCCTCATCGCCCTTCTTTGACGGCAAGCTGAATGGCCACAAGTCGTGGCGGTCCCGCATCTGGCGTGGCCTCGACAATTCCCGCACCGGGATGCTGCCCTTCGCCTTCGACGGCGATTTTGGCTTTCAGAAATATGTCGACTGGGTTCTGGACGTGCCGATGTACTTCGTCTACCGCGACGGCAAGTATATCAACGCCCTGGGCCAATCGTTCCGCGACTTCCTGAAGGGTCAGCTTCCCGCCTTGCCCGGTGAAAAGCCTACCCTGTCTGACTGGGCCGACCACATGACGACCGTGTTCCCCGAGGCCCGCGTCAAGAAATACATCGAGATGCGCGGGGCGGATTGTGGCGACCAAGCCCATATCAACGCGCTGCCCGCCTTCTGGATCGGCCTGATGTACGACCAGACCGCCTTGGACGCCGCATGGGACCTCGTGAAGGGCTTTGACACTGAAACCCGCGAGGGTCTGCGTGTTGCCGCAGCCGTCTCGGCCCTGCAGGGCGAGGCAAATGGTGTCAAGCTCATGGACCTCGCCCGCGCCGCTGTGGGCCTGTCGCACGCCGGTCTTGCCGCCCGGGGCCTCGACGAACAGCGTCTGTTGGCTCCGCTGGTACGGACGCTCGACACCGGCAAGACCCAGGCCGACCGTTGGCTTGACCTGTACCATGGCGCATGGGGCGGCAAGCTGGACCCGATCTACGCCGCGTCCAGCCTGTAAAGGGCTGCTTTACTGGTCCTGTTCGGGCCTGATGCCCAGAAACGTCTCGCCGTTCCACACGACCGCGTCAAAGCAGGGATCGCCGCCCGTGCCGCCGCACTCGCCGCCATGGACCATCATCAGCAAAACGGGTGGCGAATCCGGCACCGTGACGACCTGATACTCAAGCGCGTTCCAGACCCACCGCTTGCCATCCGCCAGCACCACAATCGGTGAACCGCCGGTGCTGAAGTAATAGCCGGCAAGGGTGGAACACTGGAAGCCCGCGAAAGTCACGATCTGCTCCGGCTTGCCATCGCCGGTCAGGTCCGCCTCGGCCGCGGGGGTGTCGCCCGGGCTGAAGACGCCATTGTCAAAGGTGGCGCAGTCCGCCTTGGCCGCGGCATAGATGCCGTCAAGAGTGACCTGATCCTCCGGCCTTGGCGGCTCTGCGTGGCAGGGCAGCGCAAGAGCCGCGAGGCAAGCGGCCAAAGAGAGAAATCGCATGTTGGTCCTTTCTGTCAGGTCGTCAACTTTGGCTTGGTGCCGGCTTTCATGCCGGCACCCCCAACCCGGCGCGCTTACCAGTCGATCTCACGATTGCCACCGACGAATTGCGCGCTTTTCTCAGTATACATGAACAGTTCCACCGGCGATCCCGAGGGGTCTTTCAGCCACGCCTGCCAGGTATCATCGCAGCCATATTTCGGCTCGGTCACCTCGACGCCCATGGCGCGGAGTTCTGCCACCGCTGTGGGCAGGTCTTCGACCTCAAGGCACAGGTGATTGACCGGGCCGGTCTTGCTGAAGGGGGCCTCGTCATGCAGGAAGACCTCGACAAAGGTCCGCTCGCCGCAGGACAGATACAGCCCGACCCAGGCGCCCTTCTTGGTGAAGTCGAACACTTTGGTCAGGCCCAAGGCGCCGACATAGAACGCCTCCGCCGCAGCAAGGTCGTGGGAAAAGACGCAGACATGGGCAAGTTGGCGGGTCTTGATCGGCATGGAATCCTCCGGATATGCCGGGCCAGCCTAGCGGGTTCCAAAGCGGGCGTCAGCCTGTCCTGTCGGGATTATAGCCCAGAACGAAGGCCCGCACTTTGGCCTCTGCCATCTCGCAAGGCTTCAGCACGTCACCCGTGGCGAGGTGATAGAGGTTGAGACTGACGAAATCCGTCCCCGCCAGATCCTTGGCAAACAGCTTGAGGCTACGGCCGCCGGTATGGACAGTCTTGTCCACCCGGTAACGCATCCCATTGAACAGCCCGGTGGAGTGGCCTTCGGGAATGGCGTCAAGGGCCGTTCGAAAGGGGTCAGGCATGGGACAGGTCCGGAGTTAAGAAACTCCTAACGAAATTCGGAAAGTCTATATAAAACAGCGGTTTATACCACATTTCACGCGTGCAATCCCAAGATTTCACGCCTTCTTCTGCCCGATTTTCGGCTCGGTTCCCGCCTTGATCCGCTCCAGATTGGGCCAGTGTTTCCAATAGATCAGAACGGTCAGCAGGACGGTCAGGATCAAAAGCTGCCCGTCCCGGAAGACCAGCAGCCAAAGCGAAGACAACGCCGCCGCCACCAAAGCCGACAGCGAGGATATCCGCGTCACCGCCGCCGTCAGCGCCCAAGTGGCACAAGCGGCCAAGCCCACGTGCCAGTCCAGCACCAGCATCGTGCCGAGGAAAGTCGCCACCCCCTTGCCGCCCCTGAAGCCCAGCCAGATCGGGAACAGATGGCCCAGAAAGCTGGCCAAAGCCGCCACCTGCGCCGCGTCCTCGCCCGCAACCAGCCGGGCCAAGGCCACGGCGATGCCGCCCTTGGCCGCGTCCAGCAGCAAAGTCGCCAGTGCCGCGCCCTTGTTCCCGGTCCGCAGCACATTCGTGGCCCCGATGTTGCCCGACCCGATCTTGCGCAGATCGCCCAACCCCAAGGCCCGCGTGATGACAATCCCGAAGGGGACCGAGCCAAGCAGGTATGCCAGCGCCGCCACCAAAGCCAGCAGCGCGGGGGAAGTCTCCATCATCGGCATCGTCTAGACCCCATGCACCTGAATGCCCGCCACCCAGGTTCGCAGCACTTTACCCTCCATCCGCATCAGGTCAAAGGGCGTGTTCTTCGACTTGGACAGAAGCTTGGCCCGGTCGAGCACGAAAGGCGCATTGGGATCGAACAGCACGAGGTCCGCCGGAGCGCCCTCGGTCAGCCGCCCCGGCGGGAGGCCCAGCCGTTTCGCCGGGTTCAACGACAAGGCGCGCCAAAGCGTCGGCAGATCCATATCTCCCGAATGCACCAGCCGCAGCGCGGCCGGCAGCAGGGTTTGCAACCCAACCGCCCCCGAGGCCGCCTCTTCAAACGGCAGCCGCTTGGATTCCTCATCCGCCGGGGTGTGGAAGCTGGCGACCACGTCGATGATGCCCTCCGCCACCGCCTGCACCATGGCCAAGCGGTCATCTTCCGACCGCAAGGGAGGGGTCAACTTGAAGAAGGTCCGGTAGTCGCCCACGTCGAAATCATTCAACGTCAGATGATGGATCGACACCCCCGCCGTCACGTCCAGGCCGCGCTCCTTCGCCCGGATCACCGAGGGCAAAGCCCCCGCCGTGGTGATCTGGTCGGCATGATAGCGGACCCCGGTCATCTCCACCAGCCCAAGGTCACGGTCCAGCCCCAGCCGCTCCGCCATCGGATGTACGCCGGGCAGACCGCGCAGGGAAGCAAACTTCGAGTTCGTCGCCGCAGCGCCAGCCGACAACCCCGGCTCCTGCGGATGGCCCACCACCAAAGCGCCCAGACTGCGGGCATAGGTGAAGGCCCGCGCCAAGGCCTTGGTGTTGGTGGAAACCTTGAACACATCGGTAAACGCCACCGCTCCGGCGTCGAGGAGGAAACCGATCTCGGTCATCTCATCGCCGTCTCGGTGCTTGGTCAACGCCGCCATATGCCGGATCCGCACTACCGATTCCGCCGCCCGGCGCGTGACAAACTCCAGCGTTTCGGGCGTATCAATCGCGGGCTGGGTATCGGGCCGCGCGATGATCGTCGTCACCCCGCCCGCCGCCGCCGCAAGGCCAGCCGAGCGGAACGACTCCTTGTGCCGCTCGCCGGGTTCGCCAATCTTGACGCCCCAATCGACGATGCCGGGGGCGAGACACAGGCCCGCACAATCAAGGACTTCCGCCCCCTTGGGCGCCGCGCCATTCCGCCCCACGATCACCCCGTCCTGCACGGTCACGGAGCCTACGGAGTCGGTCCCCGCCTCAGGGTCGATCAGGCGGGCCTTGGTGAGGTGGAGGGTCATGGGGTGCCTTTCAGATCGTGCAGTCGCTGGCAGAAGGCTTCTTCAAAGCGCGTGAATTGTTGGTAAATCCAGTTGTGCTGTCGTTGCCAGTCGCCGTGATCGTCGAAATCGTTCACATTCAACTCAACAGTAATCCGGGCACGGTTAGAGTTGCTGCTGACGGTCCACACGGGCGAGCCGTGCAAGCAGGCGTCGATTTCTGCTTTATGGGCGTAGAGGTGGCAGAACATCCGGTCGCGGTGCTCGCCTTGAAGGAGCAAGTAGAAGGTCAGCAGGTTCTTGCCGGCCAGTATCGAAGCCGCGAAATGTGTTCCGCCCACACCAAACGGGAAGATCAGATAGCTATTCGAGAGAGTTGGCAAAGGACGGTGCGGGTCCAAATTATGTTGAAGCGCAAAGTAAGCCGTCCCGTATTCCTGATGCAGTTGCTCAAGAGAATTCATCCCCTCAACTCCCCCACCACACAAACAGCCCGGTAACCACGAAAATCACCACCAACGCCACCGTTGCGACCATGCCGCCGATCCTGGCGTCGGACATCGGCTTTTTCACACCATCACCCCAACGGCTGCCCGGCCCCGTTCGGCCCGCAAATTCCGCGCCAGAAGGTCCATGCAGGCCATGCGGACGGCGACGCCCATCTCGACCTGTTCTTGAATGACCGAGCGGTTGATGTCGTCGGCGATCTCGCCGTCGATCTCGACCCCGCGGTTCATCGGGCCGGGGTGCATCACGATGGCGTCGGGTTTGGCGTAAGACAGCTTTTCGGCGTCCAGACCGTAGCGGTGGTAGTATTCGCGCTCGGAGGGGATGAAGCCGCCGTCCATCCGTTCCTTCTGAAGGCGCAGCATCATCACCACGTCAACGCCTTCGAGGCCCTTTTTCATGTCGTCATAAAGCTCGCAGCCGAAGTCCTGCACTCCCGGAGGCATCAGGGTCGGCGGGGCGATCAGGCGCAGGCGGTTTTCCATTTTGCCTAGCAAAATCAGATTGCTGCGGGCGACACGGGAATGGGCGATGTCACCGCAGATCGCCACGGTCAGGCGCTGGATGCGGCCCTTGGCACGGCGGATCGTCAGGGCATCGAGCAGGGCTTGGGTCGGGTGTTCGTGCCGCCCGTCGCCTGCGTTCAGGACGGCGCAGTTGACCTTGGAGGCGAGGAGGTTGACCGCGCCCGAGGAGGGGTGGCGGACCACCAGCAGATCAGGGCGCATGGCGTTCAGGGTCAGGGCAGTGTCGATGAGGGTCTCGCCCTTCTTCACCGAGGATTGGGCGACCGACATGTTCATCACATCCGCGCCGAGGCGTTTGCCTGCCAGTTCGAAGCTGGCCTGGGTGCGGGTGGAGTTTTCAAAGAACATGTTGATCTGCGTCATGCCGGCCAGCACGTCGGAGCTTTTCACCGTGCGGCGGTTCAGGTCGACATAACGATCCGCCAGATCAAGGACTTCGGTGATTTCCTGCGGGTTTAGATGCTCGATCCCAAGCAGGTGACGGGCGCGGAAGGTCATGGGGCTCTCCTTCGGTTTGGCGGCTTATGTCATGGGAAGGGGCAAACGAAAAGGGCGGCCCTTTCGGGGCCGCCCTTCCGGGAGCATGGGCGGATCGCCCATCCTACAGTTTCTCGATCAGTTCCGGGACGGCGGTGAAAAGGTCGGAGACGAGGCCGTAGTCGGCGACCTGGAAGATCGGGGCCTCTTCGTCCTTGTTGATGGCGACGATGACCTTGGAGTCCTTCATGCCGGCAAGGTGTTGAATTGCGCCGGAAATCCCCACCGCGATGTAGAGCTTGGGGGCGACGACCTTGCCGGTCTGGCCGACCTGCCAGTCGTTCGGGGCGTAGCCCGAGTCGACGGCGGCGCGGGAGGCGCCGACGGCGCCGTTCAGCTTGTCGGCCAGCTTTTCGATCAGGTCGAAGGATTCCTTGGAGCCCACGCCGCGGCCGCCGGAGACGACGATGCCGGCGGAGGTCAGTTCGGGGCGGTCAGAGGTGGCGACGCGGTCTTCGACCCAGGCGGAGAGGGCTGAGGCACCCGGGCCGCCGATTTTCTCGACGGCGGCGGCACTGGCCGAGCCTACGGCAGTGAAGCCGGCGGTGCGGATCGACAAGACCTTCTTGGCATCCGAGGAGCGGACGGTTTGCACGGCGTTGCCGGCGTAGATCGGGCGCTCGAAGGTGTCAGCGTCGATCACGGCGGTGACGTCGGAGAGGACCATCACGTCAAGAAGCGCGGCCACGCGGGGCAGGATGTTCTTGTTGGCGGCGGTGGCGGCACCACAGATATGGGTGTAGGCCGGGGCCAGCGCTACCACCAGTGCGGCGGTGGCTTCGGCCATGGCGTGGCAATAGGCATGATCCTCGGCGAAGAGGACTTTCGCCACACCTTGAAGGGTGGCGGCTTCGGCGGCGGCTGCGTCGCCACCGGTGCCTGCGATCAGGACATGGACGTCACCAAGGGCGGTCACGGCGGCGAGGGCCTTGGCAACCTGGTCGGTGGCGAGGTGGCCCTCGTTCACGTCGGCAATCAGAAGAACGGCCATTACAGGACCCCCGCTTCGTCTTTGAGTTTGGTGATCAGTTCGGCGACCGAGCCGACCTTGACGCCGGCCTTGCGGCCTGCGGGCTCGACGGTTTTCAGCACGGTCAGGCGCGGCGCGACGTCGACGCCGTAGTCTGCCGGTGTCTTGAGAGCCAGTGGTTTTGCCTTGGCTTTCAGGATGTTGGGCAGGGAAGCGTACCGCGGCTCGTTCAAGCGGAGGTCGACGGTCAGCACCGCCGGAAGGGTGACGGCGAGGGTTTGCAACCCGCCATCGACTTCGCGGGTGACGGTGGCTGTGCCATCGGCAATCGCCAGTTCGGAAATGAACGTGCCTTGCGCCCAGCCGAGCAGGGCCGAGAGCATCTGGCCGGTGGCATTCATATCATTATCAATGGCTTGCTTGCCACACAGGACCAGACCCGGGCCTTCGGCAGCCACTACGGCGGCCAGCAGTTTGGCGACGGCGAGCGGTTCGATGTCGGTTTGGACGTTGTCGGTCGCCTCGATCAGGATGGCGCGGTCGGCACCCATCGCCAAAGCGGTGCGCAGGGTTTCCTGGGACTGCTTGACGCCGATGGAAACGACGATGACTTCGGTCGCAATCTTCTTTTCTTTCAGGCGGATAGCCTCTTCGACGGCGATCTCGTCAAAGGGGTTCATCGACATCTTCACATTCGCCAGATCGACACCGGACCCGTCCGCCTTGACGCGAACCTTCACGTTGTAGTCGATCACACGTTTGACAGGCACAAGGACCTTCATCGCGCAAATCTCCAATGGGGGGCCCAAAGAGGCCCGGCAAGCTCTGGGGCTGTTTAAACCGATCTGCAGCAGCGCAACAGACCAAAATCGACGCGGTTTGTCGCAGGGACGCCATGGGGTAAGATCAACTGCGGTCAGGACAGCGGGTGTTGGCTCTGCCAGTCTGAGGGCGGGACAGGAGACGAGGATGGCGGTGGTGGACAAGGCCTTGTGGTTCATTGAGGGGAACCTGCAAAATCCGGTGTCGCTGCGCGAGATCGCGGGCGCGGTTGGGGTCAGCGAGTTCCATTTGTGCCGGGCTTTCACCCATGCCCTTGGCCAGCCGGTGATGCGCTATCTGTGGCGGCGGCGGTTGACCCGGGCGGCGGAGGCGCTGGTTTCAGGGCGCGAGAGCGTTCTGATGCTGGCGCTGGAGGCGGGCTATGCCGGGCCGGAGGCCTTTGCTCGCGCGTTTCGGGCCGAGTTTGGCCTGTCCCCCCGGGCTTTGCGCGCCAAGGGCGAGCTGGACGGGTTGGATTTGACACAAGCGATGAGGATGAAAGAGATGACGACGACGGTTCTGGACGACCCGAAGGTGGAGATCATGGCCAGCCGGCGCTTTGCGGGGCCGGTGCAGCGCTACACGATGCAGACGCGGTCGGGCATTCCGGCACAATGGGTGGCGTACAACATGGCCGGAGAGCGGGTGCCGGGCGCGGGGGTGAAGGACTATTACGGGCTGTCCTTTGGCTATGACGAGGCGGCTGGGAGCTTTGACTATCTCTGCGGGCAGGAGGTTGCGGCGGGGGCGGCTTTGCCTTCGGGTTTTGGTTCGGTGGGGATTGAAGGGGCTTACGCGCGGTTTGCGACGCAGGGCCATATCTCGACCATGCAGGCGG
>CANBRQ010000062.1 GCA_947371955.1 Paracoccaceae bacterium | reverse complement strand
CGCCGCCACCGCAAGGATCAGCCCCAGATCAATCCGCGTGCCCTTGATCAGCGGCGGGAAGATCGCTGAATCGGGGAATTTCAGCGAGGTCAGGACGCCGGGCTTTTCCCGCAACTGCACGCGGACAAGGAAGTTGCAAAGCTCAATGGCGATATAGTTCAGCATCAGCGAGGAGACGATTTCATTGGCCCCAAGTTTGGCTTTGGCGATGCCGGGAATGAAACCCCACACCGCCCCGGCCAGCATGGCACAGGTGATCCCCACCGGGATGGCCGCAAAGGTCGGCCCAATAGGTGACAACGCCACATAGGCCGAGGCAAGCGCGCCGACATAGACCTGCCCCTGCACGCCCATCGCAAACTGCCGTGCCTGAAACACCAATGAAAACGCCAGCCCGGTCACTGTCAGCTTGGCCACATCATCAAACCACAGCCCGATGGTGCGCCGTTTGGAGGCCGGGGCGGTCAACAGCGTCCACAACGCCTCCATCGGGGTTTTCGAAGTGAGGAAGACCACCAAGGTCGTCACCAGCAAGGCCACCACAATCGCCACGAAGGCGCGCTGTGCTTCGGCCCGGAACAGGGCCCTTCGCGACTGTTTGGCAAGACTTGCAGTCATCGCAGGGCCACTTTCATTTCCTCGGCCGTCTGCGCGGCCAGTCCTAGCATATAGCTGCCCAGCGTTTCCGCTGTCAGCCCCGCCCCGTTCACGAAGGCCGCCACCACGCGGCCGCGATAGAACACGACCAGCCGGTCAGACAGCGCCAGCAACTCGGACAGATCAGCGGAACTAAGCAGCACCGCCGCCCCGGCATCGCGCGCATCCGTCAGGCTGCGCCAGATGAACTGCGTGGCCCCAAGGTCGACGCCCCTTGTCGGCTGGCTGACCAGCAACAGCTTGGGCTGTTCGGCCAGTTCCCGGGCGACCACCACCTTCTGCATGTTGCCGCCCGACAGCGTGCCCACGGCTTGCCCCGGCCCGCCGGTGCGGATCGAGTAGCGCTCGATCAAGGCCGTCGCATTGGCTCTGATGGCCTTGAGATTCAGCAACCCGCCTTGAACGTAGCGTTTGTCGCCCAACTTGGTCGCCACAAGGTTTTCGGCCACGCTTGCGCCACCGGCGAGGCCCTCGGAAATGCGGTCTTGCGGGATATTGGCAACGCCCGCCGCCCGCCGCTGGAAGACGCTGAGCGAGCCAAGGCTGGCACCGTTCAGCGCCACTGTGCCTGACGCGATGGGCAAAGCGCCCGAAATCGCATCCAAGAGGGCGGCCTGTCCGTTGCCTTCAACGCCGACAAGGCCGATGATCTCGCCCGCATGAACGCGCAGGGTCAGGTCTTGCAGTACGGCATGATCCCGCTCGTCCTTGACCGACAGCGAGGTGATTTCGCAGGCCAGCGCGCCCGTCGTCACCGCGCGGTCGACTTGCAAGGCGACCTCGCGCCCGACCATCATGGTGGCCAGACTGTGTTCGGTGGCATCGGCGCGGTCGACCTCGCCCACCGACTTTCCGCCACGCATCACGGTGATGCGGTCCGAGATTTCAAGAACTTCCGGCAGCTTGTGCGCGATGAAGATGACTGTGCGGCCTTGGGCCACCAGTTCGCGGACGGCCAAGAACAGTTCCTCGACCTCTTGCGGGGCCAGAACGGCGGTCGGCTCATCAAGGATCAGGATGCGCGCATCGCGGTACAGCGCCTTCAGGATTTCCACGCGCTGCTGCTGGCCGACCGGAAGCTGGCCGACCGGAGGCAAAGGGTCGACATGCAGGCGGAAGCGTTCCGACAGGGCGCGCACCTCGGCGATGGCGCGGGCGCGGTCGAACTTGATGCCAGCCTTAGGCTCTGACCCCAGCACGACGTTTTCGTAGACCGAAAAGGATGGGACCAGCGAGAAATGTTGGAAGACCATGCCGATCCCGGCGTCAATTGCCTCACGCGGGGTGGCGAAACTGACGGGTTTGCCGTCCAGCATCAGCGTGCCGCCATCAGGACGCTCGATCCCGAAAAGGATCTTCATCAGCGTCGATTTGCCCGCGCCATTTTCGCCTACAACGGCATGCACCTGCCCGGCCTCGACCGTCAGGTTCACACCGGAATTGGCTACGACGCCACCGGGATAAGTCTTGCTGATGTTGATCGCGTGCAACAGCGCCATGGTTCGCTCCCAAAGGGGGGCGCCGCCGGTGAGGGCGGCGCCGGAAGGTTCACTTCATGGCGGTATCGGGCACCAGTTCACCCGAGACGATCTTGGCTTCCAGCGCGTCAACCTCGGCGCGGATGTCAGCCGGCACCAGCTTTTCGTAATACGCGTTCTTTGAGATGCCGACCGCACCATCCTTCAGGCCCAGCAGTTCCCGCACGCCATACTTCTGGGTGCCGTCGATAGTGCCCTTCAGGGCAAGGAACAGCGACTGGCCGACCTTCTTTTCGACCGAGGTGAAGATCACATCGGCCTGCGCCGGGTCAGAGGCGGCGAAGATTGTCGCCTGGTCGCTGTCAACGCCGACAGCCAGCTTGCCGTTCTCTTTGGCGGCCTGCAGCGCGCCGATGCCGGTGGAGCCTGCGATCGGGAAGATCACGTCAGCGCCTTGGGCAAATTGGGCTAGTGCGATTTCCTTGCCCTTCGCCGGGTCAGAGAAGGTGCCTGCCACGGTGCTGAGGATCTTGATATTCGGGTTTGCCGCCATGGCGCCCTGATCAAAGCCCACTTTGAAGTCAGTGACCGTGGGGAAGTCCATGCCGACAACCTCGGCCAGAACGCCGGTTTTCGACAGCTTGGCGGCCGCGTAACCCGCGAGGTAACCAGCCGTCGAGGTGCCGTACATCACGGCCAGAACGTTCGGGAAAGCCCCGCCGGTGAAATCGGGCGAGTCGTCGAAGTCGATGAACTTGACGTCCGGGTATTCGGTGGCAAGTGCGGTGATGTAGGGCGTCATGTCGAAGGTGCCCGCGATCACGACGTCATAGCCTCCATCCGCGGCATCGGCCAAAGCCGGCTGCCATTTGGTCTTGTCATAGCCGGCTTCGATGATCTTGACCTTGACCGGCAGTTCCTTCTCGGCCTGCGCCATGCCAGCGGCGGCGCTGTCAAAGAAGCTTTTGTCGCCAAGGTTGCCGTGCAGCACGAGCGCCACTTTCAGCGGGTTGTCGGCTGTCCAACCATCGGCG
The DNA here is from genome assembly GCA_947371955.1 of Paracoccaceae bacterium. Lineage (GTDB taxonomy): Bacteria > Pseudomonadota > Alphaproteobacteria > Rhodobacterales > Rhodobacteraceae > Stagnihabitans. The sequence goes on along the minus strand of CANBRQ010000062.1, from coordinate 18,096 downwards.
AGGGCAGGTATCGCCGCGAAGGGGGTCATCAGGGCAGCGGACAAGAGGCCAAGCGTTGACCGGCGCGACAGGGGTTTGGATATCATGGGATGTCTCCTGTTGGGGGATGTTTCAGTTTCTTGGTTGGGCAAAGGCAATGGAGGCGGCGTAAAAGGCAATCAGACGTTCGACCTTGACCTCTTCGATCAGCGTGACCCTGGGCGTGCCAAGGCGCCCCGACGGGTCAACAACCGTCATGCCCCGGGTGATGCCGGGGGCAAGGGCCACATCAACCGAGGCACGGATCGATTTGGCGATGATCGTCGGGTCGATCACGGCCCCGGCGGCCAGCGGATCGACGAAGCGGAAGACATAGCCGCCGCCATAGCCCGCGACGGTTTCCAGCGCATGCCGCACGAGCGCTTCCGAGAAGGCCTTCTGCGGGCTGTCAGGCGTGGCCGCAAGCAGCGCCTCGACCTGGTCTTGCGTCATGAAATGGGTGACGCAGGGCTCCCACGGGGCCACGACGATGTCGATGTCGGCGCCAAAGACGATCGAGGCGGCTTCGGGGTCGGCATAGATATTGAACTCGGCTGCCGGGGTGGAGTTGCCACGGCCATAGACTGTGCCGCCCATGATGGTCAGGCGACCGATACCGTTGATGATGGTGGGATGCAGCCGCAGAGCGAGGGCAAGGTTGGTCAAGGGCCCGATCATAAGGATGTCGACCTTGTGGCCGGCATGGCTGGCATTGCGGAAGGTCTCGATCAGGAAGCCCACCGCGTCATTGCCCGCGACCGGGGCGATGGTGGCGGGGCGGGGGGCGCCGCCAAGACCGTCTTCGCCATGCACGTGCTTGGCGTCAATCACCGCTTGGGTCAGGGGGCGACCGGCGCCGGTGTGGACGGGTACATCGGCCCCGGCCACTGCCAGCACCGTCAGAATGTTTCGCGTCGCGGCCTCAAGACCCACATTGCCGAACACGGTGGTGATGGCATCGGGGGCGCGTCCATTGGCCAGCAGCATCAGCAGGGCCTGCGCGTCGTCAACGCCGCCGTCGGTATCAAGGATAAGGCGGTTCTTGGAGGCTGTCACGTCAGGTCACCTTCTTGTTGCGTTCGACCCGCGCCCAGAACGCCCGGTAGGTCGCTGAATAGTCCGATCGGATGTCGGCATAGGGGCGTCGCTGCAACCGGCGGTCCGCCACCAGATGCTCACCACTGACCCAGACATGGGCGACATCCCGGCCAGAACCGGAATAGACCATCAGCGTTTCATAGTCCGGCGTTTCCGAATACCCCGCACCGCGCATGTCGACAGCGATGATGTCCGCCGCCTTGCCCGGCTCCAGCGAGCCAATCTGGTGATCCAACCCAAGGGCGCGAGCGCCGTCAATCGTCGCCATGCGCAGAAGATCAGCGCTGGAGATCGGCTGCGCCATCCCTTCGCGGTGCGAGGCAACCAGACCGGCCATCCTCATCTCGGCAATCATGTCATAGCTGTTGTTGGCAGCCACATTGTCGGTGCCCAAGGCCACTGTAACCCCCGCCGCCCGCAGCGCGACCGCCGGGCAAGCCCCCGGCCTGCCGGACCGCAACCCTGCCGTGGCGCAATAGGCGACCGAGGCGGCCGGTGCTGCAGCAAAGATCGCGATATCGGCGTCTGACAGGTTCAGGCAATGGGCGGCATGCACGCGGCCCGCAAAGAAGCCGTCGCGCCACAGGGCTTGCGTGGCGGTCAGGCCATATCGGGCCATCGTCTCTGTATTGTCCTCTGGCCCCGCAGCCATATGCAAATGCAGACCGACGCCATATTTCACCGCCATAGCGGCTTCCGCCCGCAGCAAATCTTCAGAGTTGTCGACATAAGGCGCATGGGGGCCGAACCAGGGGATGATCCGCCCATCGGCCGAGCGTTGGTGTTCGATGAAGGCGGCAGCTTCTGCAAGCTCCTGCTCGCCCCGTGCGTGATCGCCCAACTGGACGATGCCGTAAGCCACGACCGCGCGGATGCCGCTTTCCCCGGCGGCCTTGGCGATTTCCGAGGCGAAGAAGTACTGATCGCAGAAGGTCGTCGTGCCCGACAGCAGCATTTCGGCACAAGACAGCGCCACAGCGGGCGGGATATCGCTGGCCAACAGCGACAGTTCCGGCTCTCGGATCGTGTTGTACCAGCCCTCCATCGTCAGCAGGCTGTGACCTTCGGACCGCCCGCGAAACAGGATCATCGCGGAATGGGTGTGAGAGTTGACCAGACCCGGCAGCACCAGATGACCGTGTAGGCAGGTGACCTGATCGAACAGCGCCGGATCCGGCCGGGTTTCCGCTGGACCGACGCCTGTGATCTGCCCATCGTTGAACGAGACCCACCCCCCCTCAAAGGCGCGGTTCGAAGCGTCCACCGTCAGAATTACAGCATCGGTGATCAGCCCGGACGTCATGCGACCTTCATCAGGGAAAGCGGTTCATGTGATGAATTTTTCGCCATTTCACCATGAGTTGTCAAATGCCGTTGCAGCCTTCTTGCCCAAATAGCATGCGGTTGCGTAATCTGCCCAAGAAGGCGGCAAATCCCTGCGGCCTGCAATTCAGGCGCGACCCGAGATGAGCGTGAACCCGTTCGAGGCCGATCCCCATGTGGCAAGCCGGCTGCAGCGCTACGGGGCCGAGCGGGCAGGGGCCTTGACGCAGGCCGTGGTGCCCTTTCTGCAGGCAGGTATCCTGTCGGCGGAGGCGGCGGCGGAACTGGTGCAACGCTTTGACCTTGCCGATGTTTCCGACCTGATGCTTCTGCTGTTGCCCCTGGCGCGCAGTCGGGCCAGACCGCCGATCTCGCGCTTTCAGGTCGGCGCAATCGGGTTGGAGGCGGACAGCGGTGATCTGATCTTCGGCCAAAACGTGGAGTTTCCCGGCACCCATCTGGGGCTGACCGTTCATGGTGAGACCTGTCTGGCGACGCGGGCCTTTCATCGCGGCACCAGACTGGCCGTTATCGCCTTGGGCGAGGCGCATCCTTGCGCCCATTGTCGGCAATTCCTGTCCGAATTTGCTGGCAGCGACCGGATGGCGCTGATCGACCCACTGGGTCATCGGCTGACGCTGGGGCAGCTTTATCCCTGGCCGTTCGATCCGGCCTATCTGGGGCAATCCGGCGCGGTTGCAGGCCGGGACCATTGGCCCAACCTGACGCCCCTTGCCCCGATGGACCCCGCCCTGCTGGCGGCGGGAAAGCGCGCGCATACGCCCTACAGCGGCTGCCCTTCGGCGGTGCTTCTGGGGATGCGGAATGGTTCCAGCGTTGCAGGTTCGGCCATCGAGAGCGTGGCCTTCAACCCCTCGATGGGCCCGCTGCAAGCCGCCTTGATCGAGGCCTTGGCGCGCGGACATGACTATGACGACATCGCTTCCGTGACCTTGGCACAGGTGCTGGGCGGGGCGGTGGACCATGCGGCGGGCACTGCCGATCTGCTGGCCAGGATAGCCCCGCAAGCGCCGCTGCATGTTCAGGGGTGGACGGTATGACTGGCGCTTTGGATCTGGCGCGTCTGCCTTGGGTCGACGTGGCAAGCGCCGTCGAGAAGGGCGTGCTGGCCGTGCTGCCGGTCGGGGCCTGCGAACAGCATGGCCACCATCTGCCGCTCAGCACCGATACGGATCTGGGGGGCGGCGTGGCACGGCGGACGGCGGATGCCCTGCAGGCGCTGCTGCTGCCCGCGATTGCCTATGGCGACGCCTGGAACAACGAGGCGTTTGCGGGCACGCTCTCGCTGTCGCCCGATACCCTGCGGGCCACGATTGCCGACATCGGGGCCGGTCTGCAACGCATGGGCGTCAGGGGGATGGTTGTGATCAACGGCCACTTCGGCAACCGCGGGCCGATCGAACTGGCCGCCCGTGCTCTGGCGCAGGTCGGTCTGCCAGTGCTGCACCTGGACTACCCCCGCCTCGAGGCGCTTGCCGCCGAAATCTGCGACAGCACGCCGGCCGGCCCGGGCTTCTACCATGCGGATGAGGTTGAAACCTCCATGATGCTGGCCCTGCGTCCCGATGCCGTCGACCTGACTCGCGCCCAGCCCGAATACCCGACCTTCCCGCCGACCTTCGGGCTGGAGCCGATGCAGTTGCGCGCCTTCAATGAGACGGGCGTCTTTGGCGATCCTCGCCCCGCGACGGCCGCAAAGGGTGAAGCGCTGCTGTCTGGCATCGTCACTGAAAACCTGCACCTCATTGCGGCATGGCGGGACCGTCATGCCATTTGACCCCAGAACCCCGTCATCCCCCCTGCAGTGGAGCTTCTCATGACCCGACGCAACGTTCTGATTGCCGGCGAATCCTGGACCGTTCATTCGATCCACCAGAAGGGCTTCGACAGCTTTACCACCACGGAATATGCCGAAGGCGTGCGCTGGCTGCGTGGGGCGCTTGAGGCGGCGGGCTGGATCGTCACCTACCAACCCTCGCACATCGCCGCGCGTGATTTCCCGGCGACCGCCGACGCGCTGGCGGCCTACGACTGCGTGATCCTGTCAGACATTGGCGCCAACACTCTGTTGCTGCATCCGGACACCTTCGTGCGCTCAGTTCCGTTATCCAACCGCCTGCATGCGCTGAGGGACTATGTGGCAAAGGGCGGCGGGCTGGTGATGGTGGGGGGCTACCTGACCTTTCAGGGGATCGAGGCCAAGGCGCAATATGCCGGCACCGCCGTGGAAGACTGCCTGCCGGTGACCCTGCTGCGCCATGACGACCGGGTCGAATGCCCGCAGGGCGTGGTGCCGGGCGTGGTGGCTCCAGATCATCCGCTTGCGGCGGGTCTGGGCGAGGTCTGGCCCTCGCTGCTGGGCTACAATCGGATCATCGCCAAGTCTGAGGCCACCGTTGTTGCCGTGGTCGGAGAGGACCCGCTTTTGGTCGCCGGGTCCTATGGCACTGGGCGCGGGGTGGCCTTCGCCTCGGACTGCGGGCCGCATTGGGCGCCGCCGGGCTTTGTCGACTGGCCGGGCTACAACCGGCTTTGGGCGCAGATCGTCGGCTGGGCGGCGGGGGACAACTGATGATCAACGTACAACAACCCGCCGACCCTTGGCAGCGGACCACGACGGAACATGGCTTTGCGGCGGACGAGGTGATCTCGGCCCTGCAGAAGGGCCTGCGCCGAGGCTTGGTCGACAACGCCTTGCTTCTGGCATGGGAGATGTACCTGACCAGTCCCGAACTTGAGGCCAAACTTTGGTCGCGGCTGTGTGTCATCGCGGTCGAGGATATCGGCATGGGCAACCCACAGGCCCCCGTGCTTATCGAGACGCTGTACCAGCAGCACCTGCGCTATGATCGCCCGACCGGCGACCGCTTCCTGTTCGCGGCCCATGCCGTCAGGGTGCTGGCAACCTCGGCCAAGGACCGCACCTCGGACGACATGGTCAACTGGGCCAAGCAAAGCGTGGCCCTGGGCGAGCGGCTGCCCGAAATTCCGGATTTTGCCTTGGACATGCACACCGGACGGGGTCAGGCGCTGGGCCGCGACTATCGCTTCTTCATGGAGGAAGCCTCGCGCGTCATGCCCGAGATCAACGACAAGGATCAGCGCTATCGCGACTGGATCATCAAGGCGCTGGATGACGGGCGGTTGAAGTGACGGCACTGCCAGACGATCTGCTGATCAATGCCGCCGATGAAGTCCGCATCCGGCAGAACCTTGCGCTGGTGGCCTTGGGCAAACGCCCCGCTGACCGGGCGCTGCGGGTGGGACGGCTGCTGGATGTGCACGGGCGTAATTGGCACGAGGATCAGGAGATCGTCATGGCTGGGCGGCGGATCGCCTGGGTCGGGCCCACCGGTGCCTATCCGGGGCAGGTCGGCAATCGCATCGACGCCCGGCATCTTAGCGCCGTGCCGGGCTTTGGCGAGGTGCACAAACATATCGAATCAAGCCACCTGACCCCGGAATATGAGGCGGCCTTGGTCCTGCCGCACGGCAATACATGGACGTGCGAGGCGAGCCACGAATTCTCAAACGTCGATGGCCCGCACAATCTGGATTTCTGGCTGACGGCTCGACTTGCGGGCAGCCCGATGAAGATATTCCCGCTTCCGGGCTCCGCCGTGCCGCCGACCGCCTACGAATGGGGCGGCGGGCATTTCGGCTATGCCGAGCAGCAGGGCTTCCTGAAAGCGCACCTGATGGTGGCGGGCTTGGATGAGGTGATGGACTGGCCCGCCGTCTGGAACCCCGAAAACCCGTCCTACGACCGGCTTTGGGGCATGATCCGTGCCACCTTCGAACAGCGCGGCGTGGTGGAAGGTCATGCGGCGGGCATGAGGGCCATCGACGACGTCAATGCCTTCGCCGCCGCCGGCATGGCCTCGGACCACGAAGCCTGGACGGTGCAGGAGGTGCAGGACAAGCTGCGCCGCGGCCTGTTCATCGAACTGCGCCCGCATTCCGCACCCGATATCATCAAGGGCCTGATCGCTGCCGGTCAGGCCGATTGGTCGCAGTTCGCCCTGTGCACCGACGACCGGTCCTGTTCGGACACGCTGAAACTGGGCGCCACCGATCACAACATCCGCGTGGCGATCGCCGCAGGGCTGCCGCCCGAGATTGCCCTCCAGATGGTCACGATCAACCCCGCCCGCCACATGCGGCTGACGCCTTGGGTGGGCGCCATCGCGCCGGGCCGGTTTGCCGATATCGTCTTGCTGGACGATGTGCCAAGCCTGTCGATTGCCGAAGTCTGGGCCGATGGAGAGCCGATCTCGGTCCGCGCGGCGTTTGGGCAGACCGTGCCGGTGATCGACTGGCCGGATTGGGCGACCAGGACGGTGAAGATCGACCGCGACCTGACCGCACAGGATTTCGCCATTCCCGCCGCCCCGGGGCGTGAAACGATGAGTGCCGCCGTCCTGCGGCCGTTTCACTGGTCGGATGAGTTCATCACGATGGACCTCGCCGTCAAGGATGGCATGGTGCAGCGCGATGCCAGTCGGAACGTCACGAAATTTGCCATCGTCGACCGGTTTTCGGGCGCGGGCAAGACATCGAAGATGTTCTGGCTCGGCACCGGGCCGAAGACGCCTGACGTCGCACTTGCCTGTTCGATGGGGCATGACAAGCATAACATCTGGGTCGTGGGCTCCTCGGACGCCGCCATGGCGCGGGCGGTCAACACCCTGCGCGACATGCAGGGCGGCTGGGCATTGGTGCAGGATGGCAAGGCGCTCGCCACCGTGCGCTATGAAGTGGGCGGCCTGATGAGCCAGCGCCCGGCGGCTGATCTGGATGCCGAGATGCAGGCGCTGTACGCGCAGGCCGAAGGGATAGAGTGGATGTACGAACCCACCTTCTCGCCCCGCTGGTGGCCCGGCTTCCCCGAGCGTCTGGCCTTTGCCACCCTGACCTGCGCGCCCTGGCGCTGGGTGCTGGTGGCACCTTCGCCGTCGGCGCCGGAGGGGTTCGTCAATGTGGCGACCGGCCAAACCCATCCTGTTGTCTGGTAGGGCACGGGTATGAACACCGGCGAGACGACCCATGCGGCCGACGCCACTCAACACTTTGCGATCCGCGGTGATGTCGGGGCCGTCAGCTTCGCGCCATGGATCACCAGACACGCGGCGCGGCTAGGCCTCGGCGGCAGAATCCTTGGCCAGACATCAACCTGTATAGAGGTAATCCTGACCGGCCCTCCTGATCTGCTCGATGCTATGGCGCTGGCCTGCAGCCTTGGCCCGCAAGAGGTCTGGGTGGATGAAATTGATCGCCTGCCAGGAAACGCAATTAACTGCGATGAATCTTCTTCACCCCTTGCCTGAAAAATGCGCATAGTTCGCATGAGTGGCGCAGCTACAGGCATAAGCCTGCTTGGGGCTTGGGCAAAGTGGCCTTCAACATGGCTGTCGGTTGCAGGAGAAACAAGGATGGCCGGCATGAGGCGGAGAGACCTATGACGACCCGATGGATCGCAACCGGCCTGTGCCATGACCTGCCGAATGGTGTGGTCATGGCGGGGCGCTGGCATGACACCGAACTGGCGGTTTGGCGCAGCGCCAGCGGAAAGCTCGCCGCCTGGAAAGACCGCTGCCCGCATCGGGGCATGCGGCTGTCGCATGGCTTTGTCCGGGGAGAAACCCTGTCCTGCATCTACCATGGCTGGGTTTATGGCACAGACGGTGGCTGCAAGCACATTCCGGCGCATCCCTCACTGGTGCCGCCCAAAGCCATCCGGGCCGAGGCGTTTTCCTGTGTCGCCCTTGATGGCGTGCTGTGGCTTGCCCCCGCCGACGTGAGTGAGGCTCCGCCCCGGTTGGGCGGCCTGCGCCCCGTGCGCAGCCTGAGCCTGACCTGCGGTCTTGCCGCCCTGATGGCCGCGGAATCCGCGCTGGCGGGCAAAGACATTCTGCGTGGGTCCGTCACTTTCGGCGGGCACGCGGTGGAGATTTGCCTTCTAGTGCAACCGAAGCCGGATGGCATCACGCTGCATGCCCTGTGCGGCGCCTCGGCCGATCTGGTTGCCGTGTCACGCTGGCTGGAGGCTTTGCGGTTCAAGGCAGAAGAAAAGGTGGCCGAATGATTGCCCCGGAAGTTCTGAACGAGTGGTATCCGGTCGCCATGGCCTCGCAAATCCGCGCGGGTCAACGTCGACAGACGCAGCTTCTGGGTCAGCCCATCACCGTTGTGCTGACCGATGGGGCGATTGCCGTGCAGGGGCCAACCGGCAGTTTCCCGGTGATTGAACGCTTCGGCCATGTCTGGACCTGTCCCGGCACGCCCGCCCATGACCTGTTCACCGTGCCGGAAGTTGACCAACCCGGTCGACGTCTGGTGGATGTCGGCGTGGTGCGGGTGAAATGCTCGCCCCTGCGCGCGGTCGAGAACTTTCTGGATATCGCGCATTTCCCCTTCGTCCACACCGACATCCTCGGCGCTGAACCCCATACCGAGGTCAACCGCTATGAGGTCCAGATCCGCGAGGACACAGACGAGGTCTGGGCCACCAAAGTCACCTTCTATCAACCGCAGGCCGCCAAGTCGGCAGAGGTCGGGATTGTCACGGAATACATGTACCGCGTGCCCGCGCCCACGGTTTCGGTCTTGTACAAGACCTGCCCCGTCGTGCCGGGGGAATGGGATGTGATCGGCATTTTCGTGCAGCCCTTGACGGAAGAACTGTGCGATGTCTGGCCCTATATGGCGCTGTTCGATGACGTCACGCCTATGGCCGAACTGATCGCCTTTCAGCAGATGATCTTTCTGCAGGACCGCTCGATCCTTGAAAACCAGATCCCGCGACTGTTGCCTTTGGATCCGGGGATGGAGATTCCGACGCAAGCCGACCTGACCTCAATCGCCTATCGACGCTGGCTGAAGAAGCGCGGGCTGACCTACGGCGCGCAGATGGTGGCGGCATGATAAGGCTGTATGACTATGTGTTGAGCGCCAGTTGCTACAAGGTGCGGCTGATGGCCTCGCTTGTGGGTTTGAAGCTGGAGCATGAGGCGGTGGATTTCCACCCGGGTCTGGAGCACAAATCAGCCGCGTTCCGGCAGATGAACCCGGCGGGAACTTTGCCGGTGCTGATGGATGGCGATCTGATCCTTACCGAAAGCACGGCGATGCTGGTCTATCTGGCGCGGATGTCAGGGCCGGAGTGGCTGGGACCAGACACGCCGCAGGCTTTGGCGCAGGTTCAACAGTGGCTGGCCTTCTCGGGCCGGCTTGCTGCCAGCCTTGGCAGGGCGCGGCTGCATGACATGCTGCTGTATCCCGGCGACATCGACGCCCTGCGCCGCGACGGTCACGACGCCCTGCGTGAGTTGGAAGCGGCCTTGACTGAGCGGCGCTTTGCCGGGCGCGACTGGCTTGTCGGTGATGCGCCCTCGATTGCCGATATCGCCTGCTTTCCGAATGTAGCTTTGTCGCAGGATGGCGGTGTCGTGCTCGACGATTACCCGGCGATCCGTCTTTGGTCGCTCAGCATCCGCTCTCTGGACCGTTTTGTCGAAATGCCCGGCATCCACCGTCTGCACGAGTTGCGCCCGGCGCCGGTGGAGGTGTGATGGGATACCTGCTGAAATCCTGTGCGGCGATTGTTCGCTCGGCTCACCTGCCAGTGCTGCGCGATCAGGATATTCTGATTGAAGGCCCGGCGATCACGGCCATCGGGCCGAACCTTGTGGCCCCGCCGGGTTTCGAGGTGATCGACGCCAAGGGGTGGTTCGTCTATCCCGGCCTGATCAACACACATCACCATTTCTTTCAGACCTTCGTGCGCAACCGTGCCGATCTGGACTGGACCAAGCTTTCGGTCATCGAGTGGCTGGACCGCATTTATCCGATCTTCTCGCGCCTGACCGAGGAGTGCTTCTACCAATCCTCGGTCGTGGCCATTGCCGAACTGGTCAAGCATGGTTGCACCACCGCCTTCGACCATCAGTACAATTTCCCCCGCCACGCCGGCTCTCGCATCGTCGACCGCCAGTTTGAAGCGGCAGACCTGTTTGGCATCCGCTTCCATGCGGGTCGAGGGTCGAACACCCTGCCCAAGGCCGAAGGATCAACCATCCCGGACGAGATGCGGGAGACGACCGACGGCTTCCTGTCCGATTGCGAAAGGCTGATCGACCAGTACCATGACGCGAGCGCCTTCAGCCTGCGGCAGGTGGTGGTTTCACCGTGCCAGCCGATCAACGCCTACCGCGAGACCTTTGTTGAATCGGTGCGCCTCGCGCGGGACAAGGGCGTGTTTCTGCATACTCATGTGGGAGAGGGAGAAAGCCCCTTCATGCTGGCCCGCACCGGCAAGCGGACGGTGGATTACCTGGAAGAGATGGGCTTTTGCGGCCCGGACGTCTGGTATGCCCATGCCTGGGAACTGACCCATGCCGAACTGGCGCAACTGGCGGCCAGCCAGACTGGTGTGTCGCATTGCCCAGAGCCGGTGTATCTGGTGGGGGCCGAAGTGACCGATATTCCCGCTATGCATGCCCTTGGGGTCAGGCTCGGGCTGGGGGTGGACGGCTCTGCGTCCAACGACAATTCCAATCTGATGCACTGCATCCATTCCGCTTACATGCTGCAATGCCTTGTCGCCTCGACCCGCAAGCATCCGGTGCCCGAGCCTTCGGCCTTCCTGCACTATGCCACGCAAGGCGGGGCCGACCTGCTGGGCCGCAAGGACATTGGCACCCTGTTGCCCGGCATGGCGGCGGACCTCTTTGCGATCGATACCCGCAAGCTGGATTATGTCGGCACTCGCCACGATCCGGTCAGCCTGATTGCAAAGGTCGGCATTGGCACGACGACCGATCTGACCATGGCCAATGGCCGCATCCTGTGGCGAAATGGCGAATTTCCCGGCTTGGACGAGGGCGACCTTTTCGCCAAGGCCGAGGCCGTTCTGAACACCTACTGAAACCCCAACACCCAACGGAGCCGAGCTCATGTCCCTGAACCGCCGGAACTTTCTGAAAACCTCGCTGGCCGCCTCGACGGCGATAGCGCTGCCGATCCCGGCCTTTGCGGCCGATGTGCTGAACGTGGCACTGATCGTGCCCTCGCCCGCCGCCGATGTGGGTTGGTCGCACACGCTGGAACTGGGCACCAAGGCGCTGGAAGCCAAATATGGCGACAAGATCAAGGTCACCTTGCTTGAAAACATCGCCGAAGGTCCGGACGCCGACCGCATCATGAACAAGACCGTGGCGGATGGGAACACGTTCCTGATCCTGGGGTCCTTCGGCTATATGGAAGGCGGGCTGAAGCTGGCCAAGGCGCATCCGGAAGTGTCGATCCTGCATGCCTCGGGCTACAAGACCGCGCCGAACTTCTCGCCGTTTGGCGCGCGCTACTATCAGGGCACCTACCTGATGGGCATGGCTGCGGCCTCCTTGACCAAGTCGAAGAAACTGGGCTGCGTCGGCGCCTTCGCCATTCCGGAACTGATCACTTCGATCAACGCCTTCACGCTTGGGGCACAGTCGGTCGACCCGGCGATCGAGGTTTCGGTGGTCTGGGTGAACTCGTGGTTCGACCCGGCGTCCGAGCAGCAGGCGGCCAAGGCGCTCTTGTCGCAGGGCGTCGACGTGATCTTCTCGAACGCGCAGGACACCCCTTCGGTCATTCAGACAGCGGAAGAGGCGGGGGTCTATGCCTTCAACCTCAACTCCTCGATGAAGACCTATGCGCCAAAGAAGTATCTGGGCGTGGTGGCGACCGATTGGGCACCGTATTTCCTGCAATCGGTCGACGCGCATCTGGCCGGCACCTTCAAGGGCGCTTCGGCTTGGCTGAGCATGGCCGACAAATGCGTCATCGTGGCCGACTGGAACCCGGATATCCCGGCAGACATCGTGGCCAAGATCACGGACGTGCAGGCCAAGCTGGAATCCGGTGCCTTCTCTCCCTTCACGGGACCCATCACCGACCAGAGCGGGGCCGAGCATGTCGCGGCGGGCGTCACCCTTGGCGATGACATGATCCTGTCGATGGATTGGCACGTGAAAGGCGTCACGACGCCCCTGCCGAAGTAAGCCATGACCCCGCTGTTGCAGCTTTCCGGCGTCTCGAAACGCTATGGCGGGGTTCACGCCAATTCCGGCATCGACCTGACCGTCGATGCCGGGTCCATCCATGCCATTCTGGGCGAGAATGGTGCTGGAAAATCCACCCTGATGAAGCTGATCTACGGGGTCGAGGTGCCGGACGAGGGCCAGATCCTGTGGAAAGGTCAGCCCGCGCATCTCTCCAGCCCCTCGGACGCAAGGCGGCTTGGGATCGGCATGGTGTTCCAGCACTTCTCGCTGTTCGAAACGCTGACGGTCGTGCAGAACATGGCGTTGATCGTGCCGGGTTCCAAAGCCGATCTGTCGGCGCGCATCCGCGAACTGGGCGAGGCGTTCGGCCTGTCGGTCGACCCCCGCGCGATGGTGCATTCCCTGTCGGTGGGTGAACGGCAGCGGGTGGAAATCCTGCGCTGCCTGCTGCTCAACCCCTCGCTGCTGATCCTGGATGAGCCGACCTCGGTTCTGCCGCCCCAATCGGTGGCGCTGCTGTTCGACACCTTGCGGGCGCTGAAGGACAAGGGCATCGCCATCTTGTTTATCAGCCACAAGCTGGAGGAAATCCGCGACCTGTGCGACACCGCAACGATCCTGCGGCAAGGCAAGGTCACCGCCCAGCTGGACCCCCGCGAAGGGTCCGCCCGCGACCTCGCCACCCTGATGATCGGCCGTCCGATGCCGCCCGCCGTCCATCCGACACCGCATGGGCTTGGCGACCAGCGGCTGGAACTGACCGGCCTGGACTATGCGAACGACGATCCCTTCGGTGTGTCGCTGAAAGACATCTCGCTGTATGTCCGGGGCGGAGAAATTCTGGGCATTGCCGGGATTTCCGGCAATGGGCAACAGGAACTGGCCGCGCTGATCTCGGGCGAGATTACCTTGCCCGCTTCCCGGCGCGACGTGGTCCGCCTGATGGGTCAGCCGGTCGGTGACTTGGGGGCTGCAAAACGCCGAACCCGCAGGTTTGCCTTTGTCCCGGAGGACCGCTTGGGCCGGGGTGCGGTGCCGGATATGTCCTTGGCGGACAATGCCCTGCTGACCTCCCACTCCCGGGGGCTGGTGCAAAAGGGCTTCATCCGCAGGCAAGCCGAACGTGCCTTTACCGCCGATGTCATCGCCCGGTTTGACGTGCGCACCCCCGGCCCGCAGGCCGAGGCCGGGGCGCTGTCAGGCGGCAACTTGCAGAAGTTCATCATGGGGCGGGAAATGATGCTGGAGCCGGAGGTGTTGCTGGTGGCCCAGCCGACATGGGGCGTCGACATCGGGGCTGCGTCAGATATCCGCCAGCGGCTGGTGGCGATGCGCAATGAAGGGGCCGCCATTCTGGTGATCTCGGAGGAAATCGACGAGCTGTTTGAAATTTGTGACCGACTGCAGGTGTTGCACAAGGGGCGGCTCTCGCCCTCGCTGGATGTAGCCACCACTACGGTGGACGAGGTTGGCACCTGGATGATCGGGGCTGCGACATGAAGCTGGTGTTCGAACGACGCGAGGCTGCGTCCCGCAGCGCCACGCTGGCCACCCCGCTGATTGCCCTTGGGCTGACCATCCTGACCAGCCTGATCCTGTTCGCTGCTTTGGGCAAACCCGCCGGACAGGCGCTGTACTCCCTGTTGCTTGAGCCATTTGACGGCTGGTACAACATTTCCGAACTGCTGCTGAAGATGGGCCCGCTGATGCTGATCGCCCAAGGGTTGGCCATCGGTTTTCGTGCCAATGTCTTCAACATCGGGGCCGAGGGGCAACTGATCATCGGTGCCATCTGCGCCAGCGCCTTGCCCGTCTATTTCCCTGAAGGCACCTCGCCCCTGATGCTGCCCGCGATGATCGTGATGGGGGCTGTGGGAGGTGCAGTCTGGGCGGGCCTTGCGGCGGGATTGCGTACAAGGTTCAACGCCAACGAGATCCTTGTCACCCTCATGCTGACGCTGATCGCCACGCAGGTGCTGAACTATCTGCTGCTGGGTCCATGGAAGGACCCGCATGGGTTCAACTTCCCGCAAAGCGTGATGTTTCCCGATGTGGCGCTGTTGCCCATCTTGCTGCCGGGAACCCGGGTCAATATCTCGGTTTTGGCCGCCCTGATCGTCAGCGGGTTAGCCTATGTCCTGATGCGGCACCGGTTTTCGGGTTATCAGCTGCTGGTCGGCGGATTGGCCCCCCGCGCCGCCCGCTATGCCGGGTTCAGCGAGGACCGGGCGGTCTTGATGAGCCTGCTGTTTGGCGGCCTGGCGGCAGGCTTCGCCGGAGCCTGCGAGGTGGCGGGGCCCTTGGGCCAACTGCAAAGGTCGGTCTCGACTGGCTACGGTTATTCGGCGATCATCGTGGCCTATCTTGGCGGGCTGAACCCCTTGGGCATCGTGATCTCGGCCTTCCTGATGGCGGCACTGTTCATTGGCGGTGACAATGCCATGGTATCGGCTGACCTGCCGGTGGCGGCAGTCTTCGTGTTTCAGGGGCTGCTTCTGGTCTTCTACCTTGGCAGCCTGACCTTCATCCGCCACCGCGTGACCTTTAGCTGGCAGGGGCCCGCATGACCATCCTGGCTTTCATACTCGCCGGAACCCTTGCTGCAGCGACGCCCATGCTGCTGGCCGCCTTGGGGGAGTTGATCGTCGAAAGGTCCGGCGTGCTGAACCTTGGGATTGAGGGGATGATGGCGCTGGGGGCGGCGATTGGTTTTGTGGTGACCTATCAGACCCAGAACCCCTATCTGGGTTTTGCGGCGGCGGCCTTGGGTGGGATTGCCCTGTCTATGGTCTTCGCGACTTTGGCGCTGGCCCTGACGGCCAATCAGGTGGCGGCGGGGCTTGCGATTGGCGTACTGGGGCAGGGCATGTCGTCGCTTTTGGGCAAGCCGCTGGAAAGCCAGACCCTGAACGCGCCAGACAAGCTGGGCATTCCCGGATTGGCCGATTTGCCCGTCATAGGGCCGCTGTTCGATCAGGACATCGTGGTCTACCTGACCCTGGCGCTGGCTGTCGCCATCTGGGCCGTTCTGAACCATTCCAAACTCGGTCTGATCATCCGCGCGGTGGGCGAGAACCCCAGCGCCGCCCGCGCCGTTGGCTTCCCCGTGCTGCGCATCCGGCTTGCCGCCATTGCCTTTGGCGGCGCTTTGGCAGGGATGGCAGGGGCCTATGCCTCGACCATCTACACGCCGCTCTGGGCCGATGGCATGATTGCCGGCAGGGGCTGGATCGCCGTCGCGTTAGTGGTCTTCGGCACCTGGCAGACCGGCCGGATCGTGTTCGGTGCCTTGCTGTTCGGAGCGTTGTCGCTCGGTGGCCTCATCGGACAGGCGGCTGGCGTCGGCTTGCCGTCGCAGTTCCTCGCCTCGATCCCCTACATCGTCACGATCCTGATGCTGGCCGTCATATCATCCAACCGGCGCCGCATGCGGCTGAACACGATTGCTTCGCTGGGGCAGCCGTTTTCGAACTGAGGAGCGCCGAGGTCGGCCTGGTACAACCAGATCACTTGGCTTTGCGCCAAGCCCTGTGTCATCTCACCGACCTGCGGGGACGTGGTCCAGTCAAACCGAAAAAGCCTGCGCCAGCGTGGCCTGTGCCATGATATCCCGTATCCGGATGCCCTCGTTGGCGAAGATGCGCTCACCCTTGGCATTCTTCACCAGATTGCCGCCTGAATGATGCAAAGTCACAACCGTCCAGGCATCGTCGAACACCGGAGCGCCCAAGGACCCCGGCATCGTGTCCGTCATGTACTGGATGCGATAGTCGAAGATGTTCACGATCTCATTCGCCGTCACAGCGATCTTCTTTTGGCCCCAGCTTAGGTGCTGGATGATAGACAGGTGCTGCCCGCCCTCCAGCCCGCTTTCGCCATTCAGCAATAGCGCGCCCCAGGATGACAGGGCGGGGCGCCCTCAACCTCGGCCAGTTGCAGGACGCTGCAATCCAGCCGGGCCAGGGTTACGAAGCGTTCGGCGCTTGCCGGATAGGAGTGGACCTGCTGCATCCGCCCGCAGGCGTCCTCCTCGAAGTTGAATTTGACCACGGTATGGGCGGCGAGTTCGGGATCAGCCAGCACATGGTTGTTGGTAACCACCCGCCCGCCTGCGACCAGAAATCCGGTGCCAAGGCTTTTCGGCGTGACGACGCGGCACACCGCCCGCGACGCCGCGATGCCCTTTTGCAGCCAGGCCACATTCTGCCACGAGTTGCGGCCCCAGATCTTCTCTGACTGGCTGGTTTCCGGCGCATCAAACTCCACCGCAGGCGTCTACGCCACAACGGTCCCTTTCGAGCGCTCCAGCGCCACCTCCGCCGCCTCGATCATGTCAAGCAGCGCCACCTTGGTCCGCCGTTCCCGCCGGTCGATATCCGCCGGATCCAGCGTCCCCTGCCGCTTGTCCCGAAGCAACCCGTTCCAGGCCCCGGATTCGGCGATTGCATCGGTGGCGAGGTCCTTGAACCGATGCACCAAAGGCCCCGGAGTCTGGCATTGCCCCGACAGAAACTGTCGCAACTGGTCTATGGCGGCGGAGATATCATCCTCGGCGATCAATTCCCGGATACCGCCGAAGAAGTCGGTCATTGGGTTACTCCGGCTTTGGTTCGACATGCATGTCGACGAGGATTCGGTATAGGGGGCGGAAGAGAAGTCCAAACAGCAGGATTTGGAAAGCAAAGAATGTGGCAAAGAAGAACGGCGATAGTTGCTTCTGTGTAAGGCTATGCTCGTACATACCAAAATAAACAGTATCGATGCTGTTAAAAGGTCATTGTGTCAACACATGTCGCGATCCACGTCACGCCGCACGGTGTAGTTAAGACTAATTGCTTCGAAAGCGTCGATAGTTTGCGTAGGAGGAGAGCGAGGCACGGAATCACGAGCCATAGTACAGTCAAAAGGGGGCACATATTTTCGGTGAAAATGGATGAAATAATCCAAAGAGGGTGGGCAATACAAACTACGGCGAATGTTACAAGTGCCTGCAACGATCCAAAAGGGCGAGTGGTGAAGGCCAAAAAGGATAGGGAAAATGCCCCCAAAAGTAAAGGGTAGTCGATACAAATATCGAGCCCGGCGAGTCATCGGAACTTCCCGCAGGATTGAAGAAAATTACTGCGGAAGATAATAATACCATTGGAGTTTATGGTATAAGATTCGAAACGAGCGCGTTCGCGATTCTTTTTCGCGAATCCAGTATCAGGGAAAAGCGCCTCAAGTAACTGGAGGAAATCGCCGCGGCTGTTAAGCGGGATTCAATACAACCCGAATAGAAGTAGCTATCATAGCTGCCTGTGCGAAGTTGGAATAGTGTAGAGGATACACCAATGAGAAGTACAGCAAATATCATCGTTGAAATCGTCACTATATGGACCCGAATCGCCTAGGTTAACGGACAATTCTTCAATAAGTAATCGTCCCATCGACGGACCCAACCTAGGGTCAGGACTCGTTCTCGTTTCATAGCCAGAACATGACGGTTGCGGCGAGGGCTACGGCTGAGAGGAAGACTTTTGGACATCTGTCGTAGCGGGTGGCCACACGTCGCCAGTCCTTCAGACGCCCGAACATGATCTCGATCCTG
>CANBRQ010000061.1 GCA_947371955.1 Paracoccaceae bacterium | reverse complement strand
GGGAGTTCCTCGACCGCCGCATCGAGAACGTGATGGCGTTTGAGAAGACCAAGGCGGCCTTTCGCGAAAATCCGATCGGAAAGGCACTTTTGGCCGGCCCCCTGAAGCTTTTGGAAAGGATCCATGCGCCACAAAAGGGGCAAGACCTGCCCGGCCAAAGCGCGAAAGGATTCGGCGCATGACCCTGCTCAACGCCATGCTGGCGATGGAGGTTGCCGCCCCCGGTGGCCCTGACGTGCTGCAACCCTGCTCGATGCCGGTTCCCGTGCCGGGCCACGGCCAGATCGTGATCCGTATCGCCTATGCCGGCGTGAACCGCCCCGACGCCCTGCAACGCGCCGGCGCCTATGCCCCCCCGCCCAACGCCAGCCGCCTGCCGGGGCTGGAATGCTCCGGCACCGTGGTGGCCCTCGGGCCGGGATGCACCCGCTGGACCATCGGCGACAAGGTCTGCGCCCTGCTGCCGGGCGGCGGCTACGCTGAATATGCCGCCTGCGCCGAAGGCCACGCCCTGCCCATCCCCGCAGGCCTGACCATGCGCGAGGCCGCCTGCTTGCCCGAGACCTGTTTCACCGTCTGGTCCAATGTCGTCATGCGCGGCGGGCTGAAAGCGGGCGAACGGTTCCTCGTCCACGGTGGCACCTCGGGCATCGGCGTCACCGCCATCCAGATCGCCAAGGCCTTGGGCTCACGGGTTTTTTCCACCGCAGGCAGCGACGACAAGGCACGTTTCTGCGAAGCTCTCGGTGCAGAGCGCGGCCTGAACTACCGCGCCGAGGATTGGAGCGAGATCCTTCGCAAGGCCGGTGGGGCGAACCTGATCCTTGACATGGTCGGCGGGCCTTATCTGCCGATCAACCTCAAAACCCTCGCCGATGATGGCCGTCTGGTGCAGATCGCCTTTCTGCAAGGCCCCAAGGTCGAGGTGAACTTCGCCGATCTGATGATGCGCCGCCTGACGCTGACCGGATCGACCCTGCGCCCGCAATCCGATCTGGCAAAGACAAGGATCGCCCAGCAGGTCGAAGCCCATGTCTGGCCGATGATCGAAGCGGGCCATTTCAAGGTGGTGATCGACAGCGAATATCCCCTGACGCAAGCCCCTGCCGCCCACTGGCGGATCGAGGCGCCGGGTCATATCGGCAAGATCGTCATGAAGGTCGAAGAATAGAGGCAACACTGTCCAACCAAGACTCTTCGTCGAAGAATCTTGGGGCTATCGCGCCTTGCGCCGATGCGCCGGGGGAATGCCCAGCATCCCCCGGTACTTGGCCACCGTCCGCCGGGCGAGCTCGATGCCCAGTTCCGCTCCAAGGCTTTGTGCCAGCGCCTCGTCTGACAAGGGCGCCTCTGGCATCTCGGACTCAATCTTGTGCGCCAGCAGATCGCGCAGTCCGGCGGCCGAGACCGCCTCGCCGCCCATGCCCCGGCTGAACAACTGGCGCAGCCACCAGACCCCGCGCGGCGTGTCAACCGAGGCGCCCGCGACCACGCGGCTGACGGTGCTCTCATGCAGGTCCAGCGCCGTGGCAATCTCGCCCATCGTCATCGGCTGCAGACGCGCCGGGCCCTCGTCCAGGGCCGACCTTTGGCGGCGCAGCACCTCTGTCCCGACCCGCAGCAGGGTTTCGTTGCGCGCCAGCACCATCCGCTCCAGCATCCGGGCAGCGGCCGCACCGTCAGAGGCCGCACCCTCAGCGATGCGCATTTCGGGCAGGGCGGAGCCGTTCAGGGCAACCTCCCAATCGCCATCCGGGCGCCGACGGGCCAGCAGGTCCGGCTCGCGCAAGGTCTCGGCCATCATGGGATCGAAGGCAGTGCCGGGCTTGGGGTTCATCGTGCGGATCAGCCGGAAGCGGCGCAGCACTTCAACCTCGTCCACACCACCCAACTGCGCGATGCACGATGTCTGGCCACGCGCCAGAAGGTCCAGATGGGTCAACACCACCTTCATCACGCGGTCGTAAATCCCGGCCTCCTGCGCCTGCAACTTCAGGCATTCGCCCAGATTGCGGGCGAAAAGGCCAACCGGTTCGATTTCTTGCACGCGGTACAGCACCGCCTCCACCTGCGCCAGCTTGCAGCCCAACTCCCGCGCCATAACCTGCAGCGGCCGGTCGAGCCATCCCGACGGCGCCAGCGCCTCCGCCAGCGCCAGCGCAATCCGGCGGTCCTCGGGCGTCTTCATGCGGCGGTCAATCTCGGCACTGACATGGGCCATCAGGCTTGGCCCCGGCCCCGCCACCACCTCGGCCAGATCGATCCGGTCCAGCCCCGGCAGCACGCCCGACCACCGTGGCAGCCAGTCGCGCGGGGTGGGCTGCACCAGCACCAGTGCGGGATTTTCCGCCGCCTGCTCCTCCAGATGCCGGGCCAGCCCCACCGCATCCAGCCGCAGCATGGCGATCGAGGCCCGAAGCCCGGTTGAGAGCTTCAGCCGCAGGGTCTGCTTGACCTCGATCCTCTGACGCTGCGTCATGGCTTATGGCTAGACGAAGGCCCCCGACCTTGCAACAGCAGCCTTGCAACGTCTGTTCCCTCTGCCTGCTGCAAAGGTTAGGGTCCCGGCCAACCGGAGGACCCATGCAAGACCTGCCCCTCGTCAAGGACCTCGTGCTGATCGGCGGCGGGCACACCCATGCGCTGGTGCTGCGGATGTGGGCGATGAAACCGCTGCCGGGCGTGCGGCTGACCGTGATCAACCCCGACCCGGTGGCGCCCTATACCGGCATGCTGCCTGGCCTGATTGCAGGTCACTACCGGCGCGAGGAAATCATGATCGACCTCGTCCGCCTCGCCCGCTTTGCTGGGGCACGGGTCATCCTGGACCGCGCTGTCGGGTTGGACCGGCAGGCGCAGACCGTCCTGCTGCAAGGCCGCCCGCCGCTGCCCTATGACCTAGTCTCGCTGGACATCGGCATCACCTCTGATCTGCCCGACCTGCCCGGCTTTGCAGAAAACACGTTTTCGGCCAAACCCTTGGGCCCCTATGCCCGCCAGTGGCAGGCCTTTGTCGCCCGTGCCTTGCCCAAGCCCAGGGTTCTGGTGATCGGCGGCGGCGTCGGTGGCGTGGAACTGGCCCTCGCCTCCGCCCACCGCCTGCGCCGGTCCGGAGCAGAGCCGCAGGTGACGCTGGTCGACCGGGGCGCTATCCTTTTGCCGCAGATGTCCGCCAAAAGCCGCCGCGGCCTGCAGGCAGCGCTTGCAGCACAGGGGGTAACGGTCCTGACCTCCGCCAGCCCCGCCGGGGCCGCGCCCGGTCTTGTCCACCTTCAGGATGGCCGCAGCCTGCCCTCCGACTTCACCCTGACCGTGGCCGGTGCGCGCCCGCAACCTTGGCTGGCGGAGACCGGCCTTGACCTGCACGAGGGGTTTATCCGCGTTGATGCGAGATTGAGCTCTTCGGACCCGCTGATCTTCGCCGCCGGAGACTGTACCTTCCTCTCACACGCGCCGCGCCCCAAGGCCGGGGTCTATGCCGTCCGTGCCGCTCCGGTCCTGTTTGACAACCTGCGCGCCAGGCTGACAGGCCAAAGCCTGCGGCCTTTCCTGCCGCAGAAGGACTACCTCAAGCTGATTTCGCTGGGCGCTCAATCTGCCTTAGCCGACAAATGGGGCTTGCGCGCCGGAGGGCCATGGCTTTGGAGGCTTAAAGACCGCATCGACCGGAAATTCATGGCGAAATTCGCAGATTACCCAGCGATGACCGCACCCGCCCTGCCCCGGCATCCTGTCCACGGCCTGACCGAGGCCATGGGCGACAAGCCCCTTTGCGGCGGCTGCGGTGCCAAGGTGGGCGCTCAGGGCCTCTCCGCCATGGTCGCGGCCCTGCCCCACCCGCACCGGCCCGAGGTTCTGACCGGCGCCGGCGACGATGCCGCGATCCTGCAGACCGCAACCGGCGTTCAGGTCCTGACCACCGACCACCTGCGCGCCTTCACCTGCGACCCTCGCCTGATGGCCCGCCTGACCGCGATCCACGCGCTTGGTGACATCTGGGCGATGGGGGCCACCCCGCAAGTGGCGTTGGCCCAGATCATCCTGCCGCACCTTTCGCCGTCGCTGCAAGGCCGCATGCTGGCCGAGGTGATGGACGCCGCAGCCGAGGTCTTCACCGCTGCTGGCGCGGATGTGGTCGGCGGCCACACCAGTCAGGGGGTCGAACTGACCGTGGGCTTTACCGTCACCGGCACCGCCGCCCGCTCCATCGCCAAAGGTGGCGCCCGGCCCGGTGATGCGCTGATCCTGACCAAGGCCATAGGCTCCGGCACAATCCTTGCAGCCGAAATGGCCATGGCCCGCCTACCGGACCTGATGCTGGGCGAGGCGGTCGCCGCCTGCTTTGCCCAGATGCAGCGACCTCTGGCCGAAGCCTCGCGCCTCCTGTCGCCACAGGCCCATGCCATGACCGATGTGACGGGCTTCGGCCTCGCCAGCCATCTGATCGAAATGATGGCAGCCTCCGGCACCAGTGCTCACCTCTGGCTGGACCGGGTTCCCCTGCTGACCGGAGCCGAGGCTCTGACGGCCGCCGGAGAGCATTCCTCCCTCGCCCCCGCCAACCGCGCCGCCCTTCTGGGCCGAATTCGGGGCCAAGGCCTGACCACGCCACGCGGTGCCCTGCTGTTTGATCCCCAAACCTGCGGCGGGCTGCTGGCCGCCGTGCCGCAGGACCTTGCCGCCGCCCTGATCGCCCAGCTTGATGCCGCAGGCGATACCAACGCCGCCATCATCGGGCAAGTCACCGAAGGCGCTGCGGAAATCATCCTCACACCCGGCCCACCCAACTGAAGGTTGCCGTTGGTAGGATGGGCAATCTGCCCATGTCACACGGCCAAAACCGCCACACCTTCGGCCACCCGGGCCGCCAGATCGTCCAGCGTCGCCTCGTCCAGACTGGCCGCCTCGACCGTAATCGAGGCCACCTCCATGCGCGTCCGGTGCTTTTCATAGCGCGGATCGTAGTGCACCTGCATCAGGTCCGCCGCCAGCGCCTCAAACTGGCCCGTCATGGCCAGTCCGGTCCAGGCATCGATCGTTTCGCGCGCCTGCGCATGGCGCAAAAGGTCGATTACCTGCAGCAGCCGCGCGCCATCTGCCACGATGTCGGCATAGGCCCGGGTCAGATAGCGGGCGCGTTCGGGCAGGCTCGCCGCGATGGTCACCCTTGGGGCTGTGCGCATTGCCGCCCACAGATGCGAGGGCAGGCGCAGATCGCCGACCTTTGCACTTTCCGCCTCCACCACCACCGGCCGCGCAGGGTCTAGTCGGGAAAGCTCCATCGCCAGCGCGCATTCAAACGCCTTTTGTGAGGGCTGCCCGCCCGGCATATGCCCGAACAAAGACCCGCGATGGCGCGCCAACCCTTCCAGATCAATGACCTGCGTGCCCTGCGCTTTCAGACGCGCCAGAACGTCGGTCTTGGCCGTGCCGGTATTGCCATCCAGCACCACGACCTTCGAGGCCACCGGCGTCTCGTACAATTCCTTGACCACCAGCGCCCGCCACGCCTTGTAGCCCCCGGCAATCGTCTCGACCCGCCAGCCGATCTGGTTCAGGATCAGCGCAAAACTCCCCGACCTTTGCCCGCCCCGCCAGCAATAGACCAAGGGACGCCAGCCGCCCGGCTTGTCGGCCAAAGCCTCTTCCAGATGCCGCGCCACGTTGCGCGAGACCAGGGCCGCCCCCAGCTTGCGTGCGGTGAAGGGCGAGACCTGCTTGTAGATCGTGCCCACCCGCGCCCGTTCCTCATCGTCCAGCACCGGTAGGCTAATGGCGCCCGGAAGATGATCTTCGGCATATTCCGCAGGCGCGCGGGCGTCGATGATCGTATCGAACCCGAGGGCTACCAGGTCAGCCAGCGAGGTCAGTGTGACCGCCATCAGAAGCCCGCCTCAAGGCGGCTCAACAAAGCCGCCATCATCGCCTCGCACCGCGCCATCTGTTCAAGGCTGACGAACTCGTCCGGCTTGTGGCCCTGCGCCATCGACCCCGGCCCGCAGATCACGGTCGGTATCCCCAATCGAGCGTCAAAGAGCCCGCCCTCGGTGCCAAAGGCCACCTTCATCGTGCCATTGGCCCCGGTCAGCCCCTTGACGAAGTTGACCACCCCGGCGTCCGAGGGTGTCCCCAGCCCCGGATAATCCCACAGCCGCTCGATCCGGATTGCCGCTTCCGGAAACTCCGCACGCAGCGGCGCGCAGATGGCCTCGGCAGCCGCCTTCAAACGGTCGATCAGCACCACCGGATCATCCTCGGCCAACGAGCGTATCTCAAAATCCAGCACGGCGGTGTTCGGCACGATGTTCACCTGCACCCCGCCCGACATCTTGCCGACATGCACCGTAGAATAGGGCACATCGTAGTCGCCATCCTTGTGCCCCCGCGCCGCAACATCCGCCTGCAACGTCCTGACCGCATGGATGAAATCCGCGGCCAAGTGCAGCGCGTTCAGCGCCAGCGGTGCCAAGGCCGAATGCCCCTCGCGCCCGATGCACGTCGCCCGCAGCGCCACCTTGCCCTTGTGGCCGGTCGCAACCTGCATCCCCGTAGGCTCCCCCACGATGCAGAACCGTGGCCGCACCGGCGCGCCCTCCAGCATCGTGATCAAGGACCGCACGCCCATGCAGCCGATTTCCTCGTCATATGACAGCGCCAGATGCAGCGGCACCGCCAACTTGCGCCCCACCTTCTGAATCGCGGCCGCGTCCAGCATCGTGGCAATCGCCGCCGCGCAAAAGCCCTTCATATCCGCCGTGCCGCGCCCGTAGAACCGCCCCTCGGCCTCGGTCATCTCGAAAGGCGGGTAGGTCCAGGCCTGCCCCTGCACCGGCACCACATCGGTATGGCCCGACAGCATCACCCCGCCCTCTCCCGGACCGGTGGAGGCGTAGAGGTTGGCCTTCCCGCCTGCCGGATCGGGCAGCAGGGTGCTGGCAATCCCCGCCTCGGCCAAAAGACCTGCCACATAGTCCATCAGGGCCATGTTGGGGTTGGAACTGACCGTGTCAAAGCCGATCAGTCGGGCAAGGATGTCTCGGGTGCGGGCGGTGATCTGCAACTTCGGCTCCTTCAGTTGCTGCGACATAACCCCAACGGCACGGTCAACGGAAGGGCGCTTCTCTTTTTGCGTCCCATGCCCCACCATGTCAGGGAAGGAGACTCCATGCGCCTGCCCATGCTTCTTGCTCTGTTCGCCCTGCCCGCCTTTGCCGAGGGCACTCCGAACCTCAGCCCCGCAACCGGCCGCCCCGGCGCCGCAGCCCGCCTGATCGAGGCGCACCGGCTTTACCAGCTTGGCCAGTCCGCCCACGACCCGCTTTTGGTCTTCGCCGCAGCCCGTTTGATGCAGGGCCTGACGTTGCGACAGGTGACCCGCACCTCGGCAGAGCCTTTGCCCCAACCAGCGGCACCGGAGCCCGCCCCAAAGCCGAAGGACAAGAAGGCAAAGGCCGCCAAGGATCCGGACCCTCAACCGGAGCCGGAGCCGCAACCCGAACCGCAGCCCAAGGTGGTGCCGGACCCTGCCCAAGCCGCCCCATTGCTGGGCGCACTTGACCCCACTGCAATGATGGCAGAAGCCCGCGCGCTTGTGCCGGATAAGGACTTGCTGGCCGAAGTGATCGCGGATGCCGAGGCCGAGTTTCCACCGCCCGGTCAGGTCGTCCTCGTCTCCCCGCTGGTTCAATCAGCCGGCGGGAATACGACATTCGCCCTGCCTTTGGCAGGCGGCAGCTATGGCGAGATTGGACTTTTGCGACTATCGGCCGATTTGACCCCTGATCTGTCGACCACAGGCCATCTGACCCTGACGGTCAGCGATGCCACCGGAAATCCGGTCTGCGTTGATGCCTCTGCCAGCGCCTCGGCGCTGTGCGGCATCGTGCCGGCGCAGTCCGGCACCTTCCGGATCACCATCACCAACGACGGCACGGAACCGGCCGCCTACCTGCTGATCACGAACTGAAAAGGGCGCGAGGTTTCCCTCGCGCCCAAGGTCCTGACAGGGAGCAAACCAATCAGGCGGTGACTTCCGAGACCTTCACGGTGCGGCCTTCCTTGACCGACAGCAAAGCCGCTTCCGCCAAGGCCAGCGCCAGCAGGCCATCCTCTCCGGAAGGGGCCGCCGCCGTCTTGGCGCCAACGGCGTCGATGAACGCGCCGATTTCGGCGGCATAGGCGTCGGTGTAGCGGGTCATGAAGAAGTCATGCAGCGCCGGGCGGGTATAGCCCGCGCCCGTTGCCACTTCGATCGACACCGGGCGCTGGTTCTCCGCCGAGACAACGCCCTTGGAGCCATGCACTTCGATGCGCTGGTCATAGCCATAGGTGGCGCGACGCGAGTTCGAGATCAGCGCCATCTTGCCCGATGCCGTCTTCAGCATGACCTGCACGCTGTCAGAATCGCCAGCCTCGCCAATCGCCGGGTCCACCAGAACCGCCGCCATCGCCGAAACCTCGGTGATTTCCTCGCCCAACAGCCAACGCGCCATGTCGAAATCATGGATCGTCATGTCGCGGAAAATCCCGCCCGAGCGTTTGATGTAATCCACCGGCGGGGCGCCGGGATCGCGCGAGGTGATCGTCACCATCTCAACTTCACCCACAGTGCCCTTGTCGATCTCGGCCCGCACTGCCTTGAAATGCGGGTCAAACCGACGGTTGAAGCCCACCATCAGCGTGCCCTTGTTGGCGCGCACCACCGACAGGCAAGCCTTTACCCGGGCCAGCGACAGGTCGATCGGCTTTTCGCAGAACACCGCCTTGCCGGCATTGGTGAACTGCTCGATCAGGTCGGCATGGGTGTCGGTCGGCGTGCAGATCACCACGGCGTCGATGTCGTCCGAGGCCAGAATCTGCGCAATCGTGCGCACGTCGCAGCCATATTGCGCCGCAATCGCCTCAGCCGCCGGGGCCATCGCATCGGCCACGGCCACCAGTTTCGCCTTCGCAGTCCCAGTCACCGCCTTGGCATGCACCTTGCCGATACGGCCAGCGCCCAAAAGCCCGAAACGCAGAGTCATGATAGTTCCCTTTCTTCAGGCATATGCCCCTTCGGCATTGCCCTTCACACCTGTGATATAGCTTACGATGTCATTGCCATCGGTCTCGTCCCGACGCAGCGACGCCACAATTCTTCCGCGGCGGAATACCACGATCCGGTCAACAAGATCAAACACTTGCCGCAGATTGTGGCTGACGAGGATCAGGGGCACGCCGCGCTCTTTCAGACCCCGGATGATGTTTTCCACCTGCGCGGTTTCCTGCACGCCAAGCGCTGCCGTCGGTTCGTCCATGATGACCAGTTTGGAGGCAAAAGCCGCCGTCCGGGCAATCGCCACGCACTGCCGCTGCCCGCCCGACATGTTGCGGATCGGGTTGTCGACGTTGGGGATTTTCACCGCCGTGGTCTTCAAAGCCTCCATCGTGCGTTCCCGCATCGTCTTGCGGTCCAGCCACGAAAATGGCCCAAGGCGGAACTTGAACAACTCCCGCCCCAGAAACAGGTTCGAGGGCACGTCGAGGTCATCGGCCAGGGCAAGAGTCTGGAACACCGTCTCGATCCCGGCCTCGCGGGCGTCCAAAGGCCCCGCGTGATCGACTTCCTTGCCGTCAAAGAAGATCTGCCCCGAAGTGCGCTGTTCGACCCCGGTGATCTGACGCACGAAGGTCGATTTGCCGGCCCCGTTGTCGCCCACCACCGCCACATGCTCGCCATTGCGCAGCGAGAAGTTGGCGTCGTCCAGCGCATGCACGCCGCCGTAATGCTTGGTCAGACCACGGGTTTCCAGAATGATATCGCTCATCTTATCCCCTCGCCCGGCTTTTCTGGCGCCATTGGTCCAGAACCACGGCCCCGACGATGATCACGCCTTTGACCATCTCCTGGTAGTAGGCGTCCAGCTTGATCGAGGTGAAGCCCGAGATGATCACCGAGAAGATCGCCGATCCCAGAACCGTGCCGACAATCGACCCCCGGCCGCCGGACAAGGACACCCCGCCGATCACCGCCATCGCGATGGCGTCGAGTTCGTACTGCATCCCCATCCCGGCCTGCGCCGTCAGGTTCTTCGAGGTCAGCAGCACCGCCGACACCCCCGCCAGCATGCCGGCGATCGTATAGACCAGCACCTTGTGACGGTCGACATTGATGCCCGACATCCGCGCCGCCGCCTCGTTCGAGCCGATGGCGTAGCTGTGTTTGCCATAAAGCGTGTAGATCATGATCACCTGAAACAGCGCCGCCAGCCCTACGAAAACCACGGCGGGGTTCTGGCCCTCCCAGTGCAGCAGGCCGAAGGTCAGCGTGCCCAGAAGGTCGCCGTTCGAGACATTGGCGTAGCTTTCGGTCGGGAAGGAAATCGGCGTTCCGTTCGACCACCAGCGCGAGGCGCCGCGGGCCGAAACCATCATGCCCAGTGTCGCTATAAAAGGTGGAATCTTGGTGTAGGCCACCAGCAAGCCATTGATCATTCCTGCGAATATCCCGCAGACAAGGCCCACGACAATCGGCACTATCACCGGCAGGTCCATCCACTCTGGCCCGAAGATGGCCTTGGGATTGGGGTTGCCGTTAACCAGAAGGGTCTGCGCGAAGCTCATGGTGATCATCGCCGTGGCCCCCACGACGGACCCCGAGGACAGGTCGATCCCGCCCAGAATGATGACCTGCGTTACCCCCAAGGCGATGATCCCTGTGATGGCGATCTGTAGGATCATGATGTTCAGCCGCTGCTGGTTGAACAGGCCCGGCACATTGTCACGCAGGTTGAACAGAAAGCTCGTCCCGTTCAGCCGGTTCAGAATTTCAAAGACGATGACGATGAAGACCAGTGCGGCAAAGACGTTCCATTCCGGAGCCCGCGTGCGCTTGGTTGGATCGTATTTCAGGCCGCCAAGGCCTGCTTCCGGCTGCGTTGTCGATTTCGACACGGATGCCCCTCCCCCGATATGCCCTTGGATCGTGCGCCTGAAAGCCGCCCTCAGGCAAGGAAAATGGGGGCGGCTTCTGCGCCGCCCCCATCCCGCATCAGATACGGATCAGTTCTTCTTCAGGAAGTCGGCGACGTTGGCCGGGGTCACCAGTTGGAACGGAATGTAGACCTTCTGCTCCACTGCCGTACCGGCCGCCAGCTTCACAGCCGCGTCCACGGCGCCCGAGCCTTGGCCCGCTGCGTCCTGGAACACGGTCGCGTCCAGATCACCCGCCTGCATCGCAGCCAGAGCGTCCTGAGTCGCGTCAACGCCCGAGACGATCATGACCTTCATGTCCACGCCGCCGGCTTTCAGCGCTTGGATGGCGCCGATCGCCATTTCGTCGTTGTTGGCGATCACGGCATCAAACGCGGTGCCGGTCGACAGCCAGTTGGTCATCAGGGTCTGCGCTTCGTCACGCGACCAGTTGGCGGTTTGCTCGTCGATGATGTTGATCTTCACGCCGCAATCCGGCCCGCCGATCACGTCATGGATGTCCGCGGTGCGCTGCACGGCGGCCTGGTTGGAAAGCTCGCCTTCCATCACATAGACATTGGCTTCGGTCTTGCCAGCTTCTTTCAGCAGGCGGCAGACTTCCTTGGTTTCCAAGGTGCCCGAGTCGACTTCATTCGAAGCCACGAAAGCCTGATTGTCGGGCAGCGTGTCGACGTTGATCGGCTGGCGGTTCACATAAACCAGCGGGATGTTCGCCTTGGCAGCGGCATCCGACATGGCTTGCGTGGCCGAGGTGTCAACCGCGTTCACGATGATCGCCGAGACGCCCGAGGCGATGAAATTGTTGATCTGGTCCAACTGCTTGGCCACATCACCCTGCGCGTCTTCGATCTGAACCTTCTGGCCATTGGCATCCGCATAGGACTGGATGCCGTTGCGCAGAACGGTCAGGAAGTTGTCGTCGAATTTGGCCATCGAAACGCCGATGTCAGCCATTGCGGTCGTGCCCATCAGGGCCACGGCGGCGGCAACAAGATACTTCTTCATGGTCTCTCCTCCACATAAGGGCCCCGGCGCCCCGTTCTCTCCCAACCGGGCCGCCCACTTCGGGGCGGTGTTCCCTTCGTTCAGGCCTCCACACCTGCACGAATGAATTCCATCGAGGCCGCCAGCGCAGATGCCGGGTCAGCCAAGTCATGCACCGAGGGTGCAAAAGGTTCATACGAGATCGGCCCGGCATAGCCCGCGGCCTTCAGGGCGCGGATCTGCGCCACGTTGCCCAAGACGTCATCGGCATCGACCAGAACCCGGTGCGGATCGCGCATGTCGTCCAGATAAACCTGATCATTCACGCCAGAAACGTGAACGATTCCCGTCAGTTCCGGGTAGATCGGCCCAAAGCCCGCCAGCGCGTGGTGGAACGTGTCATGGACCATGAAATAGGTGCCAACCCCGCCCACGGCATGGATCACCTCGGCCAGAACCTCTTTGTACCGCAAGCTGCAGACGGCAAAGCCCAAGGGCTCCACCATCGCCTTCAACCCATGCGCCTTCAGCATCGGCAGCAGGGCGCGCAGGGCGGTTTCGGTAACCTGATAGCTGTCCTTGCGATCGGTCGCGACACCGTCGTTGCGCGGGATCAGGCTGACGGCCTCCGCCCCCGAAGCCACGGCGATCTGCATCAGCGCCTCGGCCTCGGCCTGCTTGGCAGCAGACCAGTCGTTGAACATCTTCACCTCGGCCAGCGCCAGAAAGCGCAGACCGCGCGCCGCCACGGCGGCCTTCACAGCCGCCGGATCAGACCCGCCAAACAGCGGCGATTTCAAGTCATTGCGGAATTCCACCCCAACGCAGCCAAGGCCCGAGGCCAAGTCCAGAAAGTCTTCCCAGCCGAGGTTCGGCGCCGTCATGTGGTTCAGTGCGAAAGGCAGCATGAGCCGTGATTCTCCCAAATCGGGGGGCTGATCAGCCCCCGTGTTGGTGGAATTGATATTCCATTTTGCGGGATTATCAACCGAAAATTCCAAAATCAGAACATGCGTTCCAGAATGCCAACACCGACGCGCGGGGGGTACATATACCGCGCGCGCCAGAGCGGCCTCGGATTCTCGGCCCGAAAAGGGCAGTTTTGCTGTCCCTTTCCGCCTTTAGACTGATTCGCCCAGATGGATATCCGGCGGCAGGAAGACCTGCACCCGCTCCGCCTCGCCCTGCCCCAGAGCCGCCCGGGTCATCGTGGCATAAAGCGCGCGGCATAATTTTTCCAAAGGCGTGTCCAGCACCATGGTCGCCACCCCCTCGGCCAAAGCCGCCCGGCTGTCGGCTGTCAGGGCCGAGACGATCAGCGCCACCTCCGGCCGCCGTGTCTCGCGCAGCGCCGCAATCGCGCCCTCCATCCCGCCACCCGCCACATAAACGCCCCGCAGGTTGCCATGCCGCGCCAGCAAAGCAAGCGTTGCCTCGTAGGTCAGCTGGCGGGTTTCCAGATTGACCATCGCCTCCAGCACCTCCAGCTTCGGCGCATGTTCGCGCAGATAGGCGCGAAACCCGGTCTCGCGCAGCTCATGCCCATGCCAGCGATGCCCGCCGACGAACAGCGCCAGCTTGCCCGGCCCCTTTGCTGCCAAAGCCATCATCCACGCCGCCGTGCGCCCGTGCTTGAGGTTATCCAAACCCAGGTACCCCGTCCGCGCGCCTTCCGCGAACTCCGACAAGAGCGAGAACACATGCATCCCGGTGCCGCGCAGATGCTCCACCGCGTCGGTCACTTCCGGATGGTTGACCGCCGTCGCCGCCAGCACATCGCAGCGCCCCGCCATGCCGCGTAAGAGCCCAGCCATTTCCGACGGGGCCTGACTGGTGGAAAACTCCAAGACCAGCTTGCCCCGCACGCCCTTGGCCTCACCCAAGGCGCGCTGAAGTTCCTCGGCAAAGGCCTTGTAGAAATCCTGCCCCTGCTTGTGCAGCACGACGCCAAACCGCACTTCCGGCGCATCGGCCAGGGCCCCGGCAAGTCGCAACGCCGCCGGATGCCCCAAGCGCCGCGCTGCATCGGCAATCCGCGCCACGGTATCGCCCCGCACCTTCTCGCGCCCGTTCAGCGCACGGTCCACCGTCGCCAGCGAAACGCCCGCCGCCTCTGCCAACTCCACCAATCCCGGTCGTCTTGCCATGATGCTTTATCGTCATCCCTTCGAGTCAACCTGACGATAAATGACGAAACTCGCCACGTCCATCGTTGCGTGAATGGCCGATTTCCCCTTACGTGTCGTCCAAGGACCCGCGCCGAGCGGAGGGGAGCCATATGTCAAATCGAAATTACAGCCTTCTGGGTCCCGACGGCAAACGCGCCGTCGAGATCGGCCTTGCCGCAGCCGAGTGGTATCACACCGACGTGCCGCGCAAGGAGATGAAAGCCTTCATGCAACGCTCCGACATGCCCGCCATCCGCGACACGGTGATCCTGTACGGGCTGATGATCCTGTTCGCCGCCATCGGCATCGCCTTCTGGCCCTCGCCCTGGACAATCCCGGTCTGGCTGGCTTACGGCGTTCTGTACGGCTCGGCCTCCGACAGCCGCTGGCACGAGGCGGGCCACGGCACCGCCTTCAAGACGCTCTGGATGAACAACGCGGTCTATGAAATCGCCAGCTTCATGATCATGCGCAACTCCGCCACCTGGCGGTGGAGCCACGCCCGCCACCACACCGACACCTACATCGTCGGCCGCGACCCCGAGATCGCCGTGATGCGCCCTGGCGTGCTGGGCAAACTGCTTCTGTCCTTCGTCGGCATCCCCGAGGTCTGGGGCTATATCCCCCGCATGATCACCAACGCCATCTCGGGCCCAACACCCGACGAACGCACCTTCGTTCCTCAAAGCGAATGGCCCAAAGTTATCCGCATAGCTCGAATTTCCCTTGCCATCTATGCCGCGACCATCGCTTTGGCGCTCTGGATGCAGTCGATCCTGCCGCTGATGGTCATCGGCCTGCCGCGGATGTACGGCGCCTGGCACCACATCATGACCGGCCTTTTGCAGCATGGCGGCCTGGCCGACAACGTGATCGACCACCGCCTGAACAGCCGCACGGTTTACATGAACCCGGTTTCGCGGTTCATCTACTGGAACATGAACTACCACGTCGAACATCACATGTTCCCCATGGTCCCCTACCATGCCCTGCCCGCCCTCCACGCAGCAATCAAGCACGACCTGCCCGCCCCCAACCCATCGATCGCCGCCGCCTTTGCCGAGATGTGGCCCGCCCTGAACCGCCAGCTTCAATTCGAGGATTATTTCCTGCAGCGCGATCTGCCAAAGACAGCCAAGCCCTACCGCATGGACTTCCACGAAGCCGCGCTAGGTCAAACGGCAGCAGAATAACCGATAGGAACCGCAAATGCCCTGGATTGACGCCTGTGCCACCACCGACATCGACGAAGAAGACCTGATCCGCTTCGACCATGCGGGGGCCACCTATGCCATCTACCACTCCCCCGAAGGCAAGTTCTATGCCACGGCGGGTCTGTGCAGCCACGAAAATGTCCACCTCTGCGATGGGCTCGTGATGGATCACATCATCGAATGCCCCAAGCACAACGGCCAGTTCGACTACCGTACGGGCGAAGCGAAACGCGCCCCGGTCTGCATCAACCTGAAAACCTACAAGACAAAGGTCGAAGCCGGCCGCGTCTTCATCGAGGTATCCTGATGGCCAAACGCCCCACGGTCGCTGACCTGCTGGCCAATCGCGGCCAGCACCAATACGCCATGCTGCGCGTCGAAACCCTTGACGAGGCCGCCGCCGCCTCGGCCGCAGGTGTGGAACTCTTCTCCATCCCTCCCGCCATGATCCACGACCGCCGCTTCCGCGAGGTGGCGCCCTACGCCTTCGCTTTCCCCGGTGACAACTTCTACGAGATCGGCGGCACCGACGATTTCCTCCGCTGGGCCCTGCCGCTCTACAAGGCCGGCGCCGATGGCGTCTACTGCTCGGGCAGCCTCAAAACGGTGAAAGAACTCGCCGACCACGCCATCCCGGTCTGCGGCCATGTCGGCCTGATCCCCTCCAAAGCCACTTGGACCGGCGGCTTCAAGGCGGTGGGCAAAACCCTCGACAGCGCCAAGCGCGTCTGGGACCAATGCGTGGCCTTGGCCGAGGCCGGTGCCTTCGCGGTCGAAATCGAAGTCGTCCCCCATTCGATCACCCAAGCGATTGCCGAGAAGACCGACCTCTTCCTGATCTCGATGGGTGCCGGCGCCGCTGGCCATGCGCAATACCTCTTCACCGATGATGTGCTGGGCCAGAACAGCGGCCACATCCCGCGCCACGCCAAGGTCTACGCCAACTTCGCCGCCGAACACGCCCGCCTGCAGACGCTCCGGATCGAGGCAATGACTCGCTTCGCCACCGAGGTCCACGAGGGCGGCTACCCCGCCCCGCAACACCTCGTCGACTCCAACCCCGACGTCGTCGCCGAATTCCGCGACTGGCTGCACGACCAGACCAGGTAGCCAAAGGGCGGCCCCTAGGCCCGCCCCTTGCATTTGCTCCTTGCCAAATACTCCCGCCGGAGGCCCTTTGTCCCAAGTGCTGCGCCAACCGTCTTCGTAGGGTGGGGTTACAACCCCACCCTACCCGGGCCCCCTACTCGGCGTCCCGCAAGACCCGCGCCGGACGGGCCGAGATCGGCGCCAGGGCAAACACAACCCCCGCCGCCAACGTCGCAACCATCCCGCCCAAAACGATCCCCAAAGCCGACCACGGCTCAAACCGATACGGCAAATCCATCACCAGCCGCAGCACGGCCCAGCCGCCGATCGCCCCGGCCAAAATCGCCACCAACCCCGCCGCCGCCCCCATCATACCCGAACGCAAGGCGAAACTGGCCAAAATCCGCCCCCGCGTCGCCCCCAGCACCTTGAGCACCGCGGCCTCCCGCATCCGCGCCGGAACCCCCGCCGCAGCGCCGCCGATCAGAACCACCACCCCGGTCACCAGGACCGCCCCCGCCGCCAGCACCGTCGCCGTGGCAATCGCCCCCAGCGCATCGACCACGCGGCCAATCGCATCCTTCACCGAAATCGCCGTGATGTTCGGAAACGCCTTGGATGTATCGCGCAAGATCGCGGCCTCCGCAGAACCCTCCGCATAAACCGTCGCAATCGAGGTATGCGGCGCCCCCGCCACGGCAGAGGGGCTCATCGCCATCACAAACCCCATTCCCGCGCTGGAAAAATCCACCTTGCGGAACGAGGTGATCGTGGCCTCGATATCCCGCCCAAGAATATTCACCGTCAGCTTGTCGCCAAGTTTCAGCTTCATCTCGGAAGCCTCCGCCGCCGCAAAGGATATCTGCGCCGGCCCGGTGTAATCCTTCGGCCACCAGACCCCCGCCGTCACCTTGGTCCCGGGCGGCGGCGCGTCGGAAAACGTGATCCCGCGATCCCCCATCACCACCCAATGATCCCCGACCACATCGCGCGCATTCACCCCGTTGATCTTGGTAAGTATCCCCCGCAACATCGGCGCCGTCTCCACCTTCGAGACAGCCGGATTGCCCTTCACCATCGCCAGAAAGGGCTGAACCTCGGCATCCTGCAAATCAATGAAGAAGAAACTGGGCGCCTTGGCCGGCAAATCCCGCGCAATCGAGGCGCGGAAGTTCGCATCAATCTGCCCCACCACCGCCAGCACGGACAGGCCCAGCCCCAGTGACAGAACCACGGCCAAAGCCTCGGACCGGGGTCCACCAATCGCCGCCAGCGCCCAGCGCACCCCGGGTCGCCCATCGACAAACCGACGCCGCGCCAGCATCCTCGCCAGCGCCTTCAACCCCAAGCCCGCCAAGGCCAGCACCAGCAGTGCCGCAAAGACCCCGCCCAAGGTCCCCAAAGCCAGCTTCCAACTCCCAGAAAACCAAACCGCCCCGCCGATGAACAGCGCGAGCAACCCCGCCATCGCCGCAAGATGCACGGCCTTCGGCCAGACCCGCGCCGCCGTGCCCCTATATAAAGCAGTCACCTTCTGCCGCACCGCCTGCGCCAAGGGCCAAAGGGCGAACAAATGCCCCGTCACTGCACCATAAAACGCGGCCTCCAGCAGAGGCCCCGGATAAAGCCTGAAACTCACCGGAAACGGCATCACCCCCGCCAGCAAAGGAGCGCCCAACATCAGCCCGCCTGCCCCCAGCACCAGGCCCAAAACCACGCCGATGCCGCAAATCACCGCGATCTGCAGCAGGTATATCCGCAGCACCAGGGACCCTTCCGCCCCCAGCACCTTCAACGTGGCAATCGTCGCCACACGCGCCTCCATGAAGGCCCGCACGGCCGAGGCGACACCCACCCCGCCCACCGCCAGCCCCGCCAGCCCGACCAAAATCAGGAACGACCCCAGCCTTTCGACAAACCGCTCCACCCCCTGCGCCGCATGCCGCCTGTCGCCCCACTGCAGGCCCTTGTCGCCAAACGCCGCCACCGCCTGTGCCTTCAGTGCATCCAGATCCGCGCCCGGGACCAGCAAGCGGTAGTCCGTCTCATACAACGTCCCCGGTGCAATCAACCCCGACAGCGCCAAATCCACCGTCCGAACCAGCGTCCTTGGCCCCAACCCCAGCCCCGAAGTCGCCGAGTCCGGCTCCTTCAGCAGCACCGCGCCCAGCCGGAACACCTGTGTGCCCAGTTTAAACCTGTCGCCCAGCTTCAGCCCCAGCCGGTCCGCCAGAACCTTCTCCATGATGCCGCCCGGCAGCCCGTCCTTGACGGCAAAGGCCTCCGCCAGCGTCCCCGCCTCCAGCCCAACCGAGCCCAGCAGCGGCCAAAGATCATCCACCGCCTTGACCTGGGTCAGGGCCCGATCCTCTCCCGCCACCGCCAAGGACCGGAAGCTGACCACCTCTGACACCTTCGCGGCATGAGACTCCATCCACGCCCTCTCCTCCACTGAAGCAAAGCGATAGGTGAAGTTCATCTGCGCATCGCCGCCCAGAATGACCGAGCCCTGATCCGCAAGCCCGCCCTCAATGGCCGCCCGCAGCATCCCCACGGCGGCAATGGCAGCCACCCCCAGCGCCAGACACAGGATCAGAATCCGAAACCCCGCCAGCCCCCCGCGCAACTCCCGCCGCGCCAGCCGCCACGCAAGGCTCACGCCAGCACCCCATCGGCCAACCGCAAAATGCGGTCACACCGCTCCGCCAATTCCGGCGCATGGGTCACCATGACCAACGTCGCCCCATGCCGGTCGCGCAACCCGAACAGCAAATCCATGATCGCCGCCCCGTTCACGGTATCCAGATTCCCCGTGGGCTCATCCGCCAAAAGCAGCTTCGGCCGCCCGACCGAGGCCCGGGCCAGCGCAACCCTCTGCTGTTCCCCGCCCGACAACTGGCTGGGATAATGCCCCGCCCTTGCCCCCAGCCCCACCGCCTCCAGTTCCGCCATCGCCCGCGCGAAAGCCCCGGCCTCGCCCGCAATCTCCAGCGGCACCGCGACGTTTTCCAGCGCGGTCATCGTCGGAATCAGATGGAAACTCTGGAACACCACGCCCATATTCCCCCTGCGGAAGCGTGCGAGCGCGTCCTCATCCAGCCCCGTCAGGTCCTGCCCCAAGGCGCTGACAGTCCCCCCCGTGGCCCGCTCAAGCCCGGCCATCAACATGAGGAGCGAGGATTTGCCCGACCCCGAAGGCCCGATCAGCGCCAGACTTTCCCCCTCACGGACTGTCAGGGAAATCCCCCGCAAAATCTCCACCGGCCCGGCATTGCCCTTCAGGCTCAGCCGCACATCCTTCAAATCCAGAACCGTGTTCATGAAAACTGCCCTTGCTTCTTTCTTCACATATGGGCCGATCCGCGCCCTGCGCAACATAACGTTAGCGTTATTGCTGGCATCCCCGGTCCAGGCCACCACCATCGCCGCCTTGGGCGACAGCCTGACCCAAGGCTACGGCCTGCCCTCCGAAGACGGCTTTGTTCCCCAGTTGAAAGCCTGGCTCGCCACCCAGGGCCAGACCGTCACCATCCAGAACGCCGGCGTCTCTGGCGATACCTCCGCCGGCGGCCTGTCCCGCCTCGACTGGACCCTTGCGCCCGAGGTTCAGGCCCTCATCGTCACCCTCGGCGGCAATGACATGCTGCGCGGCATTGACCCCGCCCAGACCCGCGCCAACCTCGACGCCATCCTGAAAGCCACCACGGCCAGGCACATCCCCGTCCTCCTGATCGGCATGCAGGCCCCCGGCAACTTCGGCCCCGACTATAAGACCCAGTTCGACGCCATCTACCCCGACCTTGCCGCCCAATACAAAGTCCTCCTCGCCCCCGGCTTCTTCGCCCCGCTTCTGGCGCTGAACCCTGACCCCAATGCGATGACGAAATACCTGCAACCCGATGGCCTTCACCCCACAGCCGAGGGCGTCAAGATCATCGTCGCCGGCATAGGCCCGCAAGTGCTTGACCTCTTGAAAGAAATCAAATGACCCTGCCCGCCGCCCTCCTGACAGACCTCGCCGCCATAGTAGGCCCGCAACACGTCCTCACCGGCCCCGACACCCTGAAATACCAAACCGAATGGAGCGGCCACTACCATCCCGAGCCCGCCGCCGTCGTCCGCCCCGCCTCCACGCTTGAAGTGTCCGAGGTCGTCAAAGCCTGCGCCCGCCACACCACGCCCCTCGTCCCCGTCTCTGGCCTCACCGGCCTGACCGGTGCCGCCATGACCCACGGCCTCATGCTCTCGGTCGAGCGGCTCAACAAGATCCGCGACATCCGCCCCGCTACCCGCATCGCCGTGGTGGAAGCCGGCGTGATCCTGCAATCCCTACACGACGCCGCAGAGGCGCAAAACCTCTACTTCCCCCTCTGGTTCGGCGCGCGCGGCTCCGCCATGATCGGCGGCGTCCTCTCCACCAACGCCGGCGGCTCCAACGTCGTGCGCTACGGCTCCACCCGCGCCCTATGCCTCGGGCTAGAGGTCGTCCTCCCCGATGGCCGCATCCTCAACCTCATGTCCGAACTGCACAAGAACAACTCCGGCTACGACCTGCGCCAGATGTTCATCGGGGCCGAAGGCACCCTTGGCGTCATCACCGCAGCCGTGATGAAACTGGTCCCGCGCCCGAAAGCCTACGCCACCGCCACCCTCGCCGCCCGCTCCCTGCCCGACGCGCTCGACCTCCTCAACACCCTGCAAGAAGCCTCAGGCGGTGCGGTCGAGGCTTTCGAATACATGCCCGGCAGCTACATGCAGCGCCTCAGCGAAGCCCGCCCCGACATCCGCCTGCCCTTCTCCCAGCGCTACGACACCAACATCCTCGTCGAACTTGCCGCCACCGCCCCCAAGGACGCCACCCCCGACGAGCACGGCCAGACCCCCATCGTCACCCTCCTCGAAACCACCCTCGCCCATCTGATCGAAACCGGCGCCGTCCTTGATGCCGAGATCGCCCAGAACACCACCCAACGCCTCGCCATGTGGAAACGCCGCGAACTGGCCGCCGAGATCACGAACTCCCGCCAGCCCTCCATCGACACCGACATCGCCCTGCCGCTCCACCTGATCCCCGAATTCTACACCCGCATCACCCCCCGCCTGCTGACCCTTGACCCGCAGTCCGAGACCCTGACCGTCGCCCACCTTGGCGACGGCAACCTGCACTTCACTGTCTTCCCCACCCGCAAAGACCCCGTCCTGCACGAGGCCGTCCTTGAAGCCGTCGAAGACGTGGTTCAGGAACTCGGCGGCAGCTTCAGCGCCGA
>CANBRQ010000060.1 GCA_947371955.1 Paracoccaceae bacterium | reverse complement strand
GCTGGCCGGCGGCCCGATTCGCCAAACAAGGTTAACGCATTGCCGTCTCTCCGCGCGTAGAGACGGAAGGAAGACAGAAAGAAGGCGGGAAGAAGACCCGCCTTTCGCCCCCTCCGCCTCTGGTTAATACTGCGCCCTCAAGGGCTTGGGACGCTATCTTGTGGCCGTTCAGGATGGCTCGTCCGGATCACCCGCTCGCAATAGGCCGACAGGCTCTTGCGGTCCTCAAAAGCCCGGACCGGTACGGGAGGATGAAACACCAGTTCCACCCGACCCGGCCGTGCATCGGCCAGCACGGTCAACAGATGCGGTGCGAAGTTCATGTCGCCCCACCAGCCGTAATGGCGCGGATCTACCCCCTCCGGCGCGTGATAAATGACCGTAACCGGTTGAATTTGCAGCGGTACCGGCACATCGACCGTGAAGAAGGCGGCAAACAGGGTGGATTTGAACGGCAGCACCCGCAGCCCATCCGTGCTGGTGCC
This sequence comes from Paracoccaceae bacterium, assembly GCA_947371955.1. Taxonomy (GTDB): domain Bacteria; phylum Pseudomonadota; class Alphaproteobacteria; order Rhodobacterales; family Rhodobacteraceae; genus Stagnihabitans. The sequence goes on along the minus strand of CANBRQ010000060.1, from coordinate 21,589 downwards.
CTCGGGAAAGAACATGAGCGGATGCCCGGCCTGCAACCGCGCCTCGAACATCTCTTGCTGCCGCTTGGCCTCGCCCCCCTTGCGGGCGATGAACACCGTCCCGGTCGCCCGCGCCAACCAGCCGATCCCGGCCCAAGCCGCCACCTCGGACTTGGCCACGAAATAGACCCGCGCCGCCGCATTCAATGCGAAAATATCCAACCAGGACGAGTGGTTGGCCACAAATGCCCCCGGTGCGGTCATCGGTTGGCCCCTGACCCGAAAGCCCATCCGCAAGATCACGAAACAGGCCCGGCAGACCCCTTGCGTGATATACGGCGTCCAAGGGCGGCCTTGTCCAAACAGCGGTCGCTCCACCAGACGCACGGCCAGCAACACCACCAGCCCGCCATAGGTCAGAAAGCCCAATATGCCGCCGCGCCAGATCACCCGCAGCCATCCCATCGGCGTGATCCGTGGCGGAACAAACCGCGCATCCAGCCAACCGCTCATTCGCGCCCCTGCTTGCGGGTGTAGAAATCGCGGTGCTTGCGGCTCATCTTGGCCGTATCCATCACAAGGCACACATCTATCGTATTGAAATCCCTGTCAATCCAAGCCCCATCCGAGACATAGCCGCCCAACCGCAGATAGGCCTTGATCAAGGCCGGTATCCCCGCCATCGCAGCCGTCCGGTTCACCTCCGCCTCTGGCAACAGATCCATCGCCTGCGCGTGGGCGCTCTCCGGCGTCACCCGCAACCCTTCCGGCGCCCGGTGGTTGTGGTGCAACAGCGACAGGGGCTGCGCCAGCGCCGCCACATCGGTGCCATGGAAAGACGCCGCCCCGAACAGCACCTCGATCCCGCGTTCCAGCACATATTCCGCCAGCCCATTCCACAACAGGAACATCGCCGCCCCGCCCCGCATCTGCGGATGCACACAAGACCGCCCCAGTTCCAGAAGCCGCCGCCCGCTGGCCTTCAGCCGCGCAAGGTCGAATTCGCTTTCCGAATAATAGCGCCCGGCCAGCGCAAATTTCTCCGGCGGCAGAAGGCGATAGACCCCGACCACATCCGCAAGCGCCTCCGGATCGCGCCGGGGGTCGATCAGCAGAAGATGGTCAAAAAACGGATCGAACTCATCCACTTCCAGCCGGTTTTCATGATCCACCAGCGCACCCCGCGCGCCCAGTTCCTCCACGAAGACCTCATAGCGCAGCCTTTGTGCGGCACGGATGTCTCTGGCATCTTTGGCCAGCCGAAGGGTCAGGGTCGTTTCAACGGTCATTGGCGACAGTGCTTGCAGAGGACGCCAAGGTGGCTCACCTTGTCCTGAGGGTCAATCATTGCAGATTTGTGACAAAAGCCCCTCACGGCGATGGACCCGTGCTGAAATCCACGATCAGATCGATCTGCCCCGTGTCGATGACAACCTTGCCTCTGTGCTCAAAGTTAACGGTGCATTTACCATTGATGAGTGATTGTACCTGACCAAGACCCCAGTCGGGTTCCGCAGGATGCCGCACCAGCATCCCCGGCTCCAAGAATGACCGCATTAGACGCCTCCGTGAAAGGATCATCATGTCAGACAGATCAGACCTCGCCGCCCTTCTGGGTTCGCGCATCTGCCATGACCTTATCAGCCCGATCGGCGCCATCGGCAATGGGTTGGAACTGCTGATGATGGAAGCCGGGACCCGTGGCCCGGAAATGGCGCTGATTTCGGAAAGCGTGGGCCATGCCAATGCCCGGATCCGCTTCTTCCGCGTGGCCTTCGGGGCGGCGGCAGGCGAACAGCGGCTGGGCCGGGCCGAGGTCGCCAGTATCATCTCGGACATGACGCGCGGCGGGCGGCTGTCGATTGAATGGCATTCAGGGCAAGACCTGTCGCGGGGCGAGGTCAAGATCGCCTTCCTGCTGCTCATGTGTCTGGAATCGGCCATGGCCTATGGCGGCAAGATCACCGTGCAAGTCGACGGCGGCCGCTGGCAGATCAACGGCGAGGCGACCAAGCTGCGCATCGAACCCGGCCTTTGGGCGGTTCTGGCCGACCCGACGGCTGCGCCTGAAATCACCCCTGCCGTCGTTCACTTCCCCCTCGCCGCCGAAGAGATCACCCGGCGGCAATACCGCTTGACCGCCGAATTGGGCACGACCGCTATCAAGCTGAGTTTCTAGACAAACTCAGCTTCTGATCGTCCCGTCTCCCGTCACCAAGTACTTGAAACTACACAATTGTTCTGCTCCAACCGGCCCGCGCGCATGCAGCTTTCCGGTGGCGATGCCAATCTCGCCCCCCATGCCAAACTCGCCGCCATCGGCAAACTGGGTCGAGGCGTTGCGCATCAGGATCGCCGAATCCAGCCGCTGGAAGAACTTCGCCGCCGTCTCGTCGTTCTCGGTCAGGATGCTTTCGGTATGGCTGGATCCGTACTTGCGGATATGCGCAATCGCCTCATCCACCCCATCGACCAGCTTGGCCGCGATGATCATGTCGAGGAATTCCTTGCCGAAATCGTCAGCCGAGGCCGGAACCGTCCCCGGTATCTTCAGCAATTCCCCCTCCGCCCGCACCTCGACCCCGGCCTTTAGCAGGTCTTCGATCAGCACACCGCCGTGTTGAGTGTAAAACTTCCAATCGATCAGCAGACACTCGGCTGACCCGCAAACCCCCGTCCGCCGCGTCTTGGCATTGATCACCACCCGCCGAGCCTTCTCCAAGTCCGCATCCTTGTCGGCATAGACGTGGCAAATCCCTTCCAGATGCGCAAAAACCGGCACCCGCGCCTCGCGCTGCACCAGCCCCACCAGCCCCTTGCCACCCCGAGGCACGATCACATCGATATACTCAACCGCTCTCAGCATGGCCGAGACCATCTCGCGGTCCCGTGTCGGCACCAACTGGATCGCAGCCTCCGGCAAATGTGCTTCCCGCAACCCGCGCACCATGCAGTCGTGAATGGCGGTAGAGGAATGAAAACTCTCCGACCCGCCGCGCAGAATGACCGCATTGCCAGCCTTCAGACACAGTGCCCCGGCATCCGCGGTCACGTTCGGACGGCTTTCATAAATCACGCCAATCACCCCCAGTGGAGTGCTAACCCGCTGAATATGCAACCCATTTGGCCGATCCCACTCGGCCAGCAACCGCCCCACCGGATCGCGTTGCTCGGCCACGGCCCGCAAGGCATCGACAATGCCGCGCAACCGGTAATCGTCCAGCCGCAATCGGTCCATCATCGCTGGGCTCAGCCCTTTGGACGCACCATAAGCCATATCCTCGTCATTCGCGTCCAGAATGGCCTGCCGGCTCTCCCAGACGAAATGCGCCGCACTGACCAGTGCTGCATATTTACGTTCCTGTGACGCATAAGCCAATTCCGCCGCCGCCGCCCGCGCCTTGCGGCCGATATCATCCATCAGATCGGAGAATTGCCCGTCCATCTCTTTCCCCTTCATTCAGGCGAAAATATCCCACGGGGGTCCGGGGGTGTGAAACCCCCGGCGTGTGGGATCAGATCACCATATCGTCACGATGCACCAAGGCCGCCCGGCCCTGATAGCCCAGAATAGCCTCGATCTCCCCCGATCGATGCCCGGCAATCGCCTTGGCTTCTACGGCGGTATACCGCACCAGCCCCTTGCCGAGGATCACCCCATCCGGCGAGACAATCGCCACCGGATCGCCCCGACCAAAGTTGCCCGTCACCGCCACAACCCCCGCCGGCAAAAGGCTTTTGCCCAAGGCCATTGCCTTGACCGCTCCGGCATCCAGCCGCAATTCGCCCCGGGGCTTCATCGCATTGATCCAGCGTTTGCGTGCCGCCTGCGGATCGGTATGCGCCACAAACCACGTCCGGTGCGCCCCATTGGCCAAGGCCTGCAAGGGCCGCAAGACAGACCCCTCCATGATCGCCATGGCACAACCGCCCGCCACCGCCGTCTTGGCGGCCAGCACCTTGGTCTTCATGCCACCCTTGGACATGCCCGAGATGGGATCGCCCGCCATTGCCTCGATTTCCGGTGTGATCTTCTCCACCAGATCAAAGCGTTGCGCGTCAGGGTCTTCCTTCGGGTTGGCCGAATAGAACCCGTCCACATCCGACAGAAGCACCAACTGATCCGCCCCCACCGTCACTGCGATCTGCGCGGCCAGCCGGTCATTGTCGCCAAAGCGGATTTCGTCCGTCGCCACCGTGTCATTCTCGTTCACGATCGGCACGACGCCCAGACCCAGCAAGGTCTCCATGGTCGCCCGGCTGTTCAAATAACGCCGACGGTCCTCGGTATCTTCCAGTGTCACCAGAATTTGCCCGGTGATGATGCCATGCGGCGCCAGAACCTCTTCATAGGCCCGCGCCAACTGAATCTGCCCCACGGCAGCGGCCGCCTGTGATTGTTCCAGGGTCAACGCCCCATCCGGCAGCCCCAGAACCTTGCGCCCCAAGGCAATCGAGCCTGAAGACACCAGCACCACGTCCGCCCCGCGCCCCTTGGCTTCGGCCACGTCCAAAGCCAGGGCCTTCAGCCATGCCTGCTTCAGCCCGGTTTGGCGATCCACCAGCAGGGCCGAGCCGATCTTCACCACCAGACGGCGGGCCGATCTTATGTCAGGCGCGGACAGATGGCTCAGGGCCGCCACGGCGTCACCTCTTCGGGTTTGGCATTGCCCTTCTTGATATCGGCCATGATCACGCGCAACACGTCCTGCAGACCCCGGCCCGCCACGCCCGAGATCACATGCACTTCGCCGCCCGAAGCCTTTTCCAAAGCCCGGCGGCGGTCGCTGATCTGCTTGGCATCCATCGCGTCAACCTTGTTGAGCGCCAGAATCCGCGGCTTGTCGCCCAGAACCTCGGAATAGGCCTCAAGCTCATGCACGATCGTGCGGTAATCCTTTGTGATCGTGGAAGAAGTTCCATCGACCAGGTGCAACAGCACCTTGCAGCGTTCGACGTGGGCGAGGAACTGCATACCCAGTCCCCGGCCCTCCGATGCGCCTTCAATCAGGCCCGGAATATCGGCCATCACGAATTCCGCGCCGTCGATGCCCACCACGCCAAGGTTCGGCACCAAAGTGGTGAACGGATAGTCAGCGATCTTCGGTCGAGCATTCGACACGGCGGCCAGAAAAGTCGACTTCCCCGCATTCGGCAGCCCCAAAAGCCCGGCATCCGCGATCAGCTTCAGCCGCAGCCAGATAGTGCGTTCGACACCTTCTTGCCCCGGATTGGCCCGCGCAGGCGCGCGGTTGGTCGCTGATTTGAAGCGCAGGTTGCCCCAACCGCCATTGCCGCCCTCGGCCAGCAAGACGCGCTGGCCGACACGGGTCAGGTCGGCGATGACGGTTTCCTCGTCTTCGTCCAGAATTTCGGTGCCCAGGGGCACTTTCATGACGATGTCTTCGCCGGTCTTGCCAGTTTTCTGGCTGCCCATGCCGGGCTGACCGGACTTGGCGAAGAAGTGCTGCTGATAGCGGTAGTCGATCAGGGTGTTCAGCCCCTCCATCGCCTCGGCCCAGACTGACCCGCCATGCCCGCCATCACCACCATCCGGGCCGCCGTATTCGACATACTTGTCCCGCCGGAACGACACGCAGCCACCCCCACCGCCACCCGAGCGGATATAGACTTTGGTGAGGTCGAGGAATTTCATGGCAAAACCGATCTGATGGGACGCGACTGCCGATAGACCCAAGGGGCCCTCAGCGCAAGCCTTCCCCTGTAACGGAAGGCCAAAGTGGACGTCAAGGGTGGGCGCTCAGCCAATCGCCCATCGTTTGGACCGGTAGAAGAAGGACTTGGTGACCTCGGTCGCCACGATATAGGCGGACACAATGACAATCGCCACCACCATCAGATGCCACGGCAAAGGCACCAGCCCCAGCCAGCCTGACGCCCGGCCCAGATAGGGCAAGGCCAGCGACAGGACAGAGACGATCACTGTCGAAATCCCCAGAACCGCGCCCGGCATGCTTTTCCACGCCGGCCTGCGGGTGCGCAGCACCATCACCACGGCCAGTTCGGTCAGCAGCGAGATCAGGAACCATGCGCTTTGGAACTCGGCCTCTTGCGCACGGAAGACATAGACCAGCACCACGAAGGTCAGCAGGTCAAAGACGGTAGAGACCAGCCCGAACACCACCATGTAAGCCTGAATCCTCGGCAGGTCCCAGCGGGGGGCCTTGGCCACGGCCTCGGGGTCGACATTGTCGGTAGCAATCGCGATGGAGGGGAAGTCGGAGAGGAAGTTGTTGAGCAGGATCTGGCTGGCCAGCAAGGGCAGGAACGGCAGAAACAGCGTGCCGATCGCCATCGAGATCATGTTGCCGAAGTTGGCGGAGGTGGTGATGGAAATGTACTTCAGCGTGTTGGCGAAGGTGCGCCGCCCGTCGACCACGCCCTGCCGCAGCACATCCAGATCACGCTCCAGCATGACGATATCGGCACTTTCCCGCGCCACATCAACGGCTTGATCAACGGAAATCCCCACATCCGCCGCCCGCAAGGCCGGGGCATCGTTGATGCCGTCCCCCAGATAAGCCACCGCATGACCGCGGTGCTGCAAGGCGCGCACAATGCGCTCTTTCTGCTGCGGGTCGATTTCGGCGAAGATGTCGGTGGTTTCGGCCAGATGCCACAAAGCCTCGTCCGCCGTTTCGGTCAGGGCAGCACCGGTCAGGACAGCGCCGCCCAGACCCGCCGCTTGGCCCACATGCGCTGCGACATGGCGGTTGTCGCCCGTGATGACCTTGACGGCGATGCCAAGCGCCTTCAATTCCGCCAAAGTCTCGACAATCCCGTCTTTCAGCGGGTCGAAGAACAAAAGGAAACCCTCAAACACCATCGCCACTTCATCTTCGGCCCCATAGCGCGGCTTGGGGTCGATCCGGCGGGCGGCGAGGCCCAAGACGCGGAAACCCTCGTTGCCTTTGGCGGCATAAAAGGCGTTCAGGCTTTGGCGGTGCGCCGCGTCCAGCGGCACGGGGCCAGTGGGCGTGGCCACCCGGTCACAGCAGCCCAGAACGTCATCGAAAGCGCCTTTGGTGATGATGTGATGCTGCTCCTCGGCAGGCACGTCAATCACGATGGTCAGGCGTTTGCGCAGGAAATCATAGGGGATTTCGTCGATTTTCGTGGGCTCGGGCAAGGCCATGCCCTTGGCCTTGGCAGTCGCCACGATGGCCTCGTCCAGCGGGTTCTGGATACCGGTTTCAAGGTGAGCATTGATCAGCGCGAAGGTGAACACTGCGGGAGAGGCAGCCCCGGTCGGATCGGTGGCCTCGCTCAACTCCACCACGCCACGTGTCAGGGTGCCGGTCTTGTCGGTGCACAGGATATCGACCGAGCCGAGGTTTTCAATCGCCGCCGTCCGCCGCACGATGACGCCACGCTTGGCCATCCGCCGCGCCCCCGCTGACATGGTGACCGATACGATGGCAGGCAATAGTTCCGGTGTCAGCCCTACCGCGAGGGCCACGGAAAACAGCAGGCTGTCCACCAAGGGCCGCGCCAGCGCGATATTGGCCGCAAAGACCAGCGTCACGATGATCATCATCACGCGGGTCAAGAGATAGCCAAACTTGCGAATGCCACGTTCGAAATCCGTCTCGGGATCGGCGCCAGTCAAACGGCCCGCAATCGCGCCAAACACCGTGGCTTTCCCCGTATCAACGACCAGAACCGAGGCCGTCCCGCTGCGCACCGACGTGCCTTGCAGCACCACATTGCTGCGGTCGGCCAGTGCCGCATCGGCGGCCACTTCGCCGACCCGCTTTTCCACAGGGAAGGATTCACCGGTCAAAGCCGCCTGCGAGACAAGGAAATCCCGCGCCTCCAGCACCACGCCATCCGCCGGCACCAGATTGCCAGCCGACAGGCGCACCACGTCGCCCGGCACCACCTCTTCCACCGGCAACTGAACCGGCTTGCCATCGCGCACCACCGCAGCCTTCAACCCCAACCGCCCGCGCAACTGCGCCAAGGCGACCGAGGCGCGGTATTCCTGCGCGAAAGACAGCGCGGTACTGCCCGCGACGATCAGCAGGATGATCACCGCTTCCGCCCATTCCTGCACGGCGATCGACACTATGGCGGCAAAGATCAGGATCACCACCAGCGGGCTTTCGAACTGCCGCAGCAGAAGCCTCAGCGCACCGGCATGGGCCGAGGCTTCAATGCTGTTGGGGCCATGCTTGGCCAGCGCACTGCGCGCCGCGTCCGAGGTCAGACCTTCTGGTCGGGAGCCAAGGTCTGTCGCAAGCGCTGCGATGGGCTGGCTCCAGTACGCAACCTTGGGCGCGGGTGTCATATCTGCGAAATCCTTGCTGTGGCGACGGCAGGCATGCCGCGACAAGCTTTGATCCAGAAGAGGAAAGAACACCCTAACCTGTACGATGACAAGGGGTGATGGCTGGACCTGCGGGCCAAGCCGCCGCAAGATCACCCAAGCATCTGAAGTGAGGACCGCCATGACGCTGCACCGCATAGCCACCGATGTGGGCGGCACTTTCACCGACCTTGTCTGTCTGACCTTTGATCCCGTAACGGGTGAAACCCTCGTCAAGACCGCCAAGGCCGATACGACCCCGCCCGGTTTCGAACAGGGCGTGCTGGATGTACTGGCCAAGGCCGGGGTTCAGTTGGACGAGGTGGGCTTCTTCGCCCATGGCACCACCGTCGTCATCAATGCCCTGACCGAACGCAAGGGCACCAAAGTCGGCCTAATCACCACGCAAGGCTTCCGTGACGTGCTGCAGATTGCCCGGGGCAACCGGCCCGATTTCTTCAACATGCTTTACGAAAAGCCCCCCGCTTTCGTGCCCCGCCATCTGCGTCGTGAGATTGCCGGCCGTCTCGACTACAAGGGGGCAGAGCGGGCGCCGCTGGACCTGTCCCCCCTGCCCGGTATCCTTGATGACTTCCGGGCCGAGGGCGTCGGTGCGGTGGCCATCTGTTTCCTGCACGCCTATGCCAACCCCGCACATGAGGCGGCGACCTTGGCCGAGGTGCGGCGGCTTTGGCCCGATGTGCCGGTCGTCGCCTCGCATCAGATCACGCGGGAATGGCGGGAGTATGAGCGGACCTCGACCACCGTTCTGTCGGCCTATGTCCAGCCGGTGGCCGCGCGCTACCTGACGCGCCTGCGAGATGGTCTTGCGGCCAAGGGCATGCAGGCGCCCATTCATGTCATGCAATCCAACGGCGGCATCGACACTTTGGAACGCGCGGCCCGCATTCCCATCACCATGGTGGAAAGCGGCCCGGCTTCTGGCGTCTGGGCGGCGGCGGAACTGGGGCGGCTGATTGGTGTACCCAATGTTCTCGCACTGGATATCGGCGGGACGACAGCCAAATGCTCTCTGATCGAGTGTGGTACGGTCAAGGTGATGACCGACTACTGGATCGAGCGCAGCCGGACCTCTGCGGGCTATCCGATCATGGTGCCAGTCGTCGATCTCGTCGAGATCGGAAATGGCGGCGGCTCCATCGCCCGTGCCGATGCCTTCGGCAAGCTGCATGTCGGGCCGCAATCGGCGGGTGCCGTGCCGGGGCCCGCCGCCTATGGGCGCGGCGGGGTGGTCGCCACGACGACGGACGCGAACCTGTGGCTGGGCCGGATCAACCCGGATTACTTCTGCGGCGGTGAGATTCAGGCCGATATGGCTTCAGCCGGGACGGCGCTGGAGGCTTTGGGTGCGCAATTGGGCCTTGATACCTCGGGCGCAGCGCGGGCCATCGTGCGGATCGCCAATGCCAATATGGCGGCAGCATTGAAGCTCGTCTCGGTCAACCGTGGCCATGATCCTCGCGATTTCACCATGGTGGGCTTTGGCGGCGGCGGGGCGATGCATGCCGTGGCCTTGGCGCAGGAGTTGGGCGTGAAGACGGTCGTGATCCCTGCCGGTGCCGCTGTCTTCTCGGCCTGGGGCATGCTGATGAGCGACCTGCGCCGGGATCTGTTCCTCACCCGGCTGATGGACCTCTCGCCCCCCAATGCCCCGACCCTGACCACCCTTTGTGCCGAGGCGGAAGCCGAAGCCACCCGCGCCTTTGCCCAGGACGGCATCGCCACCGCCCCCACCTTCCTTCGCATGGGTCGGTTTCGCTACCAGAATCAGGAACACACGATCGAGGTCGAGATCCCGGGCCTACTGGACATCCCGGCTCTGGAGGCCGCTTTTCACGCGGCCTATGAGAGGGAATACACCTACCGCCTAAACGCGCCGGTCGAGGTGGTTGGCCTGCACCTGATCGCCTTCACCGAGGTGGGCAAACTGGTGCCGAAACCCCGCCCACTCGGCCCACGGGATGCCTCCGCCGCAATCAAGGGCCTTCGTCAGGTCGACTATGCCGAGGATGGCAGCCATGCGGCCACCATCTATGATGGCACCCGCCTTCTGCCCGGAATGGCATTCCACGGCCCCGCCATTGTCGAGGACCCCGGCACCACCGTGGTGATCCACCCCGGCAACCGCGCGCATCTCGACACCTACGGTAACCTGCACATAGCGGTGACAGCATGACCGATCCCATCACGCTCGACATCATCCAGAACGCCCTTCAGGCCACCGCGGATGAGATGTTCGCCGTGCTGCGCAAGACCGCGATGTCATCGATCATCTACGAGGTTCTGGACATGGGAACCGGCATCACCGACGCCGCAGGGGAAATCGCCACCTCTGGCGCGGGGATCCCTTCGTTCGTCGGCGTGCTGGACAAGGCTGTGAAGGTGATCGCCGCCAAATTCCCGCTAGAGACATTGGCCGAGGGCGATGTCTTCCTGACCAACGACCCGTTCCACGGCGGCGTCACCCATCTCAACGACCTTGTCCTGATGATGCCGGTCTTTGCCCAAGGCGAACTTATCGCTTGGACCGCCAACATCGCCCACAACTCGGACGTTGGTGGTCTTGCCCCCGGGTCGCTATCCTCCAACGCGACTGAGATCTATCAGGAGGGCCTGCGCCTGCCGGCCATCCGCCTGATCAAAGCCGGGGAGCCGATCGAGGCGGTGTTCGACATCCTAATGGCCAATTCCCGCATGCCCGACGTGCTGCGCGGCGATGTCTGGGCTGCGATTGCCGCTGTCCGCATTGGGGCACGGCGGCTGACGGAGTTGGCCGGGCGCTATGGGGTGGGTGTCTTCCGGCAGGCGATGGCCGCCTTCATGGACCATGGCGAGCGGATTGCGCTGGCGGGCCTTGCCGCCCCGCCCAAGGGCCGCTTTTCGATGACCGAGGAGCAGGATGACGGCAGCCACCTGTCCGTAACGGTGACCATCAGCGTCAGCGAATTCGTGGTCGACCTGACCGGCAACCCGGATCAGGCGGCCTCTCCCATGAACACCAGCCGTGACGGCGCGATGCTGAATGCGCAGATGGTGTTCAAATCGTTGACCGACCCGCAGGGCCCGGCCAATGCGGGCTCGTTCCGTCCGGTCAAGGTGCTGACCCGCAAGGGCTCCATCTTCGACCCGGTCGAACCCGCCCCTTTCGGCTTCTACTATGAAACCGAGATGCGTCTGCATGACCTGATCTGCCGCTGTCTGGCGCAGGTCATGCCGGAACGCTTCGGCGCGGGCCATTTCGGCTCGATCTGCGGGACGTTCCTTGGCGGCATCCATCCCGATACGGGCAGGCCCTATACAATCATCGAACCGCAGATTGGCGGCTGGGGCGGGCGTCCGGGGCAGGACGGGATTTCGGCCACCTTTTCGCTGGGCCATGGCGAGACCTACAACTGCCCGGCGGAAGTGAACGAAGCGCGCAACGGGCTTTACGTCGAACAACTGGCGCTGAACATGGCCGAGGGCGGCGAGGGCCAGTTTACCGGCGGACGCGGCATTGTGATGGATTACCGCATCCGGGCAGAGAAGGGCTTCCTGACGGCGGGTTACACAAGGTCGAAGTTCCCGGCCTGGGGGCTGAAGGGGGGCCGAGAAGGCTCGCCCAATCTGGTGGAGGTGATCCGGCCTGCGGGGACAGAGCGCTATGCCTTTGTCTCGGAACTACCTTTGCAGAAGGGCGATGTGGTGCGGGTGATCACCGGGAATGGCGGTGGATATGGTGAACCCTTGGCGCGCGATCCGGTCTTGGTCGCGCGCGATGTCAAAGACGGCTTCCTGACCGCCGAACGGGCGGCGGAGGTTTATGGGCGCAAGGCATGACGCCCGAACCCCATCAACTCCTGCGTATAGGCCTTGGTGGGTGCCTGCATGACCTGATCGGTCGGCCCCGACTCCACCACCTCGCCGCGCTGCATGACCAGAAGACTGTCCGAGATATGGGCGACAACCTTCAGATTATGGGTGACAAACAGCATCGACAGGCCAAGGTCCTGCTTCAGATCCTGCAACAGGTTCAGGATCTGCGCCTGAACCGAGACATCCAGGGCCGAAGTCGGTTCATCCAGCACCAGTAGGCTTGGGGAAAGCGTCAGGGCGCGGGCAATGGCCACACGCTGCGCCTGACCACCGGACAGTTCGCGCGCGCGACGGGTCAGGAACTCGGCCGGCAGGCCGCATTGCGCCAAGAGGCTGGCGGCGCGGGCGCGGTGATTGACGGCAAGGCCTGCGGCCTGCATCGGCTCGGCCAGAATCTCTGCGATGGTCAGGCGGGGGGACAGCGACAGAAACGGGTTCTGCGCCACAACGCCGATGCCATGGCGGGCCACACGCAAGGACGGCCCTTTCAGCGACAGGAAATCCTGCCCGTTCAGCCGGATCGCGCCACTTGTCACAGGAACCAGCCGCAGGATCGCCCGCAGCAAACTGCTTTTGCCTGAGCCGGATTCGCCCACGATGCCAAGGGTATGACCCAAAGGCAGGGTAAGGCTGACAGAGTTGACCGCCGCCAGTCCCGGCGCCGAAAGGAACCCGCGGCGGTAGCGCACGACAAGGTCGCGGACCTCAAGCATCCCGCGCCTCCAGATGGCACAGCCAGAACCGTTCGCCCTCCGTCCGGCGCGGAGGAGGCGTTGCGCAGACCGGCATCGCCATCGGACAACGCGGCGCAAAGGCGCAGCCCTGAATGATCTGACGCGGCGGCGGAATGGCGCCCTCCAGGGCGGCAAGGCGTTGACCCTTGGGGCGGGCATCGGGCAAGGCGGCAAGAAGGGCCTTCGTGTAGGGATGGCGCGGGGCCCGCAGCAGCGCTTCGGTCGGGCCCTCCTCCACCGTGATGCCGGCATAGAGAACCGAGGCGCGGTCACACACCTCTGCCACCACGTCCATGTCGTGGGTGATCATCAGGATGGTCAGGCCGCGCTGCGCTACCAAGCGACGCAGCAGCGCCAGAACCTGCGCGCCTACGGTGACATCAAGCGCGGTTGTGGGTTCATCGGCGATCAGGAAATCCGCGCCCGTCGCAAGGGCTTGGGCGATCACGACGCGCTGCTGCATCCCGCCCGAAAGCTGGTGGGGATAGGCGTTCAGGACCCTGTCCGGATCCGGCAGTCCTGTGGCGGCCAGAAGGGCGGCAGCCTGTGCCCGTCGGGCGGGTTTGGCGACGTTGGAATGAGTGCGCAACACATCATCCATCTGCCGCCCGACGCGCAGGACCGGATTCAGCGCGGCGGCGGGGTCTTGCGAGACAAGGGCAATCCGGCGGCCGCGCAGCGTGGCCGCACCAGACAGCAGGTCCGTGCCCTCGAACGTGAAGGTCCCGGCCTGTAGACCTGCACCCTTGGGCAAAAGCCCAAGGATTGCCATTCCAGTCATGGTCTTGCCGCAGCCGGATTCGCCGATCAGACCATGGATGGTGCCTTTGGGGACGGACAGGTCGACCTTCCGCACGACCTGAAGGTCGCTGTTGATGACAACCTGCAACCCTCGCACCTCAAGCATCGCGGCGCCCCGTGGCACGCAGCGCATCGCCCAGTACGCTGAAGGCCAGCGCCAGCAGAAAGATCGCAACCCCCGGGCTGACCGCATACCACCAACGCGCCGGGAAGAACGGGCGACCGGCATCAACCATCTGGCCCCAGTCCGCGGTGGGCGGCAGCACGCCCAGACCAAGAAACGACAGCGCCGAGGCCGTCAGCAGCGCCGGCCCCACATCCAGTGCCGCCTGCACGCCCAAGGGGCGCAGCGCCGCCGGCAAGATGTGGCGCAGCAGGATGCGGGGGGGCGATACACCCATCAGCCGTGCGGCCTCGACATAGGGCTGGTTGCGCAAGACCAGCACCTCGGCCCGGGCGAGGCGGGCGTACCAGGGCCACCACGTCACCGCGACCGAGATGATGCAGTTGAGCATCCCCGCGCCCAGTGCGGCAGCCATGAGGACGGCCAGCAACAGCGCAGGAAAGGCCAAGAAGATGTCGGTGATCCGCATGAACCCTTCATCCGCCCAGCCACCAAAATAACCCGCAAGCAGGCCCACTGGCAGGCCGATCAGCAACGACACGGCGACGATCAGCACGCCGGTCGTCATCGACACCCGCGCGCCGTAGATGACGCGAGACAGCATGTCGCGGCCAAGGTGGTCGGTGCCCAGCCAATAGGCGGCAGAGGGCGGCTGGAATTTGGCGGAAATGTTGGGGGTTCCGATGCCTTGGGCAGCGTAGGGGGCGACGAAGGGGGCCAGCATCGCGGCCAGGGCGAACACCACGACGACGCAGAGGCAGAGCGTTCCGGGTAGGCCAAGGCGTTTCACAAGGCTCATGTCAGGGCCACCCGCGGGTCGACCAAGGCCTGCACCATATCCAGGATCAGGTTCATCGCGACATAACACAGCGTCACCACAAGGGCGGCGGCGGCGATGACGGGGAAATCCTTCGACAGGATGGCTTCCGAGACATAGCGGCCCAGGCCGGGCCAGGCGAAGACGATCTCGACGAGCACCGCACCGGTCAGGGCATAGGCGAAGGAGAGTCCGATCACTGTCAGAGCCGGGCCTACGGCATTGGGCAGGGCATGGCCGAAGAGAATGCGCGCTTCCGAAAGGCCAAGGGCGCGGGCGGCCAGGATGTGGCGACGCTCCAGTATCTCGATCATCGCCGAGCGGGTCAGGCGCATGGCGACCCCGGCGGGATAGGCGGCCAGCGTCAGGCCGGGCAGGATCAGGTGGGCCATGGCATCGCGGAAGGCGTCAAAGCGGGCGGCGAGCGCGGTATCAATCAGCATGAACCCGGTCACGAAGGGCACCGGATCAATCACAGAGAACTCTTTGCCGATGCGGCCGGACAGGGGCAGAAGGCCCAGCCATTGGCAGAAGACGCCTTGCAGCAGCATGGCCAGAAAGAAGGTTGGCATCGCCACCGCCACGATAGACGACAGCCCTCCAAGCCTGTCCAGCAGGCCACCCCGTCGGGCGGCGGCGATGACACCTGAGGGGATGCCGATCAGCAACGCCAGCCCGGTGGAGAAGATCGCCAGTTCCAGCGTGGCGGGCAGGTAGACCGCCAGATCCTGCGAAATCGCCCGGCGCGATTTGTAGCTGACGCCGAAATCGGCCGTGGCCATGGCATGGGCAAAGGTCAGGAAACGTTCCGGCAGGGGTGCATCCAGATGCAGCGTCTCGCGCGCCTTGGCGATCAGCGCCGCTGTGGGGCGGGGCCCGGCGTACAGCGCCGCCGGGTCCGAGGGCACGACCTGTGCCACGGTAAAGACCAGCATGGTCACGCCCAGCACGACAAAGACCGACAGCACCAGACGGCGCAGAAGGTAGCGTGCGAGGGCCATCTACTTCGACAACTCGCTGACAAAAACGACGTGGCCGTAAGCGGGGTTGTCGACGTAGCCCTTCAGGTCGGACCGGATCACATGGACATTCGGCAGGTCCAGCATGAAAACCGCTGCCGCATCGGTGATAACCTTGCGCTGCGCTTCGATGAACATGGCCTCGGCCTTGGTGCGATCGGTGCCCGACAGGGCCGCCGCATCGTCGATCTGCTTGTCGAAATCCGGGTTCGAATAGTAGCCAAGGTTGTAGTTGGGTGCTGCTTCCGAGTGGAACAGGTTGAAGAGATAGTCATAGGGCGTCACGTATGTCGGCCACCAGTACATGACGAAGATATCCTGCGCCGCCGCCGGATCGGACTTGGCAAGCTGCCACTGCGCCTCCCAAGCCATCGGCTGCAGGGTCAGGTTGATGCCAAGGGTTGCCAGATTGGCCTTCCAAAGCTCGCCCGCCACGGATTCCACATTGTCCCCTGTGGCAAAGGTCATGGTCAGGTCGGCACCCGTCACCCCGGCCTCTGCGAGCAATGCCTTGGCAGCAACAAGGTCCGTCTTCGGAATGGGGGCCGCTTCATCATGGCCCCAGATACCCGCCGGGATCACGCCTTTTGCCCGGCTGCCCAAGCCCGCCGTACCGGACGAGATCACGTCGTCATAGGGGAAGGCCAACGACAAAGCTTGCCGCACCTTTAGGTTGTCCAAGGGCGCTTTTTTGACGTTGTACATTCCAAACAGCGTCTGGAACGAGGCATTGGCCACGACCGTCAATTCGGGTTTGGCCTTCAGCCCCTCTAGGTTGTCGTAGGGCAGGCTATAGGTCCAATCGGCATCGCCGCCTTCGATCATGCTTTGCAACAGCACCGGGTCTTCGACCACAGCAAAGACGGCCTTGTCGAAGAAGGGCGCCTTGCCCCAATAACCGTCATTCTTGGTCAGGATGCAGCGCTGGCCCGGTTCATAGCGCTCCATCTTGTAGGGCCCGGTGCCTGAACCATTCCCGGCGTTGAACCATGCGTTGTCCTTGTCCAGAACCGTGGGACTGACGATCCACGCCGCAAAGCCGGAGGCCGCGATCATGTCCAAAGGTTGCGGCGAGGACAGGGTGAAGACCACCGTGGCCGCATCCGGCGCCGCAATGGCGCTGACCGGCGACCATATGAAGGAGGCCCCACCCGCCGTCTTGACCGTCCATTCGATGGATTGCTTGACCGCATCGGCCGTCAGATCGCCACCATCATGGAACTTGACGCCCTGCCGCAGGTGGAAGGTCCATGTCAGACCATCGGGCGAGACATCCCACTTTTCGGCCAGCAAAGGCTCCACCTTGGCCGGCTGATCGCCCTGCCCCGGAATGTACCGCGTCAGGCTTTCATAGACATTGGCCATGATCGCCCCGTCGTTGGAAAACGAGGTCGCAGGGCTCAGGTCGGGAAAGCCCGCCGGATGGGCCATGGTGAAGATCTTGGCGCCATCCTCGGCCACAGCCATGCTCCAGCGCGCGGCGGTCATCGTGCCAAGGCCGGCGAGGCCCACGGATTTCAGGAAGTCACGGCGTTTCATGTGTGATCCTTTCAAGCGTCATAAGCGGCTACGGGTTGCGCGTCCATCGGCGCACCCAGATGGGGAACGAAGTCGAAATCATAGCCAAAGGCGCGCGGACCAACCGAGCGCAGGGCGATGTCAGACCTTAGAAGTGCCGGGGCCGGAATGGCAATGACGCTGACGCGCAGGCCATAGCGCTGTTCTTCGGTGGTGATCGGTCTGCCGGTTTCACTGTCAACGATGCAGATCAGGTCCGGGACCATCGCCAGCACCCTGTCGCCCTCGGTGGCGATCAGGTATTCATTCTGGATCTCGATCACCATCTGGCGGCCCTGGAAAGCTTCCAGCCCGGTCAACGTCAGACTGCCGCGCACGAAGCCGGCAGCAATCCGGCGGCCAACGTCAGAGACCTTGCCGCGCATCAGCAGGCTGCCACCGGTGCGGGCGATCAGCGCCTCCACCGGGTCCATCTTGGCGGCGCGGGCGTTGATCACCGTGTCACCCAGCGTCCAGGCATGGGAAACCGTATGCGGCACCCCAAAGCGCTTGATGAAATCGCCTGACATTGGCGCGGTCGTCATATGCGCCGTGCAGCCCATGGCGACGGTACCCGCACGCATCAACTTCTCCAGCATTTCCGGAGAGGTCGCCTGCGTGACGATCATCACGTTGCCCAAAGCATCGGCGAGCACAGCGGGTTGTGACGCCTGTCCGTGGATGAAGAAGGTGGTCATCTGCACCTCGGGGAAGGCTCGGCCCATGCCATCCGCATCCACCACCGGCAGGCCAAGCTTGGCCGCCGTGATCATCGGGGCCAGACCGTTGGAACCGCCAATCTCGTCCGCAATCACCGCATCCACCTTGCGGCCCGTGTATTGCTCCAAAGCATGCAGAGAGCGGACCCCTTCGTCGCCCTCTTCCATCTTTTCGATGCCCACCGTCGGCGCGCCAATGTTGCCCAAAGCCAGCACGAAAGCATCCGGGGCAAGGTCGCAGGGCCGGATCACCCGAACCGTCCTGCCCTCTCGCAGCTGCGCCCTGACCATCAGCATGCCGAGATAGGGGTTGCCCCCGCCCCCCGTGCCCAGAATGCCCGCGCCAAGCGCAATGCGGTCAATGTCGGGCTCTGTCAGGGTCCAGTATTTCATGCCTTCAACTCCCCCACGACCTTGACCGAAATCCGGATGGCATTGCCGGGCAGATAGGACAGCGGCGTCTCTTCCACCTCGGCCAACTGGATGGAGCCTTCGTCAGCTCCCGCCTCCATGGCTCGCAACCGGGCCTCGGCAATGATGCCATTCAAAGCCACCTCGCGAGAGCGCCCCTCCAACGCCACCACTGAATCGACCTCTCCGGACACCTGCGCAATCGCCGCCCCGATCGCATTGGCCGAACCGAAATGCTTGGGACGCAAGGACTGGCTGGTGCCCTCCAGCAGCCCGTCGATCAGAACCGAGCCGCCGCCGACCAGCACCGCCGGAATAGGCTCCGGTCCCGGCTTCATCTGATCCAGCACCGTCTCGACCGAGGTTTTCATCTGCTTCAGCACCGCCCTGACAAAGGTCGCGTCCAGATGCGCCACGCGGGACTTGTCGCCCAAATCGACCAAACCTGCCGCCACGGCGATATCGGTGGCGGTCAAAGTATCGCCGCCAAAGCAGATCGCCTTCTCCGGCAGACGGAAACCCACGGACTCCGGTCCGACCCTGGCCGCCGAATGGATCAGCGACCCGCCGCCCAGACCAAACGAGAACACATCCGGCACTCTGAAGTTCGTCCTGACGCCCGCAATCATGGCACCTTCGGACCGGCTGCGCGGAAAGCCCCCGACCAGCAGGCCAACGTCCGTCGTTGTACCGCCCACATCAATCACCGCCGCGTCCTTCAGACCGGTCAGAAAAGCCGCCCCCCGCATCGAATTCGTCGGCCCCGAGGCGATGGTAAACACCGGAAACCGCTCGGCATAGTCCGCAGCCATCAGAGTACCGTCGTTCTGCGTGAGGTAGAGCGGGCAGGTCAGCCCAAGGCCTGCAAACGCCGCCCGAAACGCGGCAATGGTCTGTGCGCCTAACCTATGCAAACTGGCGTTCAGTATCGCCGCGCTCTCACGTTGCAACAGGCCGGTGCGACCGATCCGGTGCGAGAGCGAGATTGAAACCCCCGGCATCTCTTCGGCCACAATCGCTGCTGCCGCGTTCTCCATCGCGGGGTCAACCAGCGCAAAGACGGCGCAAATCGCCACCGCCCCGATCCCTGCAGCCTTCCAGCCCCGGCAAGCCTCGCGGATCGCCGCATGGTCCAGCGGCGCAATCGCCGAACCGTCGAAGTTCACCCCACCACCGACCAGCGCGGCCCCGCCATCGACCAAAGCCCGCAAACCCTCCGGCCAATCGACCATTGGCCAAAGAGAGCGCGTCGCGCGCCCGCACAGGCGCAAGATGCCGACGCGCTGCAGATGCTGTCCCTCGACCAAAGCGTTGAGGAAATGCGTCGTGCCAATCATCACACCGCCGACTTCCGATCCGGCAAGCCTGCCCGCAGCAAGAACCGCCCTTATCGCTGCCTCGACTCCGCTGGTAACATCCGCTGTGGTAGAGGTCTTGACCGTCGCCAGCACATCCGTGCCGCGCAGCAAGGCGGCATCCGTGTTGGTGCCGCCGACATCCACCCCGATCCGCACAAGACCCGTCATTCCGCTTTCCTTTTCGCCGTCCGGCTGAGCGCCGTCGTCCGGGTTCCGAACACTTTATACATGCGAAGGATCATGCAGGGCACGACCCGCTTGACGCCCGGAATCTTGCCGATCACCGTCTCGCAAAACTCCAGAAGATCTGCATGGGTCGCGACAAAGACAGCCGCCGACAGGTTGTAATTCCCTGTAATCGCCGCAAGATATCCAACTTCATCGTGCTCGCCCAGTTCCGAGGCCACATCGTCCACCCGCCCCGGTTCGACCTCGATGAAGACATCCGCCTGAACCTCGCGGCCCACAGAGGTTGGGTCCGGAATGGCACCGATCACGATGTGGCGGTTCTGCAAAAGGCTGGCGATGCGGTTTCTGATCGTCCGTTCCGAAACCCCACCAACCCGTGAGGCAATCTCGGACGCAGACAGCCGCCCGTCCTCCGTCAGAAGGGCGATAACGGTGCGGTCAAGGTCATCAATCTCGCTACGCTGCACAGTTAGAAAACCCCTTGTGAGTGTCACAAAGGGTTAACCCGAATCGGCATCCTGTCAATCGAGATTTTCCGTTTCGGAAACTCGAAGCGTTGTCTGATCTGCTTTCGGCCAGAGCTGCCCGCTTTTCAAACGTTCAACGCCTCGAACAGCCGCGCGACGGCTTCAGCCCCCGGATCGACATGGCCCTCCAGATTGCCGGCGTTGACATAGGCGGCGCGGCCGGCCTTGGCCCGCTTCAGCGTCGCCGTGTGTGCTGCCCCACCGCGGGCCGCAGCAGTCGCCGCCGCCAGCCCCTCCGGCAAAGCCTCCAGCGCAGGCTGCAACGCGTCGATCATCGTGCGGTCACCGAGTCTTGCGCCGCCGATTTCCTGCATCCGCTCCAGCCCGGCCCACAGCGCATCGCGCATCGAGGCCCCGGACGAGGCCGCATCCCCCGCTGCCGCAAAGAAGATCGCAAGCAGAACGCCCGAAGACCCGCCCATGGTCTGGCTGAGTTCCAGACCAATAGCTCGGTAAAGTTGGGTGTGGTCGGCCAGCGGCATATGATCCATCGCCCCGATCAAGGCGCGGGCGGCCCCGGCCAGCGTCGACCCCGTGTCGCCGTCGCCGGATTTGGCGTCCAGCGCGTTCAGATCCGTCTCCATCCCGATCAGGACTTCGCAACACTTGGTCAGGAAAGCCCGCGTCGGGACGTGAGCAGAGGGGATTGGCCGGATCGGCGTCAGCCCATCCGGCAAGGCCAGCAAAACGGGCGGCGTCATCGCATGCGCGCCAGGCCAGGCGGCCAGCGGCGTTTCGGCCTTCAGGGCCGTCTCATCCTCCGCTGTCAGCGGATAAACCGAGATCGACACGCCCCGCATATCCAGCGAGGTCATCATGGCCGCTGGCCCAACCATCAGCTTGATCTTCGTCCCCAAACTGGACCGTGCCAGTTCATAGGCCAGCACCGACATCTCCAGAACCGAGGTCCCGCCAAGGTTGTTCAACAGCGCCACATGCGGCCCTTCCGCCATCGCAGGTGCCAGCTTTTCCACCATTGCCGCCACCGCATGTTCGGCGCCCGAGAAGCTGACCTGCTCCACCCCCGGCTCACCGTGGATGCCCAGACCAAGTTCCGCCATGCCGGGCGCAATGCGGCTTTCCTTGGCGGACCCCGGCACGGTGCAGGTGTCCAGCGACATGCCGATCGACTTGGTACCCGCGATCACC
>CANBRQ010000059.1 GCA_947371955.1 Paracoccaceae bacterium | reverse complement strand
GACGCGCGGTTTACCATGGCTCTTGGGAAAGAACGGTTCAAGACGCGCCATTTGCACGTCGGTCAGCCAGAACAGATTGCTCATTGATCGGTCTCCTTACGGAGCCTGAATCACGCGGCGGCAGCAAGATCAATGGGTCCTGACCCTAGTTTGCTCAATCGCTCGCACGTCGAGAATGGTCGTTAGATCACCCAGTCCGTACACTTGCGGAACTAGGGCGCGGAGCTTGGCGCTTTCTCGGATGGTCTGGGTGATTTGCTGTTTACCCCAGACCTCGGGCTTTCTCACGCCATATTCGCGCAGCTTGTCCCTGATCAATTTAGCCTGCGGGGCTGAAACTGACATATTGGTCACAACAACGTAGCTCTCAGCCTCGCCCGCCGTCACAAGTTCCCTCAGTTTCACAAGCTCAGGGGTGAGATTTGACAGTGTTAGGCTACCTTTCGGATCCGATGAAAACTTGACTTGAACCGTGCCGCTCGGTGTTACTTTCTTCGTCGAAGCGGGGATGAGGAAGACAGCGTCCTGACCACCATCTTTGGCTTCATGATGAATCGTAACTCTTGTTTTCAATCGCTCTTCGCAGACCTGAGCCGCCATATCCTGAAAGGCCTTCCAACCGATCGTGTGGAGTGCGAGGTCGACATAAGGCCCTTGGGCTCGATGGCTGTTGGTTTGCGGCATCGGTTTGATGGTTTTCATAGACTGGTTTCCAGTGACTACCCTTTGCCTAACGTCGGATCAGCGCCCTTCAGTTTCTTCCATGCCGCGATCACTACTCCTTCGAGGCAGGTTAACTGCCCGCCATCCTGACGAAGTTTGGCAAGAAGTGATGCCATCATTTCGGGGTTCTTTTGTGCGTCTTTACGCGACGCGCCATGCTCGACACAGAGGTCGGAAAAGGCTTTGTCGTACCGTGCCTGCGTAACCTCGTTGCGAAGCGTCGCCTCGAGGTTTTGTTCGAAGCATGCATAGCTCGGGTCGATCGTCGTTGTGGTCGGCGACGCATCATTTGGGACAGTCGGTTGGGCAAGACGAAGCAGAGCCAGATCCTTTGCGGCGTTAGCGTCACCAGTCCCGATGTCACAGTCCCAAATAGGGTAGACTGGTATGCCAACTTCCTGAAAGATCCTGAGCGGGCGATCAATTGAGTTCTTGCCACCAGCCGGTAGGACCGCAATCCCGGCCGCCTCAAAGTCCAAATCGATGCCTTTCGCCGCAGCCACCAGAGCTGCGCGGTCGCTCACGCCTTCCACCAGGATGACGCCGTCAGCAAAGAAGCCTTCAGACAGCTCGCTGCTCAGAATGTGAAGGCGAGGGCGAAGGCCATCAGCTGAATATGTCCCCGCCGGTCTTCCTTCAGCCGCCTCGATGGCCTTTGCCACGTTTCCAAGATCAAGGCGGACTATCTCGCATCTCTTGTAAGCCGCGCCCTCCGTTTCGACGCGACGGGCGAATCGAATGCCCTCGACATGCGGGACTGATACAAACGCCGGGGAATGGGTTGCAAATAGAACTTGTGTCAGAGAGTCAGCACCCGGAAGGCTTCCCTCGCTGAGCTTCCTGAGCACGGTAGCGAAGTGCCGCTGTTTGGTCGGGTGTTGATAGAGCTCGGGCTCTTCGACCGCCAAGATAAGGTCGGGAGCGGGTGGGATACCCGCCTGGGCTCCGCCCTCCACAGCCCCAGCTGCTATCGGGGGTTTACTGGTGGCTTTGGCAAGCTGTTGCAAGAGCGTCAGGATAAAGGCCCGCTGGAGTCCGTGTCCTTGGCGATCAATTGGACCGCCAAAGCCATCATGTTCAAGCAAGACGTCTGCGGCAGGCAGTGGGATCGGAAGATCGCCTCCCGCCCTCCATGTAAGCTGCACACTGGCATCGCCATAGTAATTCTTCAGATCGGCGGACAGGGTTTTTCCAAGCTGGCCGAGTTCGGGCATTTTTTCCGGAGAGGTCAGGTCACGATACTGCTGGTTCATGTCCTCCTGAAACTTTCGAATTTCGGCTCGCCGAAGAATTGCGCTCCGAACGACGAGCTCAAGCAGCTGCTGAATCGTGCTCGACTTTGAGTCAGCGGCGTCTTGCGAGGCATCTCGAACCGCTGGCACAAAGAGGAAACTGGTATACCGCTGCAAAGCTGTCCTACCCGCGTTCTGAAAGCCGAAGAACTGCCCGTCGTCACGCATGGCCTCAAGCGCGCCAGGGTTTGCGTTCTCCCAAGCAACTAGCGCTTCAGTCAGGGCTGTCCCTGAGGTAACCGTCGGCAGCTGTGCATACTGCGCATTCTGGTCCTTCAATGCCTGATATGCGGCCCGGCGATCATTGAAGGACGCAGCCGCCCGAATGGGTCGGAAATCAGGGTTTTGCGGAACTGTCCCGTGATAGCGACCACTTCCTTGAGACGCGTCGAAAACACGGGTGATGGTCAACTTTCCATTCCGGACCCTGGTTGCAAATACCTCGGCCGCTTCCGCACTTAACGAGCCAAACGTTAACTCAATCTCCACCGTTAGCGACTGGTCCCTGCCGTAGAAATCGTCCAGATCCAAGGTCTTCCCTGTGGAGTAGAACTTTTCAATCGCCCTTAACAAGCTTGACTTCCCCGAGCCATTCCCGCCGACAAATGCAGTATGATTTCCGATGTCCACGGCAACATCTTTCAGTGACCTAAAATTGCGGACACTAACTCGCTCCAGTTTCATGCTTACTCCAAGCGCTTGTTGCCGACATCTCACCTTGTCATAGTCTTACGAACTTGTGCAGTGTGCGTGTCAGAACTGTCATTTATTCAAACGGCAGCGTACGCCTCCCTTTCGCCGTTAGCGCCCCGTATTACATAATTACTATTATCGGATATTAAAAAAAAATATCAATAACAATATGTTATGTAGGTTTTTGCTCTCTGTTCGCGTCCCAGGTGGAGCAGTTGGAGCAGTTGGAGCAGTTGGAGCGTTGGTCGTGCTTCGTCCCCCGCTCTCGCCGGTCGCGACGATACACGCAGCCATCGCCGTACCAGCAAAAAAACCGCATGCTTTGGGGTGACCGTGCCACTTTTCGCCGCCGTTGCTGGTTTCTGAATCGAGTTTGAGCGATAGAAGGATGTTCTATCGCTCATGACTCGAAGCATCCTCCGTCATGTGATCGGGTCAGATGAACTCCACTTCGCGCAGATCAATCTGCGCGAAGTGGTCGCGGCCATAGGCGGCAACCGCCACAGACGTCAGGCTGCGCTCGCTGCGGACAGGCCCTGCCAGTCCGCCTGCCGGGGCAAACCTGGCCAAGGGCAGCCGGACCTCACTCCAGGCTTCGGTCACATCAAACCCGGCCTGATAGTACTGCCACGGTAACAGCGTGGCCCCAGTGCGCAGATGCACGAAGTAGCGCTGCGTGTTGCCGCGCACGATCAGCCGCAGCCCCGTGGCGGCCTCGGGCAGCGGGGTTGGCAGATCAAGCCGCATCTGGATGAACCCGCCCCGGTTGGCTGTGCTGACATGGCCGGTCATGCGGGCAAAACTCAGGACTGCTTCCGACAGAAAGGCGACGCCTCCTGTGGACTGGCCCCCCATCACCTGATCGGTGAAGAACCGCCAGCTTCTATCTGGCTGCATGGGCCCATCCCTTCTTGTCCGCGACTGGCTGCTACCAATGCTGCGTGCCGGGCGCACCCTTGATCCGGCCCTCCAGATTTGGGGTGACCCAGCCGCCGTAGAAATTGCCCGGCTGCGGGATCACTCGGGTGCCGCCAACCCAGGCCTCGTCCATCTGCGCTGCATAAAAGGCGACATAGCCCGCCAGTCCTGCAAACCCCGCCGTGGGTCGGTCATAGGCCCAGGCGGCGCGGGGGGCGATCTTGTCGCCGGACAGCACGTCGTAATAACGCGCCGCCCCCTTCCACTCGCAATAGCTGTTGCCTTGAGCGGGGCGCAGGGTGGCCGCGACATCCTCGGGGGGCAGGTAGTAGGTCGGCGCGTGGTGCGTCTCCAGCACGCGCAGGGCGCGGGTCGTGTCTGCGACCGGCACACCTCCCAGCCGGATGAGGATGCGTTGCGGAACGGGTTCCAATGCGGGCGGGCGCGGGTAGGTCTGCACGTTTTCGCGGACAAGACCGGTCATTTGCGGGCCTTTGAAGCGGGTTTTCGGGCGGTGCCCATGTAAAGGATCGCCGTCAGCGGCAGGGGCCCAAAGGTCAGGTCCAGACGGCGGTTGATCCCGCGCGGGCCAAGGCCGGTGATGGGGCCGGGCACCAGCCCCGCGCCTTGCACCGCAGCACGCAACTCGGCCAGTTTGATGAACTTGCCGGGGTCATGCGTGCCGCGCGGCAACAGGCGCAGCAGGTCCTCGGCCACGGTGATGGTAGCCAGCCGGGCCAAGGGGTTGCGGTTGATCGTGTCGAACAGGAACAGGCCACCGGGCCGCAGAACGCGGGCCACCTGCGACATGACCCTGTGCAGATCGGCCACATGTTCCAGCACGTCAACGCAGACCACGGCGTCAAAGCAGGCCGCGTCATAGGGCAGCGCCTCGCCTACGCCGACATCATAGCCGATGCGCAGGCCTTGGGCGCGGGCATGGGCGCGGGCGGCGTGGATCGCGCCCTCGGCCGGGTCGATGCCTGTGACGCGGGCACCACGGTCTGCCAACGCCTCGGCCATGAAGCCGCCGGCGCAGCCAAGGTCCAGCACGTCGATGCCCTGCCAGTCGATCTGCCGGTCGAACCAGGCCAGCCGCCCGGGCACGAGGTTCTTCAGCGTCCTCACCCAACGGATATCGTCCGACCACCAACTGTCTGCCACCTTGTCATAGATCGTCAGGTCATTGCGCATCAGGGCGGTCCTTGGTCAGCTTTGGCAGCATATAGGGCACCTGTGTCCGATAGCGATCAAACCGGGCACCATAACGGGCGGCAAAGCGGCGCTCTTTCAGGCGGGGGGCAAGCAGGCAATAGGCGGTGAAGCTGACCGCCAGCGCCAGTTGATCCGGCGTCCAGACCGGCGGCGTCCACAGCGTCAGCGCAAAGGCCAGATAAATCGGCTGGCGGATCAGGCGGAACAGACCCTGCGTCGGCATATCTGGAAACACCGGCCTGATGCGCGCCAGCAAAGACATCCAGCCAAGCGCGCCCGATTGCACCTCGGCCCCGGCGTCAAAGCTGGCCTTCAGCAGGCGCAGCCAGCTTGCGGCATAGGCTGCGGTCAGGACCCAGAACGCAGCACCTTCGGCTCGCCACCAGACAAGGCCCGAGGGCGTCCACAACGCAAACAGGGCCAGCAGTTGGGCGGCGGCGATGATCGCATAGGTGGTTGTGGCCAGGGTGGCTCCATGCGGGCCGGGGATCAGCCGGGTCAGCAGCCGACCCCCGCGCCCAGTCAACAAAAGCGAGTGCGCCAGGGGGAACTGCAAGACCAAGGCGGCATTGGCAAGCATCGCCCAGGGCCAAGGCACAGTGCCAAGGCTTTCGCTGAGGCCAAAGAACATCGCCCCGATCATCGCCAGCACGCCCGCCGCAAAGACCGTGTGGCAGACCGCGCCGAACCCCAAAGCCAACACAATGCGCCCCGCCCCGGCAGGTGGCCGCAGAGCAGCGGTGATCAGGGTGATCAGGCGGGCGATGCGGGGGTCTTTCAGCATGGGTCAGCCCTGCGCCAGGATGGCGTCCGCGATGGCGGTGCCGCTGGTCCAGGCCGCCTCGACCCGCGGGCCGATGCACCAGTCGCCGCCCAGATAGAGCGTGCCGTCCGGGCTGCGCAGGAACGGCTGACCCAGCGCCTGAGTCACCCTTGCATAGCGCCAGCGGTGGGCTGCGGCATGGGTCACCCGGGCTGCCGTCACCCCCAGCCTGTCGCACAAAAGCGGCAGCATCAGGGCGGCAAGCACCTCCGGCGTCTTGTCCAGATGGGCCAGGCTGAACGCCTCGCCCGCCTGCGCCACCCACTGGGTCGCATCCCCCTGCGGGCGGCCGGGCTTGGAACTGTCTTGCGCGATCCAGGACAGGGGATCATCGGGGTCCTGCCGGGTGATGAAGGGAGGCGGAGCGACCACGGCGGCCATGAGCGTCAGGCAGGGCGCCAGACGCACCGGGGCCAATGCAGGCACCAGCGGATGCTCTGCCCCCAACAGTCCGGCGACCTGCGGCGCAGGCACTGTCACCACCACGCGGGACGCGGGCCATGGGACCCCTTCAACCTGCACCAGCCAGCCTTCACTATCCTGCTGCAACCCTGTCACCTGCACCCCTTGCCGGATGTCCAGTCCCTCACCCAGGGCCTTGGGGATGGCCGACATGCCCGGCATTCCGACGTTGTGCGTGCGGCCCGTGCCATCTTGCCACCCAGCCACCGAAAGCCCGCGCAACACCTCTGCAAAACCAGCCCCATGCGCATTCACAAACTGCGCGCCGTGGTCGAATTGCAGATCACCCACGCGCCGCGTCGCCACCCGCCCGCCGATACAGCGCCCCTTGTCCAGCACGATGGGCGAAAGCCCCGCCTCGGCCAGACGCCGCGCGCAGGCCAGCCCGGCCATGCCCGACCCGATGATGACGATCATGCGAGCACCTGTTCCAATATCCGCGGGATGGCCTGCTTGACCTTGAAGAACCCCGCCGTGGCATGGGGCCAGATGGCGCTGTCCCAATCGCGCCGCCATTCGCACAAGGTGATGCCAGCCTTGGCGAGGGCGGGGGCAGCCTCATCCAGCCAATCGCGCAGCGGGCCACGGGTGACATAGGGCGTCGCGATTTGCGTCGCCCCGGCCGCTGCGGCCCATTTGGCCAAACCCTCCGGGTCAGCGGCCTGCAAGGCCACGGAGCTGGCGCCCAAACGCCGCGCGGCATCGGCCAAGGCATCAGCCTCGAACTGCGCCACCAGATCGGACACGGCCAAGGGAGAGCGCAGGACGCTGCCCGCCAGGCTGGCCGTCGTGCGGATATCCAGCGCGCCCAGGTTGAAATCCTCGACCCGGCAATCCTCGTCGGTGATCAGCAGGGCGGTGGGGCGGCCCGGCTGGGGTGCGGCGAAGGTGCGCAGGGGCAGCACCTGGGGCAAGCCGTCGGGTTCAGTCGCCTCCAGCCCCTGCGTCACCTCGGCCAGATCAGACGGGCGGGGGGTAAAGCGGCCAGCAGTATATGTCGCAATGTTCTGCGCATCAGCCGGATAGGGTTTGCCCCGCGTGTGCAGCCCCGCGACCCAGCGCCAGCCCAAGGTGTTCGAGGCCGCATCGCCATCCAGCAGATGTCGGTAAAAGAAATCCGCCCCCAGCCGCCACGGCAGACCCAGCGTGAATATCCAGATCGAGGCGAACCACATCCGCGCGTGATTGTGCAGATAGCCGGTTTCAACCAACTCGCTGGCCCAGGCATCGAAACACGCCAGCCCGGTCTGGCCATTTATGGCACGCTCCACATCCCGGCGCAGGCGGCGGTCGAGGGTTAGGGCCGCCAGATCGCCCTCAAGCCCCGCGCGGTAGCTGGCCCAGACCTGTGGGCGACGCTCCAGCCAGCCCTTGAAATAGCCGCGCCAGATCACCTCCTGGATGAATTTCTCGGCCTCTTCCGGGCCATGGCTGGCCAGCGCCAAGGCCACCGCATCCTGTTCCAGCACCAGCCTGCGCCGGATGTAAGGCGACAGCCCCGACACCGCCTTGTGCGCGCCGGGGCCGTGATCGGTGTTGCGGCCATTGGCATAGCGGCGGCCCATACGGGGCGCGAAGGATTTGAGGAGAGTCTCTCCCGCCGCGCGGGTGGCAATCAAGGTCGTCATCAGGTCCAACTTTCGTGTGTTGGTCCCTAGGTGATGCAGAACGCCAAAATATCAACACGGTGGGCGGCTCTGTTGCGGTGCGAGATGGCACAACTGCAAAGCAAGGCTTTTGACCGGCCTGAGACTGTGCGATGTGTCATTGGGCGCGGAACGGGGCGGGGGCATCCAAGTGACAGACGCAGGTGGCAACGCAAACCTTCGACGCATCGTCGTCATCGTAGCACTGTTGAACCTCGCCTACTTTGGCGTCGAATTTGCGGTGGCGCGGGCCATCGGGTCCGTCTCGCTTTTCGCCGACAGCGTGGACTTTCTGGAAGATGCCTCGGTCAACCTGCTGATTGGACTTGCCCTGGGGTGGTCGGCCACCGCGCGGGCGCGGGTTGGCATGGGGCTGGCGGGGATCTTGCTGGTGCCGGCCTTGGGGTTTCTCTGGGCGCTGTGGGGCAAATGGGGGCATCCGGTTCCGCCAGAGGCCTTTTCCCTGTCGCTGACCGGTTTCGGGGCCCTGGCCGTGAACGTGACCTGCGCCTTCTTGCTGGCAGGCTTTCGGCACCACGGCGGAAGCCTGACAAAGGCGGCGTTTCTGTCGGCCCGCAACGATGCATTAGCCAATGTCGCCATCATAGTCGCCGGGTTTGTCACAGCCTATTCCCTTTCGATCTGGCCCGACATCATCGTGGGTCTTGGCATCGCCGCGATGAACCTAGATGCGGCCCGCGAGGTCTGGGAGGCCGCGCACGAAGAACACCGTGCCGAAAGTTGATCGGCCGATGCGGAAAGTGAGTTGGCTTGAGCGCCGGATTTGCAACCGTGCCAAGGCACCTGCATCCTTTGCGTCAGGACACCCATGAACACGGTTTTGCTTAGCCTTGCCATCGCGGGTGTTGCGACTGCGGGGGTCATCATCCGACCTTGGCGCATTCCGGAGTACCTGTTCGCCTGCGCCGGTGCAGCCTTGCTTGTGGGATCTGGGCTACTATCCTGGCCGTCGGCCGTGGGGGCCGTTCTGAAGGGGGCGGATGTCTATCTGTTCCTGATCGGGATGATGGTGCTGGCGGCATTGGCCAGCCGCGAGGGGTTGTTCGACTATCTGGCAGCGCTTGCGGTGCGACAGGCGAAGGGCTCGGCCAGGCGGTTGTTCCTGATCGTCTATGGGGTTGGCGTGGTGGTCACGGTGTTTCTGTCGAATGATGCAACGGCCGTCGTCCTGACCCCGGCTGTTTATGCCGCCACCCGGCACGCCAAGGTTGGTCCCTTGCCGTATCTGTTCAGCTGCGCCTTCATCGCCAATGCCGCAAGCTTTGTCCTGCCCATCTCGAACCCGGCCAATCTGGTGATCTATGGCCGCGCCATGCCACCGCTGAGCGTTTGGCTGGGCCAGTTCCTGCTGCCATCGGCGGTGTCGATTGCGGCGACCTATGCGGCACTTCGCTGGGTCGTGCGTGACGATCTGGCCGCCGAACAGCCGGACGAGGCTGAAATTCCGCACCTGGCGCACAGCGGCAAATTGGTCGCTGCGGGGATCGTGGCGACCTCTGTCGCCTTGCTGGTGGCCTCTGCTATTGGGGCGGATCTGGGCCTGCCGACCCTGGCCTCGGGGGCTGCGGTGTTGGCGGGCGTAACCCTGATAAAGCGAGCGTCGCCTTTGCCCGTGCTGAGGGAGGTGTCTTGGGCTGTCCTGCCGCTGGTGGCCGGGCTGTTCGTGCTGGTCGAGGCGGTGTTCCAGTCGGGCAGCCTGCAAGCCCTGACCGCCTGGCTGCACGATGGCGCCCAAGCTGCGCCTTTTGCCACCGCTTGGGCGGCGGGGTTAGGCATAGGCTTTGGGTCAAACCTGATAAACAACCTGCCCGCCGGCCTGATTGCCGCGACGGCGGGCCAAGCAGCCGAGTTGCCCCAGCATGTGATCAACGCCCTGCTCATTGGCGTTGATCTGGGGCCGAACCTGTCAGTGACCGGATCGCTGGCCACCATCCTTTGGCTGACGGCGCTGCGCAAGGAAGGCCTGCATGTCAGCGCCCGGCAATTCCTGCGCGTCGGCCTGATCGTGATGCCGCCCGCCCTGGTTCTGTCCTTGGGCGCCTTGGCTTTCGGCCACTATCTTGCGCCATGATCAGCGTCCCAGCGCCGCGCAAAGGTCAGGTTGACCACCCTGCCCCGACCCGCGCCCGTCATCACAGATCAAGCATGATGGCGTCCGAAACCGGGCGGGCGACGCAGGCGAGGATAAACCCCGCCTTGCGCTCTTTGGCGGTCAGGGCGGTTTTGTCCGGCATGGCGACCTCGCCGGCCAGCAGCTTGCAGCGGCACGACCCGCATTCGCCGTTGCGGCAGGAATAGTCCATCGCGATGCCATTCGCCTCCGCCACCCGGATGATACCCTCGCCGCGCCGGGCCATCACGGTTTTGCCACAGCGGGCGAAGGTCATGGTGACGTCCTCATCTGCTCCGGGGCCTTGATCGGGTAATGAGATGAAGGCCTCGGTGAAAATCGCGTCCTTTCTGACGCCAAGGTCATCCAGCATCGGCAAGACTGCCGACATCATCGGAGCCGGGCCGCACAGATGCACGCGGCTGTGTGCGATATCGGGCACCATGGCCAGGATCATCCCCGGGGTCAGATACCCGCGCGGCCCGGTCCAGTCGGGATCCTCGATGACGGTCGGCAGAAGGTGCAGTCGAAAGTTCGGATGGCGCCTGGCAATCGCCGCCAGTTCATCGCGAAAGATCACATCGGCCAGTGTCTGAATGCCATAGATCAGTGTCACCGGATGGTGCCAGGCCGAGTCCGTCAAATGGCGCAGCGTGCTCATCATCGGCGTGATGCCGACGCCACCCGCGATCATCACGATGCCATCTGCCTCGTCGCCCATGAAGGTGAAATCGCCTTGCGGACCCTTGACCGACAGCACCTGACCAACCTGCACCTCGTCATGCAGATATTGCGACCCGCCGCCAGTCGCCTCGCGCTTGACGGTGATCTCCAGAAACCGGCTTTGGTTGGGTGAGGAGGCAATGGTATAAGCGCGGCGGATCGGGCCGTTCGGGGTTTGCAGCGCCAAGGTCACATACTGCCCCGCCTTCCAACGAAAGGGCAGCGGGCCGCCGTCCTCGGTCATCAGGCGAAAGGTTTGCACCATGCCGGTTTCGACGAACTTCCGCGCAACCCGCAGGCGACCTTCCCAACCTTCGGCCAAGGCCTGGACCGCTTGCCCGGTCATGACTCCTTGCCGCGCCATACGGCCCGCAAAATAGGCGCGCGCGATTATGGCGAGCGTGACCACCACCACACAAGCCAGCACGAACACCTTGCCCCCATCCGTAAAGTCAATCGGCTTGTCGGAAAGGGTCGGGTTCGTCAGCATGCTGTGAAACAGAAAGGTGATCGCCGTCAGATAGTTGGCATAGTGGATCGTCTTCCACCGCCGAAAACTGAGGCTTTTGCGGAAGTAGGAGGTGACGAAAACCACCAGCGTTGCATAAAGCGCGATTGCACCCAGCGTGTTCTCGAATGGCTGATAGGACCCAAGGAAAGGCAGCAGGATTTCGGTCAACCCAAAGCCCTTGCCCTCCGCGGTCAACAGCAGAAGGGGGTGCGCGATGATCAGCAGAACCGTGACGTAGGACAGGGTGTTGTGGACCCGAAAGATCGGCAGCTTGCGGCGCGGCCAGCTGACCTCTGGATTGTATTTGATCGAAAGAAGCAGGCCCAGCAGTATGCCAAGGCCCATCGTGCCGCAGGCGGCAAGACCGACATAAGAGATGATGTCGATCGCTGTCAGACCGTAGGGGGCCAGCAGGGTGGTCAGCGTCATTCGGGGGTCTTTCCTGTAGGCGCATTCTGCGCATGTTATGGCACCTGCATAACCGCCCGGACTGACGCAGACCTGACCGTCACATGACATTTCTGTCATGCAGCATGACTTTGCTGCACTGCACACATTCGTGATGGCAGGGGTGCAGGCCCTAAGCCATCGGGACAAATTGGGCGGCAGACACCACTGGCGCAGCCGCGGAAGCAGGGCACCTGAGCAGATGACCTCAACCGAGAAGGGCGATCGATGTTGCCCGACTGACGGCGACCTGACCCTTTCGGGACGCTTCCGTCATGCAGTCTGTTTCCGGTGCGCTGGCGTCAAGTCTGAGGGACTTGCCGCTGCTCTTTCTCGACAAGTGGAAATCGCACCGTCACGCAGGTGCCTTGACCCGAGGCACTCATGATCTCCACCGTTCCTCTGTGCAGTCGTGCAATGCTTTTCACCAGTGTCAGCCCAAGGCCGACATGGTGGGTCGATCCACTCCGGGCACGGTCCACGCGGTAAAATCGGTCAAAAACATGTGGCAGGTGGTTGGCCGCGATGCCTGAGCCGGTATCGCTGACGGTAATCTGCACCTCACCCGCACCTGCCGCCAAAGCAACCGTCACAAGGCTGCCCGCTGGAGAATGGGCAATTGCATTGCTGATCAGATTGCCGACGGCTTGCTGGATCAGAGTGCGGTCCACCACCGCCCAAACGATCGGTCCAGGGTCAAGCTGCAAGGTGATCGATGCTTCCGTCGCAGCTGTCTCGTAAAAGTCAATGACGGTGCCGAGCGTGTGGCGCAGCTCCACCCTTTCGCTGTGGTCAAGCTGGGGCGACGTTTCAGCCTTGGCCAGAAACAGCAGGCTCTGGATGATCCGCGACAGGCGCTGAAACTCCTCCAGACAAGACCCAAGAATATCGTGATATTCTGGAAACGTGCGGGGTTTACCCAGTGCCACCTCAATCTCGCCGCGCATGTTGGCGATGGGGGTTCGCAACTCATGCGCCACGTCGGCAGAGAACTGCGACATCCGGCCAAACGTCTCTTCCAGACGGTCGAGCATATCGTTGAACGTGGTGGCAAGCTGCGCCAATTCGCTCGGCAATCCTTCGAGTGTCAGGCGTTTGTCGAGAGTGCCTGATCGCGTCTCGCGCGCGGCCTGAGTGATCCTCTCGACCGGCAGCATCCCGCGCCGCGCAATGATGACGCCGCCAAGGGCGCAGGCGACCACGGAGACAACAAGCATCACAAACATCAGGTCGCGATATGCTCGCAAGAAATGCTCTTCATCCTCGCGGTCAACAGCCACCTGGAAGTGGCGCAGGTCCGCCGTCTTTGGGTCCAGAGTGGCCCAACCCGTGACCAAACGCAGTTCGCGACCGGCGGGCGTGACCGTCTGGCGGTGCACCGAAGTTCTTGGATCATCGGCCGTCAAAACCGGAAACAGGTCTGGGGGCGCCAACGCCGACATTCCCGGCGTTTCAAAAACTGTGGCCCCTGCCCCATCAACCAGCCGCACATAGATCTGTTGGCTGGTCTGAAGACTGAGGCCTTTCACGGGTGGGGTTGCCAATAGCGTGCCAGGTGTTGCGGCTCCCAAAAGCAGACGCAAATCCTGAAGGTGGTTTTCCAGCGTCTGCGCGTCTTCACGGTCCAGATTGACCGTCAGTGCCCAGTAAAGTGACCCAGTTGTCACCAAAACCAAGGCAAAGGCTGACAGACCGTACCAAAGCGCCAGTCGTACCGCGATCGAGTTGAGCCTGCGTTTCAGGGCCCAAAAGGTGCCCCTTAACCTAACCGCGATGTTCAAGCGTGTATCCGATGCCGCGCAATGTGTGGATCAACTTGGTTTCGAACGGGTCATCGACCTTCAATCGCAACCTTCGCATGTGCACGTCCACAATGTTGGAATCACTCTCGAAATTGATATCCCAGACCTGTTCGGCGATGATCGTGCGCGACAAGGCGTCTCCTGATCTGCGGATCAACAGGGCTAGCAGTAGGAATTCCTTCTGTGTCAGTTCAATCGCCTTGCCGCCACGCATGACCCGGTGTCGTTCCAAGTCAAGTTCCAGGTCTGCAACCTGAAACACCGTCTTTTTGCGCGCGGCCTGGCCGCGGCGCAGTATGGCGCGCGCGCGTGCCAAAAGCTCGCTGAAGGCGAATGGCTTAACCAGATAATCCTCAGCCCCAAGCTCGATCCCGCGCACCCTGTCCTGCACGTCATCCCGCGCCGACAGATACAGGATCGGTGTGCTGACTCCGCGCTCCTTCAGTTCCTTCAGGACGCCCCACCCATCAAGGCCCGGCAACATCACGTCCAGTATGACCAGATCGTAGCGCGTGATCACCGCCATGTGTGCACCAATGCCACCGTCTGCGGCGTGGTCGACCACATAGCCGTTCTCACGCAGGCCTTTCGCAAGGTATGCGGCAGTTTTGGGCTCATCTTCGATCACAAGTATCTTCATCAGTCTTCAAGCTTTCGCATGTGGGCAGGCTCACCGGATACCCTTCGATCGGTCGTAGG
Source organism: Paracoccaceae bacterium (assembly GCA_947371955.1). Classification (GTDB taxonomy): domain Bacteria; phylum Pseudomonadota; class Alphaproteobacteria; order Rhodobacterales; family Rhodobacteraceae; genus Stagnihabitans. The sequence goes on along the minus strand of CANBRQ010000059.1, from coordinate 8,288 downwards.
CAGACATGCCGCAAACAATCGCTATACCAAACGCATAACGAACGCCCGTCGATCACGTGACGATTCTGTCATTTGGCCAGGATAGCGGTGAGTTGGGTTTCAGCTTCTGCCCGCAGCTACCCCCGATCTCCTCGCCGCCGCTTCAACAACACCCCAAATGTCCCAGATCCGTTACTATACATTGTCAATTCCGCTAGCCCTAGCCCAACACGTAAGGGTCAAATCTCGATCAAGGTCCTGAACCAAAATGGGTTCGTAGTTGGCAGAATACGCAGTCGGCGGCACAGACTGGATCGGTTCTGATCGCGGATGTGGGCCAGAAGCGACATGTCGCGACCATCATCCCGTTCGCGCGTCAGGAGACCCGAGGACTTCCCTCTCTGCCAGCTTAAGGCTAGCTTCCGGCCATGGATCAATCAGACAACACCCACCGCAACGCCCCTGTCGTCTTCGGTGCCGGCGCGATCATTGGCACTTTGGGCGGCCTGATCGGTCTGGGGGGTGCCGAGTTTCGGCTGCCTGTCATTATCTCGATCTTCCGCTTTGCGGCGCTTGAGGCGGTCATTCTCAACAAGGCCATGAGCCTCGTCGTGGTCGCCACGGCTTTGCCGTTTCGCGCCAGAGCCGTCCCCTTTGCGCTGATCGAAAGTCATTGGACCGTGATTGCCAACCTGCTGGCCGGAAGCCTTGCCGGGGCGTGGATGGGCGCGGGCTGGGCCACCAAGTTGCGCGCCGAGGTGCTTTACCGCGTGATTGCGGTGCTGATGTTCGGCATCGCTGTCGTGCTGCTTTTCGGGCATGGCGTGACCGCCGGGCAACCCTTGTTCACCGGCGTGGCCCAGATGCTGGCCGGGATCGTCGCCGGTTTTGGCATTGGCGTGGTGGCCGCCCTGATGGGGGTTGCGGGCGGAGAGCTTTTGATCCCGACGCTGGTTCTGCTCTTCGGCGCCGACATCAAACTGGCGGGCAGCCTGTCGCTTTGCGTCAGCCTGCCGACGATGATTGTGGGCTTCGCCCGTTACAGCAAAGACCAAAGCTTCTCGGTATTGAGCAAAAATCGGTCCTTTGTCCTAGTGATGGCGGCAGGTTCGATCTACGGCACGTTCATCGGCGGGCGCCTGTTGGGCCTTGTCCCGGATGCGGTTTTGCTTCCGTCACTTGCGGCCATCCTCGTCGTCTCCGGCTGGAAGGTCTGGCGGCATAAATAGGGCGATGGCTTGATGCATCGCTGTTGATCCCCGACGAGAGAGCCAAGTTGATGACGTTTGCGGACAGTGGGCAGCGTGACGGCGTTTAAGACCGGAGGAATCCTTTCCCGATCCAATGGCTGACGATCACCCGCATGGAATTTGATTTGCTTCGGTCTGCGGCGGAGGACTTGATCGACCTGCAGACCCATGACCGTGTTGCTGTGGCAGCGGGAGAGGAACAACCTACTCCGGCGATCTGTGTCTCCCGCGTGCCTGATGGCGAAAAGCCTGCCTGGATATTCTGCGATCTGCTGGGTCTGACGCAGGCCGCGTTGGCCAAGCAGTTGCGTCATTCTACGGCGCCGCCCACACTTTTTAAAGGCCGAAACAACTCAGCAATCGCGTCCTGATCGAAGGCGAAGCCTTCGGAGGTTCTTCCTTCAAAAAGCGCATCCGCCAAGGCTTGCTTGCGGGCCTGAAGGCCAAGAATCGCTTCCTCGACTGTGCCCTCGGCGACAAGGCGGTAGACGAAAACAGCTTTGGTCTGGCCGATGCGATGGGCCCGGTCCATGGCTTGACGTTCAACGGCGGGGTTCCACCACGGGTCATAGAGGATCACTGTGTCAGCAGCGGTCAGTGTCAGGCCAACGCCGCCCGCCTTCAGGCTGATCAGGAATATCTGTGTGGAGCCTTCCTGGAAGCGGGTGACCGCGCCATCGCGGTCCAGCGTTTCGCCGGTCAGCCATTCGTGGGACCAGCCGCGCGCTGTCACATCCGTCTCGATCAGCCGCAGCATCTCGACGAATTGCGAGAAGACCAGAACCTTGCGGCCCTCCTGAACCAGCGAGTCCAACATATCCAAGAGCCGCTCGCGCTTGGCGCTGTCGGAAGTGCTGGCACCGGCCTTGAGAAGCATTGGGTCGCAGCAGACCTGTCGCATCCGCAAAAGGGCGTCCAGAATGGTGATCTGCGCGCCCTGAATGCCGCGTTTGGCAATCGCTTCGCGCACGCGGGTGTCCATGGCCATGCGGACAGTCTCGTATAGCGCCTGCTGCTTGGCGCCCAATGGGATGAGTTCGGTGATCTCGGTCTTGGCGGGCAGATCAAGCACAACCTGGTCCTTGGTGCGACGTAGAAGAAAAGGTTCGATGCGGCGATTGAGGCGGGACTGGGCTTGGGCATCGCCCTCCTTTTCCACCGGCAAAACCACCTGCGCGCGAAAGGTCTTGCGGTCGCCCAAAAGGCCCGGCACCAGCCAGTCGAACAGGGACCACAGGTCGGTCAGTGTGTTTTCCATCGGTGTGCCGGTCAAGGCAAGGCGCATTCGGGCTCGGATGTCGCGGATGCGTTTGGCAGCTGTCGCAGCAGGGTTCTTGACCGCCTGCGCCTCGTCCAGGATGGCAAGCTCCCAATCGCGGGTCAGCAGGATGTCATGGTCGCGGTGCAGCAGCGGATAGGTCGATATCACCAGATGGGCTTGGTCTATCTGATCAAAGAGCGCCTTGCGGGCATTGCCCTGCAGCACCAGGACCCTGAGGTCCGGGACAAACTCCGCCGCCTGACGCGCCCACGCCCGCGCGATACTGGTGGGCACGATGAGCAGGCTGGGGTGTCGCGCCTGCCCTTCCAGATGGCATTTGGCCAAGAGGGCCAGCGTTTGCAACGTCTTGCCTAGGCCCATGTCATCGGCCAGCAAACCGCCAAATCCTGTATCTGAAAGTGCCGATAGCCAGCCGTAGCCGATGGCTTGATAGGGTCGCAGGACTGCCCGCAGCGCAGAGGGCGGCGTAACGGCGCCAGGGGATTTCAGGGCGTTGAGACGCTTGCCAAGTTCCAAGAGCTCGCGGCCTCCTTGGAACGGAATGCCACAGCCCTCCAGGGCCTCGGCCAGGGCTGCAAGCTGTCCGGCTTCGCCAGGGTGCACCTTGGTCATCAGCCCAAGCGAGCGCAGCAGGACCCGCAGCAGATCCGTCAACTGGCGAAGATCAACCTGAGCATGGCGCCCGTCAGGCATCTGCACGTAACAAGGCGTCTCTGACACCAAGATCTCAAAGTCAGATGACGCGATAGTCTCGTCGCTTAGATCGCGCGGCAATGCGGCAAGGATATCGGCGATTAGCGGTGCCAAATCGGCATGCTGGCCGTCAGCCTGAACCATCAGCCCAAAATCGAACAGCCCGCCTGCGTCGCTGTTGCCGATCTGAGCCGTCAACCGGATGGATTCTGCGATCAGTTGGAACGGCCAACTCGGCTCGACGACAACCCTCCATCCCGCCGCGCGAAGGTCCGGCACAACCTCTCCCAAGAACTGAAGAGCCGGGATCCCGGCTTCAGACTCATCGAAACGCTCGTGATCCCATTCCCCATCGACAAAGACTCGGTCGCCCGCCTCAGCCTTGTTGCCAAAGCTGTGATATTCCAACCCTTCCATCGTCAGGGCACCTTGGCCTTCGAGCATTTGGAGAGCCGCGACTTCCGCCGTCCTGTCTCGCTTGAGCGTGACAAGCGTGTCGCCTTCCTTGAACCTCAAGGCATCGGTGCCGCAGGCCGGAGCCATATGGCCATCATATTCAAAGGCCAATCGCAGCGCGGGCTGCAGTACGGGCTCTTTTTGCTGACGCCAAGCCTCGCCGAATTTACGGTGCCCCCGCATGCCGAACAGGCGCAGGACGGGCACGGGATCCTTGCCTTGGCGTTGCTCGATCCCGATGGCTTTTGGAACCGGAATGGAACGACCCGAAAATCCCGACAACCGCGCCGCCACTTCGGCAGCGATCTCAGCCGAGATCTTTGGCGCTCGCATCAGGATATGCAATTGTCGTGGGTCCATGGCCGTTTCCAAAACGCCGAAGGCGCCTGTTGCAGGGTCTACCCAAGCGGGAGTTGCCAAAGGCAAGGCAACGAGCGGTGCGCCGGTTTTCGTGCAAACCAGCCTTAGCGCTTGAGTGCCACCCTCCTCGCCGTGCCAGACAAACTCCGCCGCACGCGGCCCCTCTTCATGGAGATAAGGACCGTTCCGCTCCTCCCAGCGGCCACGCCCGGTGTCCGCGATGCGACGCAGGATCGGCAAAAGGTCAGGCGGTCCATCCTCCAGGAATTTGGGACGCCATAGGTACCCAGATTGGCTGCCACCATTTGCAGGGACGCCAGCCGCCTCAAGGTCGCGGAGGATTTCCAAATCCTTGCGCAAAATGAACAGCGGACGATTCTCCTGACCCTTCAATCGCTCGACATCATAGCGCGTTGCCTTGTCCGAAACCCGGCCATCGGCCTGAACCGTTGCCTTCATCGCGGTGATTTGCGGTTTGCCGGCGGCAACGCTGAGCACATAGACCAGCCGGTCGCGCACGGTGGGCGGATAGTCCAGGGCCGGACCAGCGGCCATCTGGGAGGAGACCGTCAGCGCCTCGAGCCATTCTGTGACTGGATAGGGCAGAGGCCGGACTGGAGCGACTGAACTCGCTTCCACGGGTTGCGGCAGGGGCGCTGACCCTTTTGCCACGCGCGCATGCCAGGCAATCGCCGTGGCGGCCATATGCTTGCACAAAGCGCCAACCGGGCAGGAGCAGATGCCCCCCAAACGCAGGAGGCGAAGGTCATTGCCGAAGGTCAGCCTGAGTTGGACCGCATATGTTTGACGGCCAGATCCCAATACTTCGGCGGTCAACTGTCCGTCGGGAGTGAGATCAGAGAGCGCGGTCACGCGGCCTTCCCGCGCGTAGGCGATGCCTTTTGCAAGGCTCCCCGAGTCGAAAAACCGTTCCAGTCCAAGTTGCACGCAGAAGTCCCCCTGCCCTCACGCCACGGAAACTACAGGTACCCTCCGGCAGAAGGCAACGGTTTGGCAGGTCGTGCGGCAGAGCAAGGCGGGCTTGTCAGACTACCGAAGGTCGGGAAGTCCCGGCCTCGGTCGTTTTCAAGGTGGGCTCAACCAGTTCTCGACTTTAAGGCCCCGTACGCGTGCAAACACGCCGGTATTGGTTGTGACCAGAACCGCTCCGAGCGCAGAGGCGTGCGCGGCGATCAGGAGGTCGTTTGGTCCGATTGACTTGCCAGCGGTTTCAAGTTCAGCCCGGATAACACTATATTCAGTATCGGCCGGCACATCGAAGGCCAGTACCTGGATGCTGCCAAGAACGGCTTCCACATGCGCCAGAAGCTTCGCTGACCCCTTCTTGGCACATCCATACCGCAGTTCAGCGGCCGTGATGATGCTGACGCAAACTGCCTCGGATCCGACTCGGACAATCTGCCGAGTGACCGCGCCTTGCGGGTTTCGAAGCAAGTCGGACACGATGTTGGTGTCGAGCATGTAAAGTTGGCTCACAGATCGACACCACGCAGGGGCAACAGGCTGTCGTCGATGTCGGGGAACTGATCTTCTGGCGCAAGCGGCTCAAGTTCAGCCAAGACGGCCAGAAGGCTTCTGCGCCGGACCGGTTCAAGGATCAGACGGTCGCCGTCGCGGTGTATCATCACGCGGTCACCGGGCATTTCGAAATCCGCAGGGATGCGAACAGCCTGGCTTTTGTTGTTCCGAAAGAGCTTGGCTTCGCGTCCGGGAAGGTGATCATGGGTATGAGGTTGCGGCATGGCGGCCTCCATTGCATATGCACAAACATATACAGAGGCGCTGCGCGATTTTCAAGGTATGCGCCAGGTTTCCCACATTTAGGTTACCTTCGCACGATACTCTGGAGATCGGGCTCTGCGGATGGCAGACTGAAAGAATTCACCCGTCGGGAAAAAGAAGCGCCTCGAAATCCATTGCGCCGTTGAGGACGTGCAGGATTGTGATCCGGTCGCCCTCGATGCGGTAGAAGATCAAATAGCGCCCATGCACCCTGCGGCGGATGCCGAGATGCCGGTAGCGCGGCACCGGCGGGAAAGCTTCAGGCATTTCGGCCAGGCCTATGCAGCGTTCGACGATCTCCCTTACGAAAGATAATGCACGCACCGGATTGTCGCGGGCAATGTAGTCGGCAATTGCTTCGAGGTCTGTCTCGGCCTCGGCGGTGAATTCAACGTTCATGCGCCGTCTTGGCCCTTGGGCTGATACTTGGCGTCGAGTCGTGCGAGGACCGCACCGGCAGGGCTCACGCGACCGGCTTCCGCATCTCCAATGCCCCGGGCAAGCGCCTGGTCGAGCACCGCCATTCGCGTCTCGCGTTCCTGAATCAGCCGGATGCCTTCGCGCAGGACTTCGCTCTTGGAATTGTAGCGCCCGGTTTCGACCAGTCTGGAGACAAAGCCTTCAAGTTGGGGTCCAAGGTCTGCGCTGATCATATTGGCCTCCGTCGGGTCAGCCTCCAATATGTCAGCCTTCATAACTATTATCAAGACCGGCAGCCATGAGGTGCGGCAGTTCCTTTCAGACTGGCTTGCGGTAGCCGCGCCGCTCCTTTGCCTGCACCAGCCGGTGAGCCGCCCGCTCCGCCGAATGGGTCGATGGATAGGAGTTCAGCAGGCTTTGCCCCCTGCCCCCGATGCGGCCCTACGTGCGTTCGACAGTCATCTCTCCGAAGAGGTCCTTTTGAATCTCGACACGATAAAACCGGGCCATGTTCAGGCTCGGATCGCGGCGGAAGATGCAGATGGGCTCTGGCAGGGTGTCCATGGTTAGGATGCATGATGCGCCCTGCCAGAGGCCCGGTCCAATGAATGTTCTGAATCGGACAACCGTCAGCGATTCCGTTTTGTGTTGACGCCTCCCGACGCGCTGACCGAATTCTTCAGCGATGAACTGTAGAGTCTCCCATTGTTGGCTCGGCGACGCGGTTTTCGGAGGCCGCCGCAGGCATTGGTCCAAGTGCCTCCCGAACGAAGTCTGCGAAGTGCGGTGCCAGAGATCGGGCTAACGCTGTGGTTTTTGGCTCGAAAGCGGTTTGCCCGGCTGCGGCGAGGAGTTGGCGGACCAGAGGGTCGGGCAGCCTGATGTCGATCCGATGGGGCACGGCATCATAGGGCGGTACTACAGAAGCAGTCTTCAGGGGAATGACCGTCAGATGCGAACGGAAGGCGAGGAGCATAGCCCGTTTGGCTACGGATCGTGCCGAGGGGACCAGAGGTCTGAGCCAAGCCTCGAGGCGTTGGTGAAGTTCCGCATCCAGTCTGAGGACCAACGTGTAACGTTTGGCGGTGCCAGTCGGAGCCGATGAGGCAGCGGCGCGCAATGGCGGGCCGGACTTTTCGGCGGGCGGGTTCGGCTGCGGCGGCCTTGGATCGGGCATGGTGGTCTCGTTTTGGCTCAACTCAGCGGCGAGGTTCGCAACCTGCTGGTTCGGCAAATCGGCGGGCGTCAGGTCCTTGTGCGCGCCCAGGGGGCTGGTGGTGGGCCGGGTCAGCAAACCTCGATTTTTCATGCCGGGACCTCCACTTGGATCAGGCTGTCGACTTCGACAAGAAGGGATTGGCAGTCTGTCAGGGCCTCGCGCAGGCGTTTGACCTCAGCCTTCTGCAGGCCGGTGGCTTCGCGTTCGTAGACGGCAAGACTGCGCCCCAAGAGGCCGCGCATGACGAGGTCACCGAAGATTGCAGTCTCCCGGATCTGGGTTTCGAGATGGGGAAAGCCCTGCAGGATTTCGCCGATGTATTGGCGCTGCGCGGCCGTCATCTTGGCGCGCATCTTGGTCAGGACGACGCGGGCTTCGCCAACTTCACCGTCTTGAGATAGTTGCCGGACGACACCGAGGGCACCTGGCAGTTCCATCAGGTCGAGCGCCGAAGGCGCGAAGGGCATCAAGGTGACCTCGGCATAGCGCAGTACATGACGGTTGAAGGGGTGGTCGACGCCAGCAAGATTCAGGAGGCAATAGTCGAACCGTCCGCTTTCGTCGGCATCGAGAAGGGCGTCTTCGAGGTCCAGCAAGCGGGTCGCTTCATAGTGCAGGAAGCGCACGGTGAACTTGTCGGACCAGAAGTCCGGCCCCGTCTGTTGGCTGTAGGTCTGGAATGCTTTGAAGGACTGATGCGGATCGCAATCGACGAGGAGGGCGGATTTGCCTGCAGCGTCTATCGCGGAAGCCAGCATCAGGAGAGCCGTGGTTTTGCCGGTGCCACCCTTATGGCTGTAGGCAGTGATGACGCGCATGGGGATTT
>CANBRQ010000058.1 GCA_947371955.1 Paracoccaceae bacterium | reverse complement strand
CCGACCTGCCCGCCCAGCCAGCTTGACGCGAAATCGCGGCAGACCAGCAGCCTGACGCGCTGGCTTTGTGCCGCGTTGCGAGCGACACTTTCGGTGGTCGAGGAAATCAGATCAAAGGCTTGGCCGAGGCCCAGACACAATTCCTCGCCCGCCGCTGTGGGCTGGATGCGGTTGCCGGTACGGTGAAAGAGCGTACAGCCAAGGTCTTGTTCCAGAAGGGCTATCTGCTTGGAGATCGCGGGCCTTGTCACCCGCAGCTCCTCGGCAGCGGCCGAGACGCTGCCGGTGCGCGCCACCGCCTCGCAGGCGCGCAAGGCCGTCAGGGATCGCCATTTGCGCATTTGGTCCAGCCTCAGGGTCACTTCAGGTGACGCTAGCTGAATTCTTGTCACTTGTCAGCCCTGCCGCAGACCGGTCAGCCTTGCGTCCAACGCTAATCTTGGGCGGGGCTGACCGGGAGGCATGCAATGAAACTGACCAGACGGGCAACCTTGGCAGGCTTTGGCGCGGCCCTGTCCCTGCCTTTCGTGCGGCCATCCTATGCCGATGCCGGTTCGGTCAATATCTATTCTTGGGCCGAGTATATCGGCGAAACCACGCTGGCCGATTTCGAGAAGGAAACCGGGATCAAGCCGGTCTATGACACCTATTCCAGCTATGAGGATGGCGAGGCCAAGCTGCTGGCCGGATCGACCGGCTATGACGTGGTCGATGTCGCGGGCCGGTCGATGCCGATGCTGTTGAAGGCGGGGCTGTTTGACAAGCTGGACCACAAGCTGCTGCCTTTGTGGACGAACCTTGACCCGGATTTGCTGAAGATATTGGAGGCCTGGGACCCCGGCGTGGAACATTGCGCGCCTTACATGTGGGGCTCGGTGGGCTTTACCTTCAACGTCGATCTGGTAAAGGCCCGGCTGCCGGATGCGGATTTTGAAAACCTCGACACGATCTTCAAGCCCGAGAATGCCGCCAAGCTGGCCGATTGTGGCCTTAGCCTGCATGACTCCCCGCGCGACATGATCCCGATGCTGCTGAAATATCTGGGGATTGACCCGGATACGACCGATGTCAGCCAGTACCAGAAAGCCGCCGACCTGATCAAACCGATGCGGCAATATGTGACGGCGTTTGACAATGAGAATTACCTGAACGGTCTGCCGAATGGCGATGTCTGCGCCGCGATGACATGGTCGGGCGATTATGCCGTGGCGAAGTCGCGGGCCGCCAGCGCCGGGGTCAAGCTGAACCTCGCCTATGCGGTGCCGAAAACCGGGGCTCCCTTGTGGTTTGATGTGATGGCCGTGCCCACGGATGCACCCAACAAGGCCAACGCGCATGCCTTCCTGAACTACCTGATGAAGCCCGAGGTCATCGCCAAATGCTCTGACTTCATCGGCTATGCCAATGCCAACAAGGCCGCCAATGCCTTCGTTGACCCCGCCGTCATGGCCGACCCTGCGATCTATCCCGACGCCGCGGTGCGCAGCCGTCTTTGGGCGCCCAAGGCGCTGAACGAAGAGCAGGACCGCGCCCTGACCCGCATATTCCAGGACATTAAGTCCGGCTAACCCCCGAAAGCCTTCACATGCCCGATCCGATCCGTTTCACTGCCACCGGCCCCGCCGGTTTTCTGTCTGCTGCCGGTGTGGCCCTGCCCACGGCCACCCTGCTGCAGGGCCAGCCGGTGGGCCTTGACCATGCCTATTACGAACGCGCCGAGGCGGGGGTGAAGGCCGGCATCTGGCGGTCTTGCGGCTATGTCGAGTTCTACGACAGCTACCCGTGCGACGAGTTCATGCTGGTTCTTGAGGGCGAAGTGACGGTGGAGAATGAAAGCTTCTCTGAAACCTATAAGGCCGGGGATGCCTTCCTGATCCCCAAGGGGTTCCGGGGCACCTGGCGTCAGCCGGGCGACATGCTGAAATACTACATGATCGTATCGTGAGGCTGTGATGGCGCGCGACGAGGGCAGCTACGACTACATCATAATCGGCGCAGGCTCGGCGGGCTGTGTGCTGGCCTACCGCTTGGGCGAGGACCCCGGCACGCGCATTCTGGTGCTGGAAGCGGGCGGTGATGACAGGGCGGTGATGGTGCAGATGCCCTCGGCCCTGACGATCCCGATGAACACCAAGCGGTTCAATTGGGGGATGGAGACGGAACCCGAGCCGGGGCTGGACGGCCGCCGGGTGAACCTGCCAAGGGGCAAAGGGCTGGGGGGCAGTTCTTCGATCAACGGGATGTGCTGGGTGCGCGGCAACCCGATGGATTACGAGCTGTGGGAGGCTTTGGGGGCGGATGGTTGGCGCTGGTCCAACGTGCTGCCCTACTTCCGGCGGCTGGAATCGGTGCGCGAGGGCGGGCCTTTGCGCGGCACCGACGGGCCGATCAAGGTCACACGCGGGCCCGAGCGGAACCCGCTGTATCATGCTTTCGTCGAGTCCGGGATTCAGGCGGGCTATGCCGCCTCCCCCAACATGAACCAGCGCCAGCACGAAGGCTTCGGCCCGATGGAGATGAACGTGGGCAACGGCAAGCGCTGCTCGGCTGCCGTGGGGTATCTGCGGCCCGCGATGGCGCGGGGCAATGTGCGGGTGGTTACGGGCGCTTTGGTGGAAAAGATCGTGACTGAGGGCAAGCGGGCCACCGGCGTGCGGTTCCGGGTGAACGGGGCTTTGTGCGACGCGAAGGCGGGGCGCGAGGTGATCCTCTCAGCAGGCTCGATCATGTCGCCGGTGATCCTGAAGCGCTCTGGCATCGGCCCTGCTGAGGAACTGTCGCTGCATGGGATCGAGGTGGTCCATCACGCGGGCCAAGTTGGCGAAAACCTGATGGATCACATGGAGTTGTATATCCAGCAGGAATGCACCCAGCCGATCAGCCTGTTCCCCAATGTCAGCCTCTTGGGCAAGGCGAAGATCGGGGCGGAGTGGCTGTTGACCGGGCGCGGTTTGGGGGCCACCAACCACTTTGAAACCGGCGGCCATATCCGCAGCCGGGCGGGGATCGTCTATCCCGACATCCAGTATCACTTCCTGCCCTTGGCGATTTCCTATGACGGCAAGACCTTGGCTTCTGGCCACGGCTATCAGGTCCATGTCGGCACCAAGCGGTCGAAAAGCCGGGGCTGGGTGCGGCTGCGCGATGCCAATCCGGAAAGTCTGCCAAGGGTGCGCTTCAACTACATGAGCCACGCGGACGACTGGCTGGAATTCCGCGCCTGCATCCGCCACACGCGGGAAATCTTTGCGCAGGCGGCGCTGGCCCCGTATCGCGGGCGCGAGATGGCACCGGGGGATGACCTTGTATCGGATGCCGACTTGGATGCCTTCCTGAAGGCCAAGCTGGAAAGCGCCTATCATCCTTGCGGCACCTGCCGGATGGGGACGGATGACGCCTCCGTCACAAGGCCCGACGGACGGGTGCGCGGGATGGAGGGGCTGCGGGTCATTGACGCCTCGGTCATGCCGCAGGCGACGGCGGGGGATTTGAATGCTCCGACGCTGGTGATGGCGGAGCGGATGTCGGACCTGATCCGGGGCCGCCACCTGCCCGAGGCGCTGGGAGCGCCGATCATGGCGGCGAAGAATTGGGCCTCGCGCCAGCGTTGTGCCGAGATCACGCGCGACTATGCGGAAGACCGGCCGCGCCTGCGTGAGGCTTTGTTGGCCAATGCCAAGGGGATATGCCCCGTCGTTGAAGTGGCGTGACAGCCTTTCTGACGCCCCGGACCGACCCGCGCCATGCTGTGCTGTTTGATCCGGTCAAGATCGGCCCGGTGACAGCGCCCAACCGCTTCTATCAGGTGCCGCATTGCACGGGGGTTGCCGACCGTGCACCCACGGATGTGGCGGCGATGCGGGAGATGAAGGCCTTGGGCGGCTGGGGGGTCGTCTGCACCGAGAATATCGAGATCAGCGCGGATGCCGAAATCTCACCCTACCCCGCGCTGCGCTTCGGGGCCGACAGTGATATCCCAAGGCAGGCGCGGATGGCGGATCTGGTCCATCGACATGGCGCTTTGGCCGGAGCGGAACTTGCGCATATGGGGCTTTATGCGGCCAACCGGACCTCTCGGGCTGTCAGTGTCGGGCCGTCGTCACGCCTGCTGATCGAAGCGGTGGAGCCGGTGCAGGCGCGGGCGATGGACCTGTCCGACATAAGGGCTCTGCGGCGCGATCATCGGGCGGCGGCGTTGCGGGCCAAGGCTGCGGGGTTCGATATTGTCTATGTCTATGCCAGCCACAACCTGTCGGTCGCGTCACATTTTCTAGCGCGGCGGTTCAATGACCGGGGGGATATCTACGGCGGATGCTTGGAGAACCGGGCGCGACTGCTGCGGGAATTGCTGGAGGACACCAAGGACGCCGTGGGCGACACCTGTGCCGTGGCGCTGCGCTTTGCGGTGGAGGAGTTTCTGGGGGCTGATGGCCTGACCCATGACGGCGAAGGCCGGGATGTGGTGGAGATGCTGGCCGATCTGCCGGACCTGTGGGACGTCAACCTGTCGGACTGGTCGAATGACAGCCAGACTTCGCGTTTCGCGTCAGAGGGTTATCAGGAGGAGTTCATCCGCTTTGTGAAGCAGGTCACCGGCAAGCCGGTGGTGGGGGTGGGGCGCTTTACCTCTCCAGATACGATGGCGTCGCAGATCAGGCGCGGGGTGCTGGATTTGATAGGTGCGGCAAGGCCCTCGATTGCCGATCCGTTCCTGCCGTTGAAAGTTGCCGACGGGCGCAGCGAGGATATCCGCGAATGCATCGGCTGCAACATTTGCCTGAGTTGCGAGAACAGCTTCGTGCCGATCCGCTGCACGCAGAACCCGACGATGATGGAGGAGGGCCGCAACCTTTGGCATCCGGAACTGATGCCCGCGCGCCGAACGGAAGATGCGGTGCTGATCATCGGCGGCGGGCCTGCGGGGCTGGAGGCGGCTTTGTCTTTGGGCCGCCGGGGTCATGTGGTGACCTTGGCCGATGCGCGGGAGGTGCTGGGCGGGCGGGTGACGCTGGAGGCCAGTTTGCCCGGTCTGTCGGCCTGGGGTCGGGTGCGGGACTATCGGCTGGGGCAGTTGGCGAAGCTGACAAGCGTCAGCCTCTATCTGGCCAGCCGGATGACGGCGGAGGATGTTCTTGGCTTTGGCGCGTCTCGGGTTGTCATTGCCACAGGGGCGCAGTGGCGAAACGTGCCGATGGGCCGGGATGGCGGGCGGGTCGCTGTGACGGGGCCGGTGCTGACGCCGGATGATGTGATGGGCGGGGCGCGCCCCAAGGGGCGGGTTGTGGTTCATGATTCCGAGGGCGGCTATATCGGCAGCCTGATGGCTGAGGCTTTGGCATTGGGCGGCGCGGAGGTGGTCTTTGCGACCCCTGCCCTGACCCATGCGGCCTTTCTGGCGCTGACTTTGGAGCAGGTGCGGGTGCTGCGGCGGTTGACGGCATTGGGCGTGCGGCTGGTGGCGGGGCATGATCTGGCGGGCTGGGATGGGGCAGAAGTGCGGCTGGCCTCGGTTCTGGGTGGCGGTGATATGAATATGGGGGCGGATCATCTGGTGCTTGTGGCGGACCGGGTGCCGGATGACGCTTTGGCAACGGCGTTGCTGGCAGAGCCTGAGGCGCTGGCTCTGGCCGGGATCACCTCGGTCGACCGGATTGGCGATTGTCTGGCGCCGGGGTTGATCGCCCATGCGGTTTATGCCGGGCATCGGCTGGCGCGCGGGTTCTGAGGCGCAACAGCCCCTGATCTGGATCAAGGGCAAGCCCTGCGCCGTGGCCTAAGACGGGGTGAGGGACCGGACTTAGCCGGTCGGAGACCTGATGCCGCAGTACAAAACCTTGATCGCTTTGATAGCGGTGGTCAGCCTTGGCTTTGCCTGGGTGCTGTGGCCCCTGTTCAGCCCGGTCTTCTGGGCGGTCACCACGGCAATTGTCTTTGACCCGATGGCGCGGCGTTTGAAAGAACGGATGGGCGGGCGGCGCAACCTTGCCGCCTTGATCATGGTCGTGGGCATCCTTCTGGTCATCATCATTCCGTTGCTGCTGATCGTGGCGGCGGTGGTGCGCGAGGCTTCGGGGCTGATCGCCGCGGTCCAGTCGGGCGAGATCAACCTGCACCTGATGTTCGCCCAGATGCTGGACACCCTGCCCGCCGGGATCAAGGCGCTGATGGTCCGGCTTGGCCTCAGCGATCTGGCGGGGGTGCAGGACAGTCTGTCGGCGGTGGTGTCAGACTGGGTCGGGGCCAATGCGCCCACCATGCTGTCGTTCGGGCAGACGGCGGTGGGGGTCTTTGTCGGCCTGTGCATCATGCTGTACCTGACCTTCTTCCTGTTCCGCGACGGCGAGGCGCTTTTGGGCCAGATCAAGGCTGCCATCCCGATGGAGCGTGGCGTGCTGGAGGCTTTGCTGGACACGTTCACTCTGGTGGTCCGCGCCACGGTCAGGGGTGACATTCTGGTGGCGCTGTTGCAGGGCAGTCTGGGCGGCCTTGGCTTCTGGGTGCTGGGGGTCCATGCCGCGATCCTGTGGATGGTGCTGATGTCGTTCCTTTCCCTGTTCCCGGTCTTTGGCGCGGCCTTGGTGTGGTTTCCGGTAGCCTTGTATTTCCTGTCGCAGGGGATGATCTGGCAGGGCGTCGGGCTGGTCCTGTATGGCGCCTTGGTGATCAGTCTGGTCGACAACATCGTGCGGCCCTGGCTGGTGGGGGCGGCGACGCGGATGCCGGATTATGTGGTGCTGATCTCGACCCTTGGCGGGATTGCCACCTTCGGGATGCAGGGGTTCATCACCGGGCCCGTCGTAGCCGCCATGTTCATCGCCGTCTGGACGACCTTTCTGGCGCTGCCGAAGGGCTAGCGAAGCCCCTTCCCAAGGCCGCAAAACTGTCGCAGGTTCGGGGCGTGAACAGCCGTGGAGGGACAGCCGATGAAAGCCTTGGCGATAGAAGCGCTTGAACGTTGTGCCTTTCATGAGGTGCCTGATCCGGTTCCCGACCCGGGCGAGGTGCTGATTGATGTGCGCCATTTGGGCCTGTGTGGATCGGATCTTGCGACCTTTACCGGGTTGAACCCTTTGGTCAGCCTGCCGCGCATTCCGGGGCACGAGATTGGCGCGGAGATCCTGTCTTGCGGGGCGGATGTGCCGGCCGAGTTCGCGCCGGGCAAAAGGGTGATCGTGGTGCCCTATACGGCCTGCGGCACCTGCTCGTCGTGCATGAAGGGGCGGGTCAATGCCTGCCGGTATAACCGCACCTTGGGCGTGCAGCAGGATGGCGCGCTGTCGGAGCGCTTCGTGCTGCCTTGGGGCAAGCTGATCCTGAATGACACGCTGGCGCCACGCCATCTGGCGCTGGTGGAGCCTTTGTCGGTGGGATTTCATGCCGTGGCGCGGGGGCGAATTTCGGCAACGGATACGGTGGTGGTGCTGGGCTGCGGCATGATCGGGATGGGAGCTGTTGCCGGGGCGGTGGCGCGCGGGGCCGAGGTGATTGCGGTGGATATTGGGGCCAAGACGGCGATGGCCACACGCTATGGTGCGGCGCATGTGATTGACGCAGGCTCCGAAGACGTGGCCGCACGGGTGGCTGACCTGACGGCGGGCCATGGCGCGGATGTGGTGATCGAGGCGGTGGGGTTGCCGGCCACCTTCACGCAAGCGATTGATCTGGCGTGCTTTTCGGGGCGCGTGGTTTACATCGGCTATTCGAAGGCGCCGGTCACCTATGACACCAAGTTCTTCAACCTGAAGGAATTGGACATCATGGGGTCCCGCAACGCCTTGCCGCAGGATTTTCTGGATGTGATCAGCTATCTGGAACGGCTCGCGACGCCCCCCGATGACCTGATCACCAAGGTCTTTCCCTTTGATCAGGCAGATCAGGCGCTGCCCTATTGGGTGGCGCACCGTGCAGAAACCCTGAAGATCGTGATTGAACGCTGATGGCTCCGACAACCAACCGCCCCCGCCCCACGCCGCGCATCCTGCAATTTGGCGGCGGTAATTTCCTGCGCGGCTTTGTCGACTGGAAGATCGACCGCATGAACGAGGCGGCGGGGATGGATTGGGGCGTGGTGATCCTGCGCTCGGTCGGGTCTACCGAAGGCTCAGCGCTGAATGCGCAGGACGGGCTTTACACGGTGCTGTCGCGGGGCGTGGATGAGGGCGGGCAGGCGGTGTCGGAACCGCGCGTGGTGGCTTGCGTGCGGGGCGAAGTGTCGTGCCAGACCGACTGGCCGATGGTTCTGGCGCTAGCCGCTGACCCGCTGATCACGGTGGTTCTGTCCAATACGACCGAGGCCGGGATCGTGCATGACCCTTCGGCGAAAGCGACCGATGCGCCGCCCAAGGCCTTTCCGGCCAAGCTGGCCGCATTGCTGCATCACCGCTGGCGGGCCTTGGGGGCGGGGCATGGCTGGCACATCATTCCGTGCGAGTTGACCGACCTCAGTGGCGATGCCCTGCGGCGGATCGTGTTGGAGCACGCTGCCGATTGGGGGCTGGAGCCAGCGTTCGCGGCTTGGGTGGCGGAGGACTGCGCCTTCTTCAACACGCTGGTGGACCGGATCGTGCCGGGCTTTCCCAAGACCGAGATTGCCGCGATCGAGGCGGATCTGGGCTACGCTGACCCGTGCCTGACGGCGGCGGAACTGTTCCACTTTCTGGCACTGGAGCGGCGGGAGGGGCAGCCGGAGCCTCGTCTGCCCTTGGCCACATGGGATGACGGCACCATCGTCACGCCCGATGTGACGCCCTACAAGCTGCGCAAGGTGGCCATTCTGAACGGGGCGCATACCGCGCTGTGTCCACTGGCGCTGCTGATGGGTGTGCCCTCGGTGGCGGAAGCGGTGACGCATCCGGTGGGGGCGGCCTTCCTGACACGGGTCCTGCAGACCGAGGTGATCCCGTTTCTGAACTTGGCCCCCGAGGACCTGCAAAGCTTCGCCGCTGCCGTTCAGCGCCGGTTTGCCAATCCCTACATCCGCCACCTGTGGCATGACATCAGCCTGAACGCGCTGGTGAAGGTGCGGCACCGAAATCTTGACCGGATGCAGGCCTACTCCGCCCGCCACAACCACCCTGCCCCGCTGCTGAGCCTGTCGCTGGCGGCTTGGCTGGCCTTCTACCTTGGTCATTTCGACGGGGCCGCCGCCCTGCCGCCGCGCGACGCAGCCGAGGTTCTGGCAAGGATCGCCTTGCTGAAACCGCTGGCACCCGAGGCGCAGGTGCGGGGCTTTCTGGGCGACGCAGGGCTTTGGGGCCAATCGCTGGCGTCCGAGGCTTTGGTGGCCGAGGTCTTGCGGGATTTCAAAAGTCTGACAGAGGCTCCGCTGACATGGGACCGGCTGGAGGACATGATCGGCGCGGGGTAACGCTGGATCAGCCTTCCAGCACCGAGCGGATTTTCTCGGCCAGATCGCTCAGACGGTAGTGCTTGGACAGAAGGTGCAGGCCGGCGTCGATCTTTCCGTCGTGCAGGATCGTATCATCGGTATAGCCCGAGGTGTAGAGCACTTTCAGGCCCGGACGGATCGCGGCTGCCCGTTTGACGAGGTCCGGACCGCTGAGGTCGCCGGGCATCACGATGTCGGTGAACAGAAGATCGATGCTGGCATCCCGGCCCAGAATAGCCAGCGCCTCGGTGCCGGTCGGGGCCTGACTGACGCGGTAGCCCAGATCTTTCAGCTTGGCCACCACACTTTCCAGCACGTTCTCCTCATCCTCGACTGCCAGAATATGCTCGTGTCCGCCAAAGATGCTGGTCGTGTCGGGCGGCGGTTTCAGGGGGATGACGGCTGCGACGTGGCGGGGGAAGTAAAGGTGGACGGTCGTGCCCTGACCAAGGCTGCTGTCGATTGCGGCAAAGCCCGCAGATTGGCGCAGGAAGCCGTAGACCATGCTGAGGCCAAGCCCGCTGCCCTTGCCCATTGCCTTGGTGGTGAAGAACGGCTCGAACGCGCGGGCGAGGGTTGCGGGTTCCATCCCGGTGCCGTTATCCACGACCGAGATATGGACATAAGCGCCGGGCCGCGCCTCGGGCACGCGTTTGGCAAAGGCGGCGTCGATCACGCAATTGCCGGTGCGGATTGTCAGAACCCCGCCGCCCGGCATGGCATCGCGGGCGTTGACGGCAAGGTTCAGCAGGGCGTTTTCAAGCTGATGCGGGTCGGCCTCGATCTGCCAGAGGTCGTCTGCGCCCTCGACCTGCAGGCGGATGGTCGCGGGCAGAGTTCGCAGCATCCAGTCCTTCATCGCGTCGATCAGGGCGTTGACCTCGATCAGCCGGGGTTCCAGCGGCTGGCGGCGGGCAAAGGCCAGAAGCCGGTTGGTCAGTTCCGACCCGCGCAGGGCCATTGTCACCGTCATCTCGGCCAGCTTTTGCAGCTTGGGTTGCGTCGCCAGCTTTTCTGCCAGAAGTTCCGAATTGCCCAGGATCACGGTCAACAGATTGTTGAAGTCATGCGCGACGCCGCCGGTCAACTGACCCACCGCCTCCAGTTGTTGGGCTTGACGCAGGCGGTCGGCCAGCATCCGACGTTCGGTCACATCGGACATGGTTCCGACGATGCGGCGCGGCGTGCCTTCGGCGTCGCGGATCACCTTGGCAAGGTCCGTCAGGACGGCGTCTGTGCCATCGGCCTTGCGCAGGCGGTATTCCATGTCGACGGGCTGCGTCGGCGTGTCGATGGCATCGCGAATGATCTTGATCACCCGGGCGCGGTCGTCGGGATGGACCCAGTCCTCCCAGTCCTTGGTGGTCAGTTGGCGGTCCGCCGGATCGTAGCCGAGGATTTTCTGCAGGTTTTCATTGTAGGTCACATGGCCGGTCGCAAGGTCGGCGTCCCAGATGATGTCGTTGGTGGCATCGACGATGTGCTGGAACCGTTCCAGATTGTAGGCGGACTGCGCCTCGATCCGCTTGCGTTCGGTCACATCGCGAGCGACGGCGACAAAATGCGTGCAGGTGCCCTGCGCATCGAAGATCGGCGCGATGTCGAGTTCGATCCAGTATTGCCTGCCATCCTTGGCGTAGTTGATCAGTTCGACCTGCAGCGCATGGCGCTGGGCCACCGCCTGTCTGATCTGATCCCGCACGGCGCGGCTGGTGGCGGGGCCCTGCAACATGCGGGGCGTCTTGCCCAGGGTCTCTTCGCGGGAATAGCCGGTCAGGCGCAGGTAGGCATCATTGACATAGATGATGCGCTGCGTGTCCTTGCCGGGGCCCACGATTGCATCGGTGATGATCAGCACGTCATTCTGCCGCGCCACGGCCGTCTCCAGAA
This sequence comes from Paracoccaceae bacterium, assembly GCA_947371955.1. GTDB lineage: Bacteria > Pseudomonadota > Alphaproteobacteria > Rhodobacterales > Rhodobacteraceae > Stagnihabitans. The sequence continues at coordinate 11,435 of CANBRQ010000058.1, read as the reverse complement.
GGCGCAGGTGTTCGTCGCGTTCCCGTTCTTTCGTGACATCGCGGAACAGCACCGCAATCCCGTCCCGTGTGGGATAAGCAGTCGCATCCAGCGCGCGGCCGGCCTTGAACGGCCCGGTGAACTGGCCGGTGCCCCTGCCCTCCATCGCGAAGACCAGCGAGGGGTCTTGCGGGATGCCGTCAAGGTTGGCCGACAGGTCAAGTGCTGAACTGCCGATCATCGCCTCTGCGCTGTGCCCGGTGATAAGGGCCGCCTGATGGTTGGCATAGGTGATGCGCCAGTTCCGGTCGAGGGTGAGGAACCCGTCGGTGATATGGTCCAACGTGGACGCAAGCCGCGCCTTCGCCTCGACCTCGCGACGCAGGTTGATCTGGCTTTGCCGTGTCTGCGAGAAGGCCGCTGCGACCAGAAGGGTCATCAGGCTGCCGAACACCAGCGTCGGCAGCAGCAAGGGAGAGCGATGGGCAGCGATGTAGCTTTGCTTGGGCCAGAGCGAGAGCGTCCAGTATTGCCCGAAGGTCTCGATTTGCGCGGATTTGCGCACCCTTGCACCAAGATCGGCAGAGGGTGCGGCCCTCGCTTCAACGTCAGTGGCCTCATCGTTCAACGCGATGTTGAAATCCTGCGCCACATCGCTTGGCAACAGACGGTGCAGGTCAGACAGGTGCAGCGTGGCCATCAGATAGCCGTCCGGCGTGGTCCCGATGTACACGGGCGTCAGGAACAGCCGCACCAATGCGCCGCCCGGACGCTGGATGGTCTGGGTCATCTGGATGGATTTCGCTGCATCCGTCGCATCCAGCGCCCGTCTGATGGTCATGTCGTTGTCAAGGCTCAGGCCGATGTCATCCGCCTTGCGCCCGCTCTGCGCCACCCGCCAGCGCACCACGCGGTTCCGGTCGACATAGGCAATCGAATTCAAGCCGGCGGATTCGTCCAACACGGTGCTGGCATCCGACTCCCAGTCTTGCTGGCTTTGCGGGCCGAAGATCGACCAGCGGCTGGCCAGATGTTCCTGCGAGATGCCGAACTTCTGGATCTGCTGGAAGATTTCGCCCTGCACAGTCTTCAGCGCCACCCGGGTTTCAAAGTCGCGCAGGTCCCAATCGTTGTGTTCCTGATACTCCCACGCGACAAGGAAGGTGGCAAACAGCAAGACCGTCGACCCGGCGAAGTAGTGGTCAAGCCGGAGGTAACCCACTGGCCGCAACCGCAGTCCTGCCCGCAAGGCCAGTGCGGCCACCAAGGTTACGATCAGCAGTGCGCCTTGCAGCGAGACGTCATGGGTCGCGGCATAGTCGGGATTGTGTTGATCAAACTGCTGGGTCAGCAGGTTCTGCCCCATGACCAGCGCGCCAATCACCGCAAGGGCCAGCGCGAAGGCGGTGTGCAGGGCTGAAGGCACGCGCCGCCGCAAGATCATGGCGCTGACACTGACCAACAGCAGGCTCAGCGCTGTGGCGAACGGCATGTTCAGGCTGGCGCTGCGCTGCGGCGAGACGAGGCCTGCCCCCAGCACCAGCGCGCCCAAGGGCTGCGGGAAGCGCAGCGTGTAGCTCAAGAGTGTCAGAAGCGCGCAGCAGGCCACCAATCCGGTCAGGAAGACTGCGACCGGGCGCCACTGACGGGGCAGGATCGCCGCACAGGACACCAGAAGAAGACCAAGGACCGTTCCCAGATGGACATCCGCATAGGGTCCGATCTGGCGGATCAGCGGGGTGATGTTGAAAACCCAGGCTGCCGCCAGAAGCACGGACCCAAGAAGGGCCGTCGTGTTCAGCGCCCTGACCGCAGCAATATGCGCACCGGAATGTCGCGAAATCACGTTGGCAGCCCTCGCTCATGCAAAGCTGATGCCCCTTGCGCCAGCAGTAACAGCACCGCTGCTGCACAGCCAGCGTTGACCGCATTTTGCACCAATTTGCACAGGTTTTGCACGAATTTAGAAAAACAGCCCGGTGCCTTCAAGTGTTCCGCCCCACCCGGGCGATGCACAGGGTTTGACGAAAGCATGTCGCAGGGGGCAGCGCAGGACGCGCACAGCCTTGCAGGCTCGTGCGGCCGGGGCTTTGCACGCCGCCGAAGCGCCCCAAGCATCGGCCAGATTTGCCTTGGCTTGTCCCGGTGTCCAGCGCTCCAGCGCCCAGAATGTCGCGGAATCGTCGGCCTTTTGTACAATATCTTCACATTTCCGAACAAGGTTTGAACACAAACAAACCGCCGCGACATCTTGAGACCATTTTCCATCCTGGCCCGATCAGCCTTGCGCATCTGAAGCCTAGAACAGGCTCACGACCCGAGAGGGAAAGTTCAACGGCAAAGTCCACAGCGCAAGCGAACCCTTTGACGCATCGTTGAAGGCCTGGCCGCATTTTTTCTCTCCCCTTTGATTGGGAGTTGAGATCATGAGCACTCTTTTTCTCAAGAACACCGACCCTTCGCTTCAAGCCAATCTGGTGAAAACCCTTACGGCAGAGCATTTCGGCGCGAATTTCCTTGTCACGCAACTGCCGAGCGGCAGCAATCCGGCACCGCTGGCCATCTTGATGGGCGCTGTCCAGCAACTGCATCTGGGCGCTTTGCGCTGGCCGGGTGGCACGGTGACGGAAACCGTCTTCGACTTCCGCCACGAAAACGCCGCCACGATGAACGGCACGCCCGCCATCGGGCAGCATCAGTTCTTTGCGGCGGCCGGCAGCCTGAAGGCCGAAGTGACGCTGACCCTGCAAACCCGCACTGCCTTTGGCGCGGCCCATATGGCGGCCGCGGCCCTGACCGACGGGACCTATGGCAACCGTAAGGTCGACCCGAACTATCTGGCCGACATCAAGGACTACATCCTGCGCACGCTCGCCGATGCGAAAGCCACAGGCACGCAGATCCACACCTTCGAGATCGGCAACGAGTTCTGGGGCGGTGGCGAGATGACGGCCAGGGAATATGGCCGGGTTGCCCGCGCTTTGCTGGTGACGGTCAATCTGGCGATTGATACAGGCCTGCCCGCTGGCGCAACCCGTCCGGGCGTGGCGATGCAAAGCCTATGGGCGGCGGGGTACATGTCGCCCGCTGCCGCAAGCGCTGTCTTCGTGCATGACGGCGTGGTCGACAATCAATATCACCCCGGCTGGACCAAAGTGACGATCCCCGGTCAGGGCACCGCCTTTCATCAAGTCCTGCAAATCGCCGATGAGGTGACGGGCAAGGCCGAAGGCGGCGACAACCTGGCGCATCTGGTCACCGGCCTGATTGATCACTTCTATCCCAAAGCGGGGCTGATCGCGATCAATGGCGAACAGGAAGCCTTCATCTTCAAGCAACTGAACACGATGGAGCATCGTCTGGGTCTGGCCTATGGGACCCTGGACCGCAACTTCACCGAATGGGATCCGAACCGCTTCGTCGACGTCGGCAAGGATGGCGACAATGATGCGACGGCCGACAACCGGGGCATGCCGCAAGCGGCCATGATGGTGAACATCATGTACGAGATGGCAACGCATGGCGCTACGGCGGCGGATGTCTGGCCGCTGTACTTCGCGCGTGCCAACTACACGAACCTGATCGGCAACACGGCCTGCGACGTGCGGATCCCGGGTGCGGCTTTCGCCCTGATGGCGGAAAGCCTGATCGGGACGCGCCCGCTGTTCGACTACGACCCCGACACGGCGGCGGTTGATGTCGATGTGCACGGCTTTGGCAATGACCACCGGCTGGTGCTGATGGCCGTCAATGAAACCGCCGACGTGGCACCTGCGATCACCTTGAACCTGACAGGCATAGGCGACGCGGCCCTGCAGGACCGCCTTGCCCACGGCACCTATTTCATCACCACGACGCGCCTCAATGGTGCGGATGCCATCGGTGCCGCCGACCCCGGCATCACCAACCCGCTCGCCCACCCGGTCGAGACCTGGACCGATGGCCGTATGACCACCGGCACCACCGTGGCCCTCGGCGATATGGCGGCTTGGGACCTGCTGCGGACGGAACTGACCTTTGTCAGCGCGGGCGACGACCGCGTGGAAGGGCGCGGCGGCAATGACTGGATCACGGGACTTGCCGGAAATGACACGCTGATCGGCGGCGCGGGCAATGATGTGCTGTGGGGCGGCGCGGGCCGCGACCTTCTGCAAGGCGGCACCGGGACTGACACGATCAAGGGCCATATCGGGGCCGATACTCTGGACGGCGGCCCGGGCAATGACGTGTTGACCGGCGGCATGGGGGCGGACCATTTCGTCTTCCAGACCGGCTTTGGCCGTGACGAGGTCACCGATTTCCGCACCACCGACGCTGACATCATAGACCTGACGGGCCTGACCGGCGCGGACGACGTCACCACCTTCGCCGATGTGAAAGCCCATATGCATATGGAAGGGGCCGACACCCACATCGTCTTTGCCACCGGCGAACTGGTGCTGGACCATGTCAATGCCGCCACGCTGGCTGAACATGACTTCCTGTTCTGACCCTCATGCGCCCCAGATGCTATGCCCGCACATGGGCATGGCGTTTCGGGCTCAGCCGGGCGGGACCCCGCGACCCCGTCAGCCGGTAAAGGAATAGCCCACGCCATGCACCGTCCGGATGAAATGCGCAGCAGGGTTCGAGGCGGGCAACTTGTGGCGCAGCCGGCTGACCAGCCCGTCGATGGCGCGGTCATAGCTTTCCCAATCGCGCCCCTTCATCGCATTCATCAGCTGATCCCGGTCCAGCACCTGCCCGCGGCGGCGCAGCAGAGAGGCCAGCAGGTCGAACTCGGCCGTCGTCAGGACAATCTCGCCGCCATCCGCCGCCCAAACCCTGCGCGCGGCCAGGATAAGCCTGTAGCCGTCGAAGTTGAAATCCACCGCCGGGGCCTGCGACGGGGATACCGGAAGTTCTGCCCCGACCAGAACCTGATCCTGGTTGGCCGAGGTGCGGCGGTAGACGGCATTGACCCGCGCCGCAAGCTCCCGGATGCGGAAGGGCTTGGTCACATAGTCAGCGGCCCCGATCTCAAGGCCCACGACATGATCGGTCTCGCTGGTGCGGCCCGTCAGCAGGATGATGCCCGCGTTGGAGGAATGGCGCAGTTCCTTGACCAGGGCAAACCCGTTGCCATCCGTCAGGCCTACGTCGATCAGAAAGACATCGATCCGGTTTTCCGCATGCAATTTGCGACATTCGGCTGCGGTGGCTGCGGTCAGCACCTCGAAGCCCTCTTCGCTGAGCGAGGCGTCCAGAAGCGACAGGATCGCCTGCTCGTCATCAACCGCCAGAACCTTCGGCTTCATGCCTTCAACTTTCCCGGTTTCCAAGGCGTCACGTCTCGCTGATCACTCAGACGAGACCCTTGGAAAATGTGCGGCTCGCCCTTCTGGCAAGGCCAACGAATGCCACTCGCACCAAAACAACCGACCCCAAGACCGGTGGGCCGCCGCATTCGCGGTGCCTGCACCTTCGGGATCTTAGCACCCGACAAGATCACTCTCCGTCAGCCTTTGCTTGCCTTCGCACAGGTCTTCACGTCGTTCGACATAATTGCACAGCTGATAGAGCCAAGCCCATAATCTATTCGGATAGGAAGGTCTATCTTCCGATCTTGTCGGCACATTGTGCCCTTTGAGCAGGGATGGGACGGCGAGCGCGTCATGCTGTATGCGGTCATGCCGAAGGATCGTTGCAAATATACGCGTACACCGCGATCTTGTCGAGACGGGATCAAGTTCAGGTTGTATGGGGCTTGATCTCTGCGCCAAAGACCTGCTGCAAGATGACCGCTGGCCTGCGTTGTCAGCCACCTTGGACGCGCAGACATTTTCCGACATTTTGCTGAAGAATAATCACAATGACTTAAACAGCGTAGTTTGAAGCCGTCCATGCCAAGGCGGCAGACTGATCTGTTTAAAGGGGAAGCGTCTCTTGATCGCCATCGCCCCAAAGCCTTCTGGCCGTGCCCGAGGCGGGGCGGACGCTGTACTGCGATCTTGCCTGCGGTTCAAAGCAGCACCGCGCCAAGAAACGCACAACAGCGGCCCTTGGTGTTCGCCTTGTTCGCGGCGGCCGGGCTAACGGCGTTTCAGATCGCCCCCCGGCAGCCATTCCAGATTGACAGCGATGGCCTAAGGTGACGCGAAGCGGGGTTCAGTCCGTCAACCTTGTGCCATCGGCAGCAAAGCGGTGCAGGTGCGACAGGTCCAGGTCCAGCCCGACGTTTTGACCGGGTGAGGGGGTGGCGTCTGGCGCCACCTCGACCACGAAGGTGCCAGAGGGCATGTCAAGGTAGACGAAAGAGGTGTTGCCCAACTGCTCGACCACCCGCGTCGTGCCTTGCAGGACACCCTGCCCTGCCGGCACGACCCGGACATGCTCTGGCCGGATGCCGATTTCCACCGGCGCACCGCCGCCTGCGATCTGGAGGCCACCGGGAAGGACAAGCTGGCCGCCCTGCGCCTGCACGGGCAGGAAGTTCATGGCCGGGCTGCCGATGAAGCCGGCTACGAAGCGGTTGGCCGGCGCGTTGTAGAGGTCGAGCGGGCTGCCCACCTGCTGCACGACACCCTTGTCGAGCACGACGATCTGGTCGGCCAAGGTCATCGCCTCGACCTGATCATGGGTCACATAGATCATCGTCGTCTTGAGGTCCTGGTGCAGCTTGGCCAGTTCCAGCCGCATCTGGACGCGCAACAGGGCGTCAAGGTTCGATAGGGGTTCATCGAACAGGAACACCTTGGGGTCGCGCACCAGCGCCCGGCCAATGGCCACGCGCTGGCGCTGGCCGCCGGACAGGGCGGCAGGGCGGCGCTCCATCAGGGGTTCCAGCTGCAGAAGCTTCGCGACCTTGTCCGTCTTGGCGGTCTGTTCGGCCTTGGGCGCACCGGCCAAGGACAGGGAAAAGCCGATGTTCTGCCGCACGCTCAGATGCGGATAGAGCGCGTAGTTCTGGAAGACCATCGCAACACCCCGGCGCGAGGGTTCTTCATAGGTCACATCGGTGGCACCGATCTTGATCGTGCCGTCCGTCACAGCCTCCAGCCCGGCGATCATCCGCAACAGGGTGGACTTGCCGCAGCCTGATGGCCCCAGAAGCGCGCAGAAGGCTCCATCCTCGACCGACAGGTTCAAGCCCCGCATCACCTCGACCGCGCCGTATTTCTTGGCGATGGAAGTCAGTTCCAACGATGCCATGGTTTACCCCTTGATTCCGGCTGAAAGTGTGATGGCCTGCGTGACGCGGCGCTGGAAGAGAAGATAGGCAAGGCTGACCGGCAGACCCGCCAGCACCGCGCCTGACAGGATGCGCCCGTAGGCCACGCCGTAAGCGTCCTGCACGGCGGAAATCCCCACTGTCACCGTCATCATCTTTTCGTCCTGCACCGCAAGGAAGGGCCACAGGAACGAGTTCCACGCCCCGATGAAGGTGATGATGGCAAGCGCCGTGGTGATGCCCCAGTTCATCGGCAGGAAGATGCGGAACAGCAGCTGGAACTCGGTCGCGCCATCCATCACCGCCGCCTCGCGGAATTCGCGCGGCAGTCCGTCGAAGAACTGCTTGTAGACGATCACCGTCACCGGGGCGATCAGCATGGGCAGCACGATGCCGAAATAGGAGTTGAGCAGCTTCACCCCGGCGATGATGATGAAGTGGTTCACGATCAGGGCCGAGACGGGGACCATGAAGCTGCCAAGGATCATCCACCACAGTGCCTTGCGGCCCGGGAAATTCAACTGGCTGATCGCATAGCCCGTGCAGGCCGACATGAAGACCACCAAAACGGTGACCGCGACCGAGGTGATGGTGGAATTCAGATACCAGATCGGCAGGTCGGAATTCTCGATGTCGAAGATGTAGTTGTGCAGCGTGGGGTTCGAGGGCCAGAGGGCGAAGTCCTTCACCGTCTCGTCGTCAAAGCGCAGACTTGTGACGATGCCCCAATAGACCGGGAAGAACCACAGGCCGGCGGCGATCACCGACAGCAGGGTAAGAAACAGGGTGCCAAGACTGAACCGGCGGGTGGGGGCTGACAGAACGCTCATTTCGCCCCCCGGATGCGCAGGACCTGGAATTGGAAGATCGAGAAGGCCAGCACGATCACGAACAGCGCCACGGCGATGGTCGCCGAATAGCCGCCGTTGTTCTTCTGGAAAGCCTGTTCGTAGATATACTGAACCAGCACCATCGTGGCGCGGGTCTGCCCGCCTTGGGCGAAAAGGTAGACCTGATCGAAGATCTTCAGTTGCAGGATCAACTGGATCGTCAGGCACAGCACGGTGACCGGCCACAACAGCGGAAAGGTCAGGCGGGTGAACATCTGCAGGCGGGTGGCGCCATCAAGCTCCGCTGCCTCGTAGAGTTCAGCGGGGATGTTGCGCAGACCGGCGAGGAAGAGAAGGATGGAAAAGCCGTTCGTCCACCAGATCGTCAGGATGGCAGCTCCCGGCATGAACCAGCCGGAGGTGCGCCAGATGTTGGTGGGCTCGCCCGCGAAGAAGGCGATGGGGCCTTGGAGCATGCCGAATTGCACGTTGGTCATCCAGTCCCACAGGACATAGACCACGGTCACGGGCAGCACGTAGGGCAGGAAGAACGCGGCCAGCACGGCACTTTGCACCCAGCCTTTCAAGCGCCGCACCATCAGTGCTATAGACAGCGCCACGACGGTGCCGGGCACGACCGTCAGCAGCACGAAATAGGCGGTGTTGATCACGGCGATGCGAAACACCGGGTCGCGGAACATCTTCGCGTAGTTGGCGAAGCCCGCCCAGGTCCCCTTGCCGATCAGGGGGGCCTTCATGAAGCTCATCTCGACCATCTGGATCGTGGGGTAGATGAACAGCCAGCCATAGACGGCCAGAAACGGTGCAATCAGCACCAGAGCCGTCAGCGTTTCCTTGCCTTTGTTGCGCAGCATTGGATGTGTGAAGAGCCTTTGGAGGACAAGGGCCTGCCGGGGCCATGGGAGCAGCCCCGGCAGGGACGGATCAAGACCTTTGCAGGACTTACATCGCGTTCAGTTCTTCCTGGATCTGCTTGGCCGCATCCGTCGGATCAAGCTCGCCGTTCATCGCCGGAGTGATGGCGTTGCCTGCGGTGTCGAACAATGGCGAGGCCACACCGGCCAGAACCGACTTCGGGTCGAAGACGGCATGGGCCGTCAGCGGCTGATAGGTCGCCTGCGGTTGCATGGCCTTGTACTCGGCGCTGTCGGTCACAGCCTTGTTGGCCGGGACGTGACCAGCCGTCGCCCAGAACAGGGCATGGGCTTCCATCCACTTGATGATTTCCAGAACGGCCGCGTGCTTTTCAGGCGTCGCTTCCTTGCCGGCATTGGCAGGGATCGCGAAGGTGTGGCTGTCCGAGTAGGTGCAGGTGTGGGCGAACAAAGCCGGGATTTCGATCGCACCCCAGTTGAACAGTTTGCCCTGCTTGTTCAGGTCGTCCATCGTCGGGACTTCCCAGACGCCGTTGATCATGAAGGGTGCCTTACCGCTCGTGAACAGAGCCACCGTCGTCGGGTAGTCGGTCTTGGCCGGGTTGTAGCCGTTCTTCACCCAGCCCGAGATCACGCCGATTGCCGTTGCCAGCTTGTCGACGCTGTCACCGGGGAACCAGTCGCCGTCCTTGCCGATCTGGCCATCTTGTTGGCAAAGCAACGAGTAAACCGTCCGGAAGGCAAAGCCGCCGTCCGCGGTCACCTGCACGATGGGCCATTCATTGCCGTCGGCCTTCAACTTGGCCAACGAGGCGTTGAAATTGTCGAGGCCGGTCAGCGCATCCAGCTTCGGCAGGCCGTCGTCACCGATCAGGCCCGATTTCGCCAGAAGGTCCTTGTTGTAGTACAGAACGATCGGATGGGTGTCGAAGGGCACGGCATATTGCTTGCCATCGACATGCACCGCGTCCCACGTCGCCGGGGCGAAGCTGTCCTGGCTCAGGCCCATGGTCTTCATGTCATCCGCCGAAATCTCGGAGATGGAGCCTTGGCTGACACCCAGCGGCAGGCGCGAGGCGTGGTAGGTCATGATATCCGGCCCCTCGCCCACGGCGGTGGAGGTCTGGACCTTGGAATAGAACGGCGTGCCCCAATCCAGCGTCGAGGCCTGAATCTCGATGGCGTCCTTGTGTTCGGTGTTGAAGTCCTCGATGAGCTTCTTCATCCGGACGCCGTCACCGCCGCCCAGAAAATCCCACCAGACGACGGTTTCCTTGGCCTGTGCGCCGGTTGCTGCCATGACGGCGGCAAGCACGGCGGCCTTGAGTGTGTATCGCATTGCATATCCTCCCCAGTTTTGAAGCCTGAACTTCCACGCCAAGTCTGTACCCCTCACCTGCGGGCGCACGCGGGCGGTTGGGCCGGTTGATCCGGCATTCTGCAACCTCGGCCAAATTCCTCCTCGAACCGGCCGGATCGATCTTGTTTCTATGCCGTCAGCCTAAGGACGCGACGGGCGCACTGTCAACAGGCTTGTCGATATGTATCGGTCATCTTGATACATCAAACGTCCACGAACAGTGTTGTGCCAAGCTTGACAAGCCGGTCAAACAGCGCGTCGGCCACCGGATCAGCGCCCGGGGCGGCCCCGGTCAGGCGAAAGGTGCTGGCCACAAGCGCGCCCTTGCCGACGCGCCGTTCGGCAATCAGGGCGGCGGGTTTGTGGACCCAGCCCACGACGACACCGGCATGGACCGGCCCGCCAAACTCCCATCCCGAAAAGCCGCCCATGACGTGATGCGGCACCACGTCCGAGAACGACAAATCAATCAGCGGGCCCCCCGGCAGGTCAGCAAAAACGCCCTCGCGTCTGATCCAGGTGAAGCCTGCGATCCAGTCACCGCGCCACATGGTGCCGTGCCGGGCCATCAGGGTGATGTTGGGCAAGGGGAACTGCGCGCCGACCGGGATGCCGGGCGTGTCATCGACGACCGGAATGAAGGGCTGTTCGCGTCCGCGCGCTTCAACCCGCAGATTTCCTTCGGTTTTCTCTGTCCCATCGGCGAGGACGACGTACCGCGCCCCGGCCTGCATCGCCCGGACATCGGCTTCATCCAGCGCATGGGTCAAGGTGACATCGGCCTGATCCGATGCCACCACTTGGTAGCCCAACGCCACCGCACGGATCGCAAGCCGTTCGTTTTCGGTCGCAATGCGCGGCAGGTCACTGATCTGACGCGGGGCATAGACGGCCAGATCAACCTGATTGCGCGCCACCGGGTCGGTGCCGCAAGTCAGGGCGAAAGACAGGGTGAGCATCCTATTGTCAGCGAAGGCGGGCAAGGTCAGCGCCAGCGTGCCAAGGTCGGTCGTGGTCAGCGCTGCAGCCCCCGGAAAGACGATCTCGCCCGACTGGTCAGCGGTGGACCAGCGCAGCACACCCGGGTTCAGCGCACGCCCGCCGCTGGCAACGGCAAGGCCCATAGACCACGCCTGCCCCGCGGTTCCGGCATAGCGGGC